>PCBE01000122.1 GCA_002731295.1 Acidiferrobacteraceae bacterium | reverse complement strand
TTGCGATGTGATCGCAGTTCGGGGAGACGAGCCTGTTGTGGTTGTTGAACTGAAATTGTCAATCAATATGACCGTTGTGTTACAAGCCGTCGACCGACTGCAAATTTCAGATACTGTCTATATCGGGGTGCCAAAGGGCATCGGGGTACTGAAAAAACAGCGTAAACAGATCGTCAAGCTTTTTCGTATGCTTGGTCTGGGTCTGATGGTTATAGACCCTGCCGCAGCGTTAGGTAGTGTTGATGTGTTGTGTGATCCCGGTGAATACAAACCGCGTCAGGCAAAACAAAGAAGACATCGACTACTGGGTGAATTCATGCATCGAGTTGGTGATCCCAACGCTGGTGGTAGTACTATGCGACGCGGCATCATGACAGCCTATCGCCAAAAAGCCCTCGCTATTGCCGACTACTTACAAGAACACGGTGAGACTAAAGCTGCTGTTATTGCCCAATCTTTGGCCGAGCCAAAAACCAGAGCAATTCTATATAACAATGTCTACGGCTGGTTCGATCGCCTAGGCAAGGGCGTCTACGCGCTGTCTCCGCAAGGAAAAGCCGAGTTCCCCAAATGGTTAACTCATGATCAAACGGCGGATTGAGCTGACTATCAACAGGCTATCATTCGGCACGAGCCTCCTGGTTTAATCCTGAGATCAATTCCGCTTTGTTCGCGAATGAATCAGACACCAAGCCAGTCACATAACCCCTTGAAGTCATCAACTGTGATCTCAGGCTGCAACGGGGACTCATCATAAGGCAGGTCATAACGGTCGATATAAGCCCCGCGGTAGCCGCTCGCACGAGCTCCCAGAATGTCAAAGGAATGCGCCGCAACCATCATGATCTGCCCCGGTTCAAGGTCCAGCCTGCGGGCGGCATGGCGGTAGACCGCCGGATGCGGCTTAAATTGACCCACCGACTCCACGGAAATGATCTCGTCGAACGAGATCTTGATTCGGTTGCGGGCGAGATGGACCAGGTAGTCGTGTTCACCGTTAGAGAGCATAACCAGGCGGCAGTTCCCCGCCAGTCTTTCGAGCCCTGCCACGGCATCATCAAACGGGTCGAGTTGCTGATAAGCCAGCATGAAATCATCGACCTGACTCTCAGAAAATACAACCTTGAACGTGCGTAATGTGTATAGCAGTGACCGCCGCATCACGGCAAGGTAGCCGCTGTGCCCGAGCATCAGAAGATTGTCCTGGTATTGCTCGATCCGCTGGCGCATCCGCCAATAGGCCCACAGTGTTGTCACCTGCGTCTGGGCCCCGCAGTCATCAAGCAACTCAGACAAACGGGGTGTCAGGCTTCCGGCAAGGTCCAAGACGGTACCGAAGATGTCGAATGCAAGAGCCTCGGGGCGATCGGGAACATCGAGTTGCATGGACAATACTCCACTGAAACATTCAGGTGTGTAAGTGATGTGTGGGTCCCGGACAAGGCCGGTTGCCCTGGACAATTTTAACCGTTAAATAACCGGAGCAGAACACGATCCTTATCAGTCTAGGTATCATTCGGTACGAACCACCCCAGCGTCAACGCCCACTGAAAAACACATCTACTGATCAGACAACAACATGACCCGGATACCATTCATATGAAACGCTTTGCACAGGCCTGTAACCGTAATCAGGCGCCTATCCTGGCGGTACTCAAAGAAGTTCTGCCGGACAGGGGTAAGGTCCTTGAAATCGGTAGTGGGACAGGCCAGCACGCGGCATACTTTAGTCAATTTCTACCTAACCTTACCTGGCAACCGAGTGATCTTGCTGACGCCTTGCCCAGTATCGAAGCCTGGCGCAAGGAATCCTGTGCGCCGAATCTGAATTCTCCTATAGTGATCGACTTGTTGGGCAACAACGAGGACTTAAGTAGAGTCGATGCTATCGTGTGCATCAACATCGTCCACATCGTGGCTTGGACAGGTGTTGAACGTCTGTTCAGCATCGCCGCCAACATTCTCGAATCTAAGGGTGTATTGTACTTTTACGGGCCATACCGCTACCCCGACCGCATGCTTGAACCCAGCAACGTCGCGTTCGACCGCTGGTTAAAAGAGCACAATCCCGTGAGCGGGATCAGGGATTATGCAGCTATCGAGTCGCTAGCCGAATCCAGCGGATTTACTCTGGGCGGCGACCGGTCGATGCCGTCGAACAATCGATCGATTTGGTGGGTTCGCCAGACACCGGCACAATGAAACGTCTGGTCGTACCGCTATCCTAGCTCGATTGGAGAAAGGCTAAGTTGCTTCAATTTTTTACCGTGCCCATCATCATTCACCGCATTTAGGCCGTCGTGGTTTTTTGAGTCACAGAGGACGGGGCTATAGATTTCGTGGTCACTTCTCGCCGTCGCCAGGCCTGAGTCTTTCTCTGGAATCCGCGGGTCAAGAACACATACGCGATTCGCACTGCGGCTGAAGTGTAGACGATCATCATCGCCATAGCCGCTGCCGGCGCAATATCACCCTGATCATCCATGTTCAGCACAGCCACCGAGGCGAGATGTGTTTGCGGCCCCCAAAGGAACACCACAGCCGATACGGTGGTCATTGCATTGACGAAAAGATAGATCGCAATATCAAATATGGCTGGTAGGCATACGGGAAACGTAACCCGAGCAAAGGTCTTATAAAAAGGTACTTTGAGTGACGCTGAGACTGCCTCAAATTCGCGATCCATTTGTTTGAGTGCGGTCAATGCAGTCAGGTGCGGCACCGTGTAGTAATGAACGATAGTACAGATCACCAAAATACCCATGGTTGCGTAGAGAAAACTAAACGGATTTGCCAGTTCTATCGAGGTGAACGGTACAGTGAACTTGGTTGGGTTAAAGAAAAAGATGTAAGCAAGACCAAGCACCATACCAGGGACTGCAAGCGGCACAACTGCGATAAATTGCAAAATAGAACGGAACTTGTTGAAGCGTTGTGACTTCTCGATGAAATAGGCTCCCGTGAATATGATCAGGGTGCCGAGTCCGGCGGTCCATATGGCCATAACGATACTATTCCGGTACGCCTTCCAGCCACCACCATCCATCAGATCGAACTGGTAGTTATCAAAAGTTAAGCTGAGGTTGTAGGGCCAAAACTTGATAAATGATGCGTACGCGGCGACCCCGAGAATCCCAATTAGGATAATCGAAATCACCACGCAGTAGAGGAGCATAACAAGGTCAAAGCGCCGATTTGGCTTCGGTTCCAGCGGCACCGATCGTGCCGAAATTTGCGCGACTTGCCGCCGTTGCACCAGGCGGTCAGCTACGAAGCTGATTACCACTGGGAACAACAGTACGACACTGACCACGGCTCCCATCTGAAAGTTCCACTGACCGACAACCTGCTTGTAAATGTCGACCGACAGCATGTTATACCAGCCGCCGATTACCTTGGGCGCTCCAAAGTCCGTAATGGCGTAGGTAAACGCAACGAAGCACGCACTCATTACGCCATACTTTGCACCCGGCAACGTAACCGTAAAAAAGGTACGAGTCTTGCTCGTTCTTAAAGCCACGGCCGCCTCGTAGAGTCTCGCATCAGCAGATGACAGTGCTGTTGTTAATATGAGAACCGTATGGGGAAAAATCCAAAATGCCAGCGCAATCACTATGCCGATCGGCCCATAGATCGTGTGGCCTAGGAGTACTTCCTTGATCATCCCTTGATTGCCGAATAGGTAGACCAATGAAATCGCCGGCAACAGGGACGGCGCGAGGATTGGGATTACCGCGATGCCACGAAATAATCCTTTAAACGGCATGCAACTTCGCGTGAGGGCATAGGAATAAATAAACGCCAGCACGACCACGATAATCGTAGTCAACACGCCGATAATAATGGTGTGCTGCGCCGAAGTTACTAAAGACGGTGTATTGAAATACTCTATGTAGTTGGCAAAACCTAAAAAGTTTCCGTCGGAGTCTTCGAAGCTCTTCGCCAGCATTGCGTACAGCGGCAAGAAGATCGCCGCACAAACGAGAGCAGAAAACCCGATCAGACAGCCCCCTTGAAAAAAGTCATCCCGACCCAAACGGGGGCGCAATGGTGCCGAAAAAGAAACCGCAACGTTGGACACGGTAACGTTATTCAAGTGGATCGAAATACGTGAATTCGGTCCGCGGGAAGTATGAGGTTGAGCTCCATCCCTACGCGGATGTCATGTTCGCTGAATAGTTTTGGGGACAGGTCCGCGATCATCGTTCGGCTGTCCAAGTCACGCGAAGAAAAGGTAACCTGGTAGGAAGCACCCAAGAATTCAACACTTTTGACTTGCGCGACGATCATATTGTCGGCTTGAATTTCATCGTCCTGTAGTAAAAGCTCCTCCGGTCGAATGCATAAAGTGATCGAATCCCCGGGTAACGGATTTCCAACCCTTCTCAAGTTTTCGAATTCGATCTGCCCGACCCGGCAACGTTGTGATTCCAGCATTACGCCCGGTAGAAAATTCATCGTGCCAATGAAATCCGCTACGAATTTGGTTTCAGGAGCTCGGTAAATTTCGATGGGGCTACCTACCTGACTGATGATGCCTTGATCCATCACCACCACCCGGTCTGCCATGGTCAACGCTTCTTCCTGGTCATGGGTCACCATAATGGTGGTGACCCCAAGCCGCTGCTGTAATTCTTTGACTTCGTGACGGAGATAGGACCGAACTTTGGCATCCAGAGCGCTCAGCGGTTCATCGAGCAGCAGCAGCCCTGGCGCCGTTGCGAGCGCCCGCGCCAGCGCAACACGTTGCTGCTCACCGCCCGAAAGCTGTGCGGGATACTTCACATCCTGGCCAACAAGACCGACAAGGTCCAGAAGTTCGCCGACCCGCGTTGCAATGGCTTCTTTTGGCATGCGCCGGTTTTCCAGCCCATATGCCAGATTCTTACGGACCGTGAGATTAGGAAACAATGCATAAGACTGAAACACAATGCCAAAATCGCGCACCGTGGGAGGAAGTTTCGAGATATCGATCTCGGCCTGAACAACACGACCGTGGGTCTGAATATCGAGCCCCGCAATGCAACGCAACAAAGTCGTCTTGCCACAGCCTGAAGGGCCGAGGAAACAGATAAATTCCCCTTCGTATACATCGAGTGATATTTCTTGCAGCGCGACAAAATCCCCGAACTTCTTCGTCAGTTGCTCAATCTTGAGGTAGGGCTGGCTGTCTTCCTGTATTGAAACGGGCTCCCGATCAGTCACGGCTCCTCCTGTGAATAGACCGTCGTATACCTGGCCGTGAATCAAACATCACCCTAATACAGCGAGAAAGACCGATTGACGCTCCCCGCGCCAATCGGTCCAGTGTCCACATGAACTTCTCTACTTACGCTGTTCAGCCCTTGGGTTCAGACTTGGCATCGTAACGCTTCTGCCACTCACCGAGAATGCGCTTTCGATTGTCAGCGGCCCAGCCGAAATCGTTGTCGATCATCATCTCGAGCGTATTCTCGGGGAAATGTGCGACAGGTGTTGCGAGTTCCGGAATCGCGATAATCGGTAGGTAGTCGTTGAAGACCTTCATCGCCGCTGGAGAGATATGCCAGTCGATCAGGGTCTTGGCGGCTTCGATCTTTTTCGAAGTTTTAAGAATGCCACTTGCTTCCACTTCCCAACCGATTCCTTCTTTGGGCAAAACCAGCTCAAGCGGCGCCCCCTTCTTGATCAACTTGGCTCCTCGAAATACAAAAGAGATCCCAATGGCGTGTTCGCCTGCTGCAGCAAGTCGGCACGGCTTCGACCCGGAATGGGTGTAACGGGCCATGTTCTCGTGAATCGCGTCCATGAATGCCCATGCCGCATCTTCACCCATGATCTGAATCCAACTCGAAACAGTCAGGAAGCCGGTCCCGGAAGAATTAGGGTTGGGCATGACCAGGTGGCCCTTGTAGACCGGGTCCAACAGATCCTGCCAGGAGGACGGTTTTGGCAGATTAGATTTCCCGGACTCTATAGTGTTGTAGCAGACCACTGCAGCGTAGGCGTCGACTCCGACCCAATGCGGCGGATTCCTGGCGTCTCGAAACTTGGAATCCAGCTTGTCGAGTCCTTTCGGTGCATAGGGCAGCAACATACCCTTGGCATCAACGACAAGAAGACTCGTGGCAGAAGTTCCGAGGAAAACATCGGCTTGCGGATTACCGGCATCGATCTCAGCCAACATTTTTGCCGTGATAATACCAGTCGAATCACGCACCCAATTGATATCGATGTCGGGGTGCTCGGCACGAAACGCTTTTCGTAGCGGCTCCAGTTCCTCTGCTTCAAGCGCCGTATAAACAGTCAACTTTGTGTCCGCTGCAGCTGATGTTACCCCAAGAACAGCGAGCAGGGCCGCCATGGCCCCGAGCAGTAATCGACAACCCCAACGAGACAGCAATTGCAATTTCATAATGACTCCTCCTTTCTCGGTTGATAGGTGCGGAACAATAACTGCGAACCGTCCCGCTACTCCAGATAGTATTTGTCTGACAAGACTATAACACCCGCCAATATTGTCGTCATTTTATTACTCAAGTTCTATGCCACATTTCGTGTTGGCCGCAGTTTTACTTGTATTACGGGGACAAACTAAACCGGTGAAAAATAGCTGCCTACAATGACCCAGGTTGTGGGGCGCATAGCCTTCTATCCCTGAACTCCTACAGAGCAGTACCGTCGAGAATGTCGCCAGTGATCCGGCGGGGCAGATACTGGCCGTCAGTCTCTTCAGCAAAGAAACGACCCTTTTCGACCACAACCTTGCCCCGTAGAATGGTCAACACCGGCCAGGCACTGACCCGCTTACCCTCCCACGGTGTGTAATCGGTCTCATGCAGATCTTCATTGCGCACGACCCGGGCCTCGTCCGGGTCAAGCAGAGTAATGTCGGCATCACTGCCAGGGGCGATCGCCCCCTTACGAGGATATAGCCCCATGATCTTTGCCGCGTTACTCGAGACCAAGTCCACATATTGCGAAAGTGAATAGCCTCGCGCAGTGACCATCTCCTGATACATGACCGCAAGACGTGGTTCAACGCCAGAATTTCCACCGGTGGTGTCATCGATACGCTGGCCTTGGGTCTTGACCGACAACCGGCAGCACAACTCATCCGTTGCGATACAGTGGATCGAACCGTTCTGCGTTGCCTGCCATAAAGCTTCCTGGTCGGCCTCGGTCTTCAGTGACGGGTAGGTGTGATAGATCTGCCCGTTCGGACGGCGGTAATCGTCCTGGTTGTAGAGCATGTACTGGTGCAGAGTCTCACCGTACACCGGCAAATTTTTAGCCCGAGCTTCTTCAACCGCAGCGACGCCCGTAGCTGCGCTGATGTGCATCATGTACAGCGCGGTGCCTTCGACGTTTTCGGCCAGCCTCAGTACCCGGCGGAAAGACAGATCCTCAGACAAGACCGAGTGCACTTCAGCCATGTTCTCGAAACTGGTTCGACCCTCCTGGAACAGGCGGCCGTACATGTGCATAACCAGATCGTTGTCCTCGGCGTGGATTACGCCAAGGCCACCGCATCGAGCCATCGCCTGGAACACTTCCCACATGTAGCCGAAGTCAACCATTCGCCCGCGTCGACTCGGCGTAATATCTGTTGTGAAAATCTTGATCGTTGGATAACCAGCCTGGATAACTTCCGATAGGGTATCGATCAGTTCCAGCGGCATACCGCCACGCAGCATCAGGTGATAGGCATAGTCGCAGTGGCAACGTCCTCGCCAATCCTGGTCGCGACGACTGATGGTCTGCTCAAAGGTCTCCCCCTCCTCCCACGCTGCAAAGTCGATCATTGTGGTGGTGCCGCCGTACAGCGCCGCCCGACTGACCTGTGACGGAGGCGCAGTCAACTGCGCAGCCACCCCCTCAATTGCCGGGATATGCCACGAACAGTGGACGTGGGGATCGATACCCCCGGGCATGACGATCTTCCCCGAAGCATCGATGACGCGCGTGTCGTCACCGGCTCGAAGGGTGCCTGATAAATCCACTGCCACAACCTTCTCCCCGCTAATTCCAACGTCATAGTCGCCACATCCATACGGCGTGACTACCTCTCCACCTCGAATCAATATATCGAACATGTTTTCTCTTTCCTCACTCGTTAACGACCAATAGCCCCTTTATTCGGTTGCGAGTTGTTCAACTGGCGAACTTCGGCATCCAGCGTTTCTATCAGCGCGTTTACCCACGTAGGCTGGATTGTTTTGACGATAAAAACCAGACGGCTCCGCCGGTCGCTGCTTGGCCAATGGTCCAGCCAGGTGGGTGGATGAAACACGTGCTGCACTCCGTGGATCACTGCGGGATGTTCAGGATCTTCCTCGATCTTTACGATACCCTTTAAACGCAGGAGGTTGGCACCACAATGCTCGCTGAGAGCCTGGAGCAGCAACGTCAGAGTCACTGCGCACAAGGGTCTGTTACGGACGATACTGAAGGTCTCGATCGCGCTGCCATGTGGACCTGGCCCACTGTCGTTGGTGTTCTGTTGTGCAGATTTCGGTTGGACGCCATCGAACACGCTCTGACCCAGCCAGCGGAGTGGATCGACCTGCTCTTGAGTAGAGCCCATCAGAAGAGAAGGCGCGATACGTCCATTGACAGCCGAGTGCAGTGGTGCCCATGGGTTCAGCTTACGCACGTTTGAAAGCAGTCGTTGGCCATCATCGTCGACGAGATCAGTCTTGGTCAGTACCAGCTTATCCGCCACCGCAACCTGCCGGGCCGATTCCGAAAACCGCGTTAATGTCTCAAGACCCAACAGGGCATCCACCGTAGTCACCACGTTTGCCAGCTTTAGTGTCTCTGCCAGAGCCACGTCCGAGGCCAGGGTCTGCAAGATCGGAGCCGGATCGGCCAGGCCGGTGGTTTCGATCACGATCTGTTCAAATGCCGTCACTTCCTCGCGCCGCCGTCGGGCCAATAAATCGTGAAGAGTCAACACAAGATCATCGCGAAGGCGACAACACAGGCAGCCCGTTGTTAATTCAACAAAGTCCTCCTCGCTGGTCTCAACCAACTCGTGATCCAGGCCCATCTCGCCGAATTCATTGATAATGACCGCTGTTCTGCCCATGTCCGGATGGCGCAGCAGGTGCGACAGCAGCGTGGTCTTACCGCTGCCGAGAAATCCTGTCAGGACCGTTACCGGGATCATTTTATTTCGGCCGAGTGCTACAGGCTGCTCGATTTAGAGGTGATCACCAGGCCATAGGCCCGATGCTCAGGTGCCAACTCTTCACGCAGGGCCCGTAGCATTGTCAAGACCGAGGGATAGAGTCGGCGCTGCGGCTGTTCAATCTCCTCATTCAGCCGAGATAGGACCCACTGCCAGCCTCCGGCGGGACCTGGCTCACAAGTAACCTGGATAGCAGCACCGTCGGCAACGCTTACCTGCGCCTCGGGCGAATCATTACTGACCGTAATGTCAGCAACAACATCCCACGCCATCACCGCACCTTCAAGCAGATCTTTCAGATGACGCTCAACACAGTCCATGTCTAGGTTCGAATGTGTCACACTGTAGTACTCAGGCTTGATTCAAAGATACCACCTTCGACCCACGATCACCCAATTGGCCCGTTAGAATAACGCGAAATCCAGCAGGATAAACATCCGGAGTCAAGCGTCCCGGTGGATAAGTCCGACACGATATCAAGGATGGGGCAGTGTGTTGTTCGACAGTTTTTGACTTCCTTGATGGTTAGAGGCATCAAGAACCGTGAAGAATTGTTGAGTTTCGACTTTTTCAAGATACTCTTTGATCAGCCATCAATTTGTCGACAGCGAACCCGCCCGTCAGCAAGCAACTGTAATGCAGCTTCATCTCCCCGATCCCGCCCATAACAAATCCGAACGTGCCCAGGGAAATTTCCGCCTGGCACTCAAGGTGTCACTGTGTTTTGTGCTCTTGCTTTGGATTGTCACACTGCTGGACTGGGGATTAGGACTGGAGCTAACCCGTTTCGGCGTGCGTCCCCGCTCCCTTTCAGGCCTGCCTGGTGTTCTGGTCGCACCACTCCTGCACGGAGACTTTCCCCACTTGATCTCGAACTCATTGCCGCTGCTGGTCTTGGGAACCGGGATGCTGTACCTGTACCCGCAATCATCTCTTAAGGTAATTCCGGCAGTCTATCTGGGGCCGGGCTTCGCAGTCTGGCTGTTCGGGCGACCATCCCTGCACATCGGCGCCAGCGGCTTGATCTATGGACTTGCGATTTACATTCTCATATCAGGAATCATCCGACGGGACACCCGGGCTGTAAGCGCCTCCATGCTCGTTTTTTTCCTATACGGGACATTACTCTGGGGCTTGTTGCCAAGCGATTCGAGCATTTCTTGGGAGACGCACTTGATAGCGGCCTTCATTGGCCTGGTACTTACCTTACTTTTTCGCCGACTGGATGTTCCGTTGCGAAAACGTTACGACTGGGAGAATGAGTCACATGACGACAACGATCAGCCCGTGAACTGAACTTGTGTAGAACACTTCAGCACTACCTGGAACGGTTTCGCTGTAGGTAATCCAATAGCCGAGTATCAAACCCAAACTCCTTAAGGTTGTTGTGCCCTGCACCTTCAAAAAACCAAGCGGTCTTGGGCTCTGGTGCTGCTTCAAAGACTCTTTTTCCAAACGACACGTGAATGACGTCATCCTGTTCCCCGTGCATCACCACAACGGGAGAGGTAATCCTGTTCATTTTGGCAAGCGTGTCGTAACGGTCCCGGACCAACCATCTGACAGGAAGAAACCAGAATTGCCTTTGCGCAACATCGGCAATCGAAGTGTACGGCGCCTCTAGAATGACTGCAGAAAAATAGTGTTCCGACGCTGCTCTCACGGCGATTCCACAACCCAGAGATTCCCCGTACAGGATCACCTTTTCGTAGGGTATTTCCCTGCTGGCCAGGAAATCGAGTGCGGCCCTCGCATCGGTATGTAAACCGATCTCGGTAGGTTTTCCCGGGTTTTCACCGTATCCCCGGTATTCGAGAAACAAGAACCCGTAGCCCGCCTCCAAGATTCTGCGAAATTTCTCTACCCTGTGCCCGATATGCCCGGCATTCCCGTGAAACAAGAGAAACGTACGGCCATCACGAGCGGGGTCCGCTTGCATAAACCAGGCTGTCAGCTCGAGCCCGTCTTCAGTCTTGAGTTTTACTTCTTCCAGCCCGATTGCCGCATACTGAGATAAATCAAGTTTTTCATTTGAAGGAAAATACAATAAAGATCTCTGCATAAAAAAGAGTACCAAGATCAACAACGCATACAGAAATATGCCGCTAATCAAAAAAAAGAGTATTGTTTTCATTACCCCGCGTTTCAGGTTAATCGACAGGAAGTGCCTACGTTGTCAACTACACTGATGATTCCAACCACTACCAATGTTACCTCAGCTACTCCTATCGTGAGAGCTTCACGATGTCGTTACGCTGCGTTCGGAATAGCCGTCGCACTGGCTTGCTTGATACCAGCTGCTGCCGAATCAGCTTCAGAACGCACTGCCCTACCCGGCCTGGAGCCTTTCCCGGAACAGCTGAGCACCTGGCTAATGAGGGACTACCAGGCAAAAGGACCGGACTACAAACCCCGTACGCACCACCTCCACCCGAACGGCACTCCAAAGTTCATCAACCGACTCATCT
>PCBE01000121.1 GCA_002731295.1 Acidiferrobacteraceae bacterium | reverse complement strand
TCAATTAAAGCCAAACATGAAGGTAATATTCTGAATAATTTCATTCACAGACAGGGATGGCAACCAAAAACTCCTACTTGTCAGAGTTGGGCTAATTTGACTGACGCAAACCAGTCACCTCTCTACGAACACAGCTTAGAAACTGTCGAGTGATGAAACACATCTACACATTTCTCTGTCTGTTTCTGCTTAGATAAAAAATAGCCCTATGCTCCAAAGCATTAGCCGCCTAACTGGTATAACAAAAGACAATTGGCTCATTGTTGATGGTGGCGAATTAACATGAGGCATCGGTATCTCGGGTTTCGACCTCCTCAGGATTTTGGTGCAATTCCCGAGGTAGATTTTTCTCGGAATCCCTCCAATTTTTGATCACCACTGGCCCAATGCCGACGGAACTAAATATGGTCGAAGAGAAGGAGTGCACCAAAGGTGGTCGGTCACGTATCAAGGGTAATCACGTTTTCGGGGAGATATTTCAAAGGGGGTAAGTGACCTTCTAGTAGCTTTCACGGCATCCTTCAAAGCATACTGGGAATTGATATTGGTATCCCAGATACCATCCTTAATGGCCTGGAACAGACCCCGCACCGATCTTGTGCTTTACCCTTCCGGCGACGCCAGACGGACATCGCACAATAATGCTTTGTACACGGGAAAGCCCGATATCGGGTCACGGTTATCGAAGTCTGTGAGGTTGTTGACGTTGGCCTCACGCCACTCCTTCGAGCCCAGGGGGCCACCACCGCCCATGTTGACCTCGACGACTCCGGGCATGATGTCTTGGGTGACCCGGGCCCGGAAGCGCACCCGGCCTCGGGGCGATTCCACCATGACCTCATCCCCGTCCTTGATACCCCGTTGTCGTGCATCGGCAGGGTGGACCCAAACCAACGGCTTCGGTTGTAGCTTCAACAGGCCACCGATGTTGACATGCTGGGAGCGGAAAGTCGCCTGGGTGCGTGCACCCGTATTCAGCACCAGAGGGTATTCTCCGGTCAGTCCGGACGCCGCCAGCGGGCCTTCTACCGGCTCGCTGTAGACGGGAAGCGGCTCATAGCCGTTGTCGCGGAACCACTCCGACGCGAACTCGAACTTACCGGTAGGGGTGGCGAAACCCGGCTTGCCGTCTTCTCGCAGTTCTCTTGATTCAAACTTGCGGTACCGCATGCGGGGTACCGCAAGTCTGACGCCGGCCGGGCTCGCGCGAAGCTGCTCCAGCGTAATCCCAGTCCCCTTCAAGCCGGTCCTGACTTTCTCCTCGTCCGTCTGTGGCCAGAGGTGCCCGTAGCCCAGGCGCCGAGCCAGCTCCGAGAATATGTGGTAATCCGAACGGGACTCACCTCTTGGCTCAATCACCTGCGCCCGCAGCTGCGCCCACCCATCGAGAACCTGATAGGACAAGCTCTCGAACGGAGTCGCGGCAGGCAACAGCAGGTCGGCGAACCGGGCGTCCGCCGTCGGGAAGCGGTTCACCACGACCAGCAGATCGAGCGCCGCCAATGTCTTTCGCCACAGGTCCGGGTCCGGCCATGAAGTGATTAGTGAAGAGCCGCTGACGATCAGCCCGCGTATCGGATAGGGATCGGCATCGAGCACTGCCCTGGGGAGCTCGGCCGCGTGAGCTTCGTTCCGGAGTTGATAGTACAGCGGATAGTGGTTAGCGCCGATGGGGCGTCTGCCGGTCGCCGGAGGAGAGGTCGTCGTGCGGTTGTGCTGAACGCGATCGGGCATCTTAAACACCTTGCCACCGGGAACATCGATGTGTCCAGCCAGAGCTTGGATGGAGAGGACGGCACGAATAGCCTGGACACCGCTGTTACTGTACTCCAGGCCGGTGTACATGAGGATCGAGCAGCCTCTGGCGGTCCCGATAGCCTGCGCTAGATCCACGATAGACTCGGCCGGTACGCCAGTTATTGCAGATACACGTTTAGGGCTGAATCGCTCAACATATGCGCGCAATTCATCGAAGCCGTGGGTCCATTGGTCGACGAACTCATGGTCATACAGCTCCCGTTCGATCAACAGTCTGATAACGCCGAGGGCGAGTGCACCGTCAGTTCCTGGACGTATCGGGATCCATTGGGAGCGCGTCGCCCTGGCCGTTTCACTATAACGGTGGTCGATGGTGATGACCCGCGCACCGCGCTTGATGGCGCTCTTGATGCGCCTCACGTTCGACGGTGGAGAGTCGGTGGCCGGATTAGCGCCCCAGACCAGGATCAGGTCGGCATTGTCGAGGTCGTCACTGAGATGACGGTAGTGTTGACCGAGGCATGACTGCGGAGCGATCATGCCGTAAGCAACGAAGCACAGGGCCCCTACTCCGGTAGTGTTGGAGGAGCCGAACGGAAATAGGACCGAACTTGCCGAGGACTCACTGGTGTCTGTCGGCGGAAACGTTTCCTGGATGCCAAACTCGAAATTGCCCCGGCCTGTGTACATGCAGACCGCCTCCGGGCCGTAGCCGTCTTTTAGCTCGGTAAGCTTATCGATCCAAAATTCGTAAGCCTGGTCCCAGGTGATCCGCTCGAAGCGACCTTCACCTCGGGTCCCTACCCTTCGCTGAGGATAGAGCAGACGGTCCTGAGAGTAGACGATCTCCGGCGCACGGGCCCCACGGGGGCAAACGATTCCCAGGGGATGGTCCTTCAGAGGGGACAACCGGTCTATGCGGCCATCGACCAGATGGACCTTGACCCCACAGCCGGAGTCGCAGACCCCGCAGACGGTCTCGACTACCTCGCATTTTTTTTGTGTGTTCAACATTTTGTTGAAGTCCAACCGTGCCCGCATTGATTACCGCGGCAATCTGTTCCGCCCGGATTGAAAAATTCTAACCGGTTCGTGAATTAATCGATTCGATCGTCGATTATAAATCCGAATTCTTTCAAAACGGAAAATGGCAAACCGGAATATACTCGGATGGTATTAGAACGGAGTAGTCAAATAAGTACCATCGGTTTACTAGGCCAACACCTAAATCTTGATCTAAGATGTGTGCCGCTATTCGTCCAACCCCATCCAACCAAATCCAGCACTTTCGACGGCAACTTCGACGGTAACTATATGGCCGGCACAAGATTACATGAACTATTTCAATCTCTTACAGATCAGTTAGATCCCACCCATAGCCACCATCTTATCAAAGACTTACGACGCTCCTTATTTTTTAGGTGGCCAGTGTGACCATAATGTGACCGCTGATCGAGCAGATTCACTGCGGACTCCAGGCTGTCCTGCACCATTCGCTTAGGACTTAAGTACAACTTTGTCGTAGGCAATAGACTTAAATACACCTAGCGGGGCGAGAATAAAGATGGGATTATCTATTGAACGAAAAAGTGTTGGCCATCAATAGAGTCAGAAGATGAAAAAAGACGATTTTGCATTCGATGTTGACGACCAACTCTTTACCCGCGATCGGCGTAGATCTTTCACCGTTCCGTCCCGATACTATCTGGATCCGGCAGTGTACGACGCCGAAAAGGAAGCGGTGTTTTACCGTAACTGGTGGCTGGTTGGACATATCAATCGATTTTCACAGACAGGTTCTTACCTACGGGTAGACGTACAGGACCAGGGTATCCTGGTGATCAAGGGGAGAGACGGCGAAATTCGCGGGTTTTACAACGCCTGTCAGCATCGGGGACACGAATTAATTAAGGACGACTCTGGACACCTCAAGAATCGGATAGTCTGTCCGTATCATAGTTGGACGTATGATTTTGACGGAACGCTGGTGCGGGCGCGGAACACAGAAGATCTGCCGGATTTCAACAAGTGCAATTTCGGTCTCAAATCTGTGCGCGTCGAAATTGTTGCCGATTTCGTTTACGTCAACCTCGATCCAGACGCGGAATCCCTGAACGACCAGACCGTGGGACTGGAACAGGAAATCCGTCACTACATGCCGAAACTAGCAGAGCTGGGATACGCCGGACGAGTCACTTACGAAGTGGCCTGCAACTGGAAAGTCCTGATTGACAACTTCCTAGAATGCTATCACTGCCACCCCGCCCATCCTGCACTGGTGGACCTGATGGACATGGATTCGTACACCACCACGACTTACAGCATTCATTCAAGCCATATCGCAGCCGCGCCGCGATCGGAGAGCAACGCAGCCTACAGTTTCGAAAAAGGCGATGTCGACTTCGGCTACGCAGCCTGGTACCTGTGGCCCAATCTGACTATCTGGGCCTATCCCGGTGAACCCCTGATCCTGACCCTGCAGATCATTCCAATCGGAGCAGAAAAATCCATTGAATATCTGGATTGTTATACGCTGGAAGGAAAGCGAACCAAACAGCTCGACGATGCGATCACCTATATGGACGAGGTTCTACAGCCAGAGGATATCGGCTTGTGTGAAAGCGTCCAAAAGGGACTGCGATCCAAAGGATATAACCAGGGTCGTTTTGTCGTCGACGAGACGGAAAGCGAATTGAGTGAGCACGCAGTGCATCATTTTCAGGAATTGTTGCTGGATGCGCTCGAGTGCGTAAAGATTGATTGGAAGAAGACATAACAAGGCTTGCTTACAGGATTCGTATCTGAAATCTGCGAAATGACCGAAAAAACCAAACAGACCAGCCGCCGTAAACGTCGGGGCCGCGAGGCACGACGAAAAGACCGTGCAAATTCCTCTAATTCAAATGCCATCTGGCCGGGTATCGAAGGTGGGCTTTATCAACCACTGACTGAAAGGGATGTGGGGAAAGTCCATCAAGCCGCACTCACAATCGTTGAGCAGACTGGCATCGCAGATGCGACCGAAGAACTTCTTGACCTCGTGCTTCCTAGAGGGGCCTTTCAGAACGAGTATGGACGTCTTTGTTTTCCCCGCGCCTTAGTAGAGGATGTTCTTGCCGGTGCCGCCAGTGAATACCAGGTGTACGCCCGTGGTAGCCGGGCGGGTAAAGATGATATCCACTGCAAGAATAACAGTGTTTATTTTTCTAATTCGGGCACCGCGGTAACGACTTTTGATGCCAAGTCAAAAACTTATCGGCCATCCACGCTTCAGGACATTTATGATTTCACGCGACTCGTCGATAAGCTCGACAATATTCATATGTCGGGTGACACCGTCTTGGCGACCGATGTTCCAAACGACTACGAACATGATGTCAATATGCTCTATGCTATTCTTGCGGCAAGTGAGAAGCCGGCGTGTGTCACCTTCAGAAATCGCAACAACATTCCGCCTGCGATTCGTCTATTTGACCTGGCTTCGGGTGGCGAAGGGACATTCCTCAAGAAACCTTCGGTCATTTTTGGTGGCTGTCCCATTGTGTCGCCGCTCAGATTTGGACGGGAAAACCTTGAAATTCTGATCGATGCCAGCAAGATGGGGTTGACCAGCGACATCGCTGTGGCACCGCAATCTGGGGCCACCGCACCGGCACTGCTTGCAGGTCTCCTGGCCCAAGTCGTCGCAGAAACATTGGCCTGCCTTGCTGTTGTCAACCTCATCAAACCAGGATGCCCGATGACTTTTGCGGCCTGGCCATTCATCACGGACTTGCGAACCGGATCTTTTAGTGGCGGTGGTGGCGAACAGGCGCTTATCGCCGCCGCAGCAATTCAGATGGGTAACTTCTACAACCTTCCGACCAGTGTCGGGTGCGGGATGACAGATGCAAAAATCCCTGATGCGCAATACGGCTATGAAAAAGCGCTGAGCTATACCCTGGCCGCACACGCGGGCGCGAACCGACTCTGTGAGTTTGGGGGGATGATGGGCAGCCTCATGGGTTGCAGTTTTGAATCCATGGTCATCGACAATGAGGCGATCGGCATGATCGCAAGATCGCTACGCGGCATTGAAGTCTCAGACGATACCCTCTCCGTTGACGTAATCCACTCAAGCGCGATCGATCCCGGACACTTCTTAGGCAATAGCCAGACGCTGGCCCATATGGAAAGTGAGTATGTGTACCCCACGTTGATGGATCGTACGCCAACGGATCAATGGGAAAAAGAAGGGTCCCAAGATCTTTTCTCAAGGAGCCGAGAAACGGTTGATGAAATTCTCAGCTCCCACTACCCAAATTTCTTCGGCGACTCAGTCGACGCAAAGATCAGACAAGAATTCCCAATTCACCTACCCAAGTCCCAAATGGGAAGCTGACAGAGAGATGCTTTATCTTCATGCCTATGGCCGCATCGATAGTCTCCGGGCGGAGATACTCAAAGTGCCTTGTCATCTTTTATTCCCCCCAACTACACACTATCAAAAGCCCATCGCCTATTCCCACCGATAAACCAATAGCCATCATACGTTTCATACGCCTATAAAACAGCTGTGTTAATTCACGTGTGGGTCCCGATAGCAGGAGTGGGGCCAGTTAATCGTTCCACTGAAAACTGGCATTGATCTCTAGGGGCTAAGAGTTCCTTTTTCGATCACATCACTGTGACCATAATGTGACCGACTGGAGTCCACTACAGTCTATTTGAGTCACATACACGCGGGATCGGTGTGCGTATGCCGTTGATTTGCATATACTGCCTAACTTAGTGATGGCACTCACGATGCCGGCGTCGGTGGTTCGATCCCACCCATAGCCGCCACTTAATCAACTACTGATGTGTGCCCTGTTGGGTGGACAATGTTCCGGGGTGCAAAATTGTTGCCATGACTTGAATATTGATAGTATTTCTAACGATCAATGACCTGGATTAAATCGGTATCACGGGGAGATTCAGCTGGCCGCTTGAAAACCCTGTACGAGAAATATCAGCGACCGAACGGCACCATTGCCAATATCTTCAGCGCCCACTCGCTACGCCCGCATACTCTAGAAGGTCATACGGCACTCTACCGGGCCGTTCTCGGACATACTGGCAATGTACTGGCACTCTGGTATTTAGAGGCAGTGGGTCTTTACGTCAGTGTCCTCAACCAGTGTACGTATTGCATAGATCATCATACCTATGCAGGTGGGCTGGCGTATGCCGGAAAGCCGGAGAAATGGTTGGCCATTGCCGATGCGCTGATGGGTGATCGCTTAGAGGAAGTATTCGATGGTAAGGAATTGGCCCTTCTTGGGTATGTACGGGCCTTGACCCTTGCTCCGGCGGCATTGACAGTTGAATCGATCGAAACTCTGCGAGCCGCTGGAGCCAGTGATGGTGAGATCTTGGAGGTTAACCAGGTTACTGGGTACTTCGCTTATGCAAATCGGGTCGTCCTGGGTCTTGGGGTCACACTGGATGGAGAAACACGCTGAAAATGATTGGATCGATCTTTTGTTCAAGTCCCGCCCACAGACGGTGTGCCCAGTGCCATGAGCCTGTCAACGCGCAGCGTTTCATTGAGATCTATTCCGAACTCGGTTTTTAGCAGTGCGCGGTATTCCGACTCCTCTGTCACCTCCTGTTCCTCGTGCCCCCGCCCGCTCGTCTTGATTAACTTGTTATTGGACAACGTGATACGCCCCGATGTTGTTGCCAGTGAGCATACCGTTTTTTGCGTGAAAATAGACGTCGCGGATGTCTGGTGTTGTTGACACATTGCGGTGAAGTCATCCAGTCGACGGGGAATCAGCGCAAAGGCGTATTGAGATGCCCAATCAGAAGTCAGACGCCGCTCAAGGATCTTCTCGGGGCCTTTCCCTGTCAGGCGGTATGCATTGCCCTGCTGTATATTTTCTGTGCCCATTTCAAGCTGAAGTGGTTCCAGAAACGATTCCCCGAATCCGACGTCGGCAATAAGGCGTTCCTCGATCTCGATCATCAGAACCATATGGCCGAATTCTGCGCCTGGCTGGCCTTTGTCGAACACCCGCGCTGACAGCGTCACCACCCGAAAACCCATTTGTTCAAGCAGCCAACCAAACAAGCCGTTGAGTTCATAACAAAATCCTCCCCGACGATGTCGAACGATCTTGTCGTAGAACGATGGGAGGGAGAGAACGATGGGCTGACCCAGCGGGATATCGAGATTCTCAAAGGGGACAGCGAGCATATGCGCTCGGTGAAGTTGCCGCAGTGTCTCAGTAGTCGGTTCGCGCGACCCGTGGTACTCGATGCGATCCAGATACGGGTCTATCCGCATAGCGGTTTTCCTAGTTAGATAAAGTTACTCAATGAGAGAGCAGCCTGCGAGATCTCGTTTACATTGTACTTTCAACAATCCATCACAAATAGGGAATCTCATCAAGAATAGCACCAACATCACGCCGAACGATCACCTCTGTTCAGCGAGAATCATGTCTGCGGCTTTTTCACCGATCATAATGCAGGCGGCGTTCGTGTTGCCTGAGACAAGGGTCGGCATGATAGAGCCGTCGGCGATACGTAAACCTTCGATACCGTGTACCTGTAATTGGTTGTTGACTACTGCGTTCTCATCGTTGCCCATGCGGCAGGTGCCGATCGGATGATAGGCCGTTTCTGCGGTTTTACCGATCCACTCGATAATCTCGTCATCACTTTGTACGTCGGGCCCAGGCTTGAACTCGATACCGCGAAACTGATCCATCGCCGGCGCCTGCATCAGACGCCTGGTGAAACGCACGGCATCTACCAGGGTCTGTCGGTCCAGCGGGTTGGACAAGAAATTGAAACGAATAGCCGGCGCCTCATGTGGATCCGTCGACTTGATATGAATTGACCCCAGACTTTCCGGGCGCAACTGGTAAACGGTAATCGTCATACCGGGTTCGTCAAGCAATCTGCGTGTGGTGGGGGAAAACGCATACGGGACGAGATGGAGCTGGGCGTCGGGGCTCACCAGGTCGGCATGGGTTTTAATGAAAGCAACAAGCGGGGCCGACGGAAGACTCAAAAAGCCGTCCCTTTTGATCGCGTATCTGGCAACTTGCCACAGGAGCCCGAGACCGCGTGCCCGATCGTTGAACGTCACGCCACGTTTGCTGATTGTCCAACCCATGCGTGGAGCGATGTGATCGCGCAAACTCTCGCCAACGCCCGGCAAGCCATGGCACACCTCAATTCCCTGAGATTTCAACAGGGCAGGTTGTCCAATCCCAGATAGCTCCAGAAGCTGCGGCGAATTGATTGACCCGCAGCACAGGATCACCTCTACACGCGCCTGGGCATCAATAGTACGGCCGTCTACCGCATAGCTGATGCCTGTGCATCGTTTTCCGTTTAACGTTAGACGGTGCGCCAAGGCCTCGGTCGCAATCGTTAGGTTCGGGCGGGACCTCGCCGGCTCCAGATAAGCCACCGCCGTGCTCATGCGTTTCCCACCGCGAATGGTGGTCTGAGTTTTGCACAGGCCGGTCTGGTCGGCACCATTGTAGTCCGGATTGTTAGGTAACCCGATCTCTTCGCCGGCGGCAATTAAGGCATCGTACAGCGGATTCTGATCCGCAACTTCGCTGACATGCAGTGGCCCACCTTGCCTACGCCATTCATCTGCCCCTGGTTCGTAGTTCTCCATGCGCTGAAAGATCGGCAGGACATCGTCGAAGCTCCAGCCTCTGTTGCCCAATTGTGCCCAGTTGTTGTAATCCAACGGCTGGCCGCGTACGTATACCAATCCGTTGATGGCACTCGAACCACCAAGCATCCGGCCGCGGGGAACTGGTATCGACCGTTGGGCCATGACCGGTTCGGGTTCCGACCCATAGCACCAGTTGACTTTCGGATTGTCGATGAAGCGGCTGAAGCTGATCGGCACTGGTGTGAGGGGGTGACTCATTTTCCCTGCTTCGATTAACAGTACAGTGAAGCGCCGATCCGCGCTCAAGTGGTTTGCCAGTACACAGCCAGCCGAGCCAGCGCCGACAATGATGAAATCAAAAGTGTTGGTTGCATTCATCGTAGGATCATCTATAGCAGTTTCTCGTTATTTAGGAGCGGGTGGTCACATACTCGGATGCGGTTAATCGACAAGTCGCTATTTTACGCCGGTAAACAGTCCCCACCGATGATTGCCGGAATGGGCTCGGTTCAGTTTACTGCGCCAACTTTCCGTCAACTCGTCCCGACTGACTTTATCCATCTCTAAGGCAGCTATTTTTGTTATATCCGACTCAAGAATTGCGATGAAGCGAGCGGTAATATCCAACGCAAGGACTTCTTGGAAACCGGCCTGAGATAACAAATCTGCGTATTGTGAAACTGTACGCAAGTGATAACCGCGGCTTTTCACATAACGGGAAAAATCTGGACGCCAGGGCTGTTCACTGCAACAATAATCGGTGAACAACAATTTACCCGGTCGCCTCAACGCGTTGTACAGGGTTGAAAAAAGATGTGACTTGTCCTGGATATGCAGAAACACATCCCTGCTGTAAACCGCGTCGTAGTGGTCATGAAGGCTCAGGGTCAGGCAGTCTTGGTGGCGGAGAGTGACACGACTGCCCAATCGGTATGTTGAGAGCCGCTCTCGTGCTAGTGCCAACATATTGGTTGAAAGATCTATCCCATCTACAAACAGGTTGAACTTCTGAGCCATAAGAAAAGCGCTGCCGCCAAGACCACAGCCCACATCGAGTACCGTGGAATCGAACGGGAGCGCGAGTTTTTCAATCAGTTGAGAGGCGTACTGCCGTCCACCCGGGCTAACGAAGTCTGTGCCGTATACTGATTCATAGCGCAATATTGAGTTACGGGAATACTGATTCGTGTCCAGAAATTTCTGGGTGGCGTTTTGAGCCTTACTCATTGGTGTCCTCGCTGGACCACAGAGGCATGTCTTTGTTCGCACATGTGCTGAACGACCAAACGTTGAAAGAGATCTAACAAGTCTTCCAGGTTCTTGCATGTGCTCATGGAGTCAGCATTCGGTCACAATTGCGTCGTGCACCAGCGTCTGAAACTGATGTACGTGGTGTTCGCTCCACTCAGGACGGTTTCTGTTGATCACAAACCTGCCTTGAGAATAGCCTTGAGAACGAAGTCCGTGTTGGACATTTTCGTATAACGCAGTATCTTCAGGGATGAGTGTATTGATGGTCCAGTCAAGGTATGCCTGCTCGCTTTCGGTTGGTTGTTCGCTCTCAAAAT
The DNA here is from genome assembly GCA_002731295.1 of Acidiferrobacteraceae bacterium. Taxonomy (GTDB): domain Bacteria; phylum Pseudomonadota; class Gammaproteobacteria; order Arenicellales; family UBA868; genus REDSEA-S09-B13. The sequence continues at coordinate 2,727 of PCBE01000121.1, read as the reverse complement.
AGAATTCCCAGCGTTGCAGGCTACTCTCAGGCCCGGTTGGGATCATCTGAAATACGCCGAGATTCTTGGGGCCTGGCGCAATGAAAAATGCCGTGTTGGGCCACAACCAGGTATAGATCGCCCGTTTAACTGAATCTTCCGCACCGACCTTGTAGGCTGGATTGTCCGGATCACTATTGGTCATGGCATGGCATGTGGTAAATCGATCCTCCCAAACTTCAAAGGTTGAGTAGTCGAGCAATCCCATTAACGATGGATGAGCCACAGCCGAGTGATAGGATTCCAGGTCGTTATCCACCAGTGTTTTCCAGTTCGCCGCCGTTTGTAGTTCGTAATTTCTGGACAGAACCAGATCATCCAGTCCCGGGCAATACGCACGCATATCTTTCACCATGGATTCTGAAATATCGGTCAGTGCATCGGCGTTGGCGTCTAGATTGACAAAAACCAATCCAATTAGCGTTTCCACTCTGACTGATACCAGGCCAAAATCTGATGGGTTGAAGTTTTCTATACCTTTTACACCGCGGGCTCCGTGAAAATTACCGGGATAGAAAGCACGTAGTACATTATCCTCGCCTCGAGTGATGAAAATCTCTTGGTCGACCACTGTTGTGGTTAAGAACTCACCGGGCTTGGATAACTGATGGACCGCGCCCACGTACCACCAGTTTTTATAGAAAATCTGTTCCTTTTCCTTCCCGAATATTTTGGAATCGGTATACCAGTAAGCCGGTAATGTCCACGAATGCTCGGCTTGGTCGAGGAAATTTTCGGGAGCTGGAATAGGTTCGTAGTCTGTCATTGGTTTGTTATGGCAGTCTGTCCTGATCAGGGAAATGAGCTCCCGCTAGAGATTGCCCGGGTCCTCCCGAATTTGAAATTGAAACTGTTGCACCATGATCCCATCCATAACCACCATTCTATCAATCACTTCGTTACGTTTCCGGCTAAGCTCGCTTATTAAGGCGAGCCACTTCCGGAAATATCCGGAGTCTTGTTTATACTGGATAGAGCCAGCACAAACTCGCGTAATCGCCCGAGGTGGAGTGAAATGAAATCTGACATCTTTCTTGAAAAGGCCCGATTGGGCCCCCGCAATAAAGTGCTTGTCGAACACGATGAAAAACGTCACTTGCCTGGAATAAAACGACGGTTCAAAGCATATACACACGTTGATCTCGCTCATGTTGTGATGTTGGTCGAGCACGACATTTTGGATCCACAGCGTGGCGGTCGTTTGCTTGACACGCTGCTCGAAATACAGGCGCTCGGTGCTGCGGGCTTCCCGTGGGTCGCCGAGTCGGGTTCATGTCTCGTCCAGTTTGAAAGCTTTCTCTCAGAGCACTGTGGGGAGGACATAGCTGGTCGATTACAGACTGGCAGAAGCCGTAATGATCAAGAAGCAGCTGTGGAGAGGCTCTACTTTCGCGATCTGCTGTTGGAGTTGTTCGCGCTACTCAGTAACTTGGAGCGGCAAATCATTGAGCGCTCAATTCGCCATGCAGATTTAATAATGCCGGGTTATACACACCTCCAGCATGCACAGCCGTGGACTTTTGGACACTATTTGATGCGTGAAGCTTTCATCTTCGAGCGGGATCTGCAGCGTATGCAAGGATTGTATGCACGGACGAATCTGAGCTCGTTAGGCGGCGCTGCTCAAGTTGGCACTTCTTGGCCATTAGATCGAGAACGCACGGCTGCTTTGCTGGGGCACGAAGGTCTTGTCGTCAACGCCAACGATGCTGGAGAGTTCGCCCGTGATCATATTGAAGAGGCGATAGCGGTACTCAGTATTATGATGAGCAATCTTGGTCGATTCGCAACGGATCTTTACGTTTGGAGCTCGTGGGAATTTTCTTTATTGGAAATTGACGATGGGTTGGCAGGTACCAGCAGCATCATGCCGCAAAAGAAAAACCCGCATGCGCTCGAGCGAATTAAATCATTGGCCGGACAGTCTGCAGGCTGGTTACCCGCGGTAATGAGTTGTCAGCGCGGCGTGTTATCGACCGATCTGGATATGGTGTACGGTGAGGATATCGTTTCGAACGCCACCGATGCGTGCCGGGATGCACTGGAATTGATGACGGAATGTGTGCGTACATTGATTGTGCATGAGTCGACAATGCGAGAGCGTGCCGATGTTTACTGGAGTACAGCAAGTCACGTGGCAGATGAGATTGTACGTCGCTTTGATTTTCCGTTCAGAGTCGCACATCACGTCGTAGGTGCATTCGTTAAAGCGTCAATTGAAGCCGGTGAGCCGGTGTCTAAGGCTTCATCAACCCGGCTCGACGAGGCGGCGTTGGCAATTGCCGGATGCTCGTTAGAGATTGGCGATGCGGAACTGCGTAAAATGTTAAATGCAGAGTCGTTTATTCAGTCCCGTGTCACAATTGGTAGCGCTAACCCAATGGAGGTGGTCCGCCAGGCTGATCAAGTGACTAGCGATCTCGCGGTTCATCAGCAATGGCTTGTTGAACGGTGTGCTCGGATCGATACAGCGTTAACCGATTTACACAAACAGGCACGACATCTATCGGCTTCCTGAGAACACACCGGTGTTTAGACTGTTATGCGACGTAAGAATGTCGTTACGTTTAGAATGCCCTAGCTGATTTCAATGCAACGGCGGCACCGGTGATTCACTGGAGTGAACAGCCTTGGAGTAATCCATGGAACTTGACGAACCCCCCCTGGAGTTTGACGACGCGGCTGAGC
>PCBE01000009.1 GCA_002731295.1 Acidiferrobacteraceae bacterium | reverse complement strand
TTTCATTCTTTCTCTATTTAAGCCGACAAACACCTAGGTCAATTCAACAATCTAAGCGACTCACCATTGAGCCACGCACTGATAGCCTCAACCGCACCGCCATAGCCAGTGATGTAATTCTCCCGCATGACATAGCCCGTATGTCCGGTCAACACAGCGTTGTCCAAACCTCTTAGCGGATGGTTCTGAGGTAAGGGCTCGTTATCGAAAACATCGAGACCCGCACCCGCAATCGCGCCACCCTGAAGGGCTGTAATTAAAGCCGATTCCTGGACTATCGGACCCCTGGATGTATTCACAAGGTAGGCTGTGGGTTTCATCATCTGGAATTCAGTCGGGCCCACAAGCCCCCGAGTCCGATCTGACAGTACCAGATGGACAGTAACGATGTCGGATGTAGAAAATAATTCTTCTCTACTGGCATAAACCACACCAGACTCCGCACAATGCTCTGGAGTGAGATTGGCGCTCCACGCCTGGACTTTCATTCCGAACGCCAATCCAACTCGGGCTACCTGAAGGCCCAACTTACCCAGACCCAGAATTCCGAGTGTGTTGTTCTGTAGTCCAGTCGATAGGCTGATCTGCCAACCGCCACGATGCATCGAAAGGTTTTCCGCTGGAATCTGTTTAACCAGTGCGAGAATCAACGCCCATGTATGTTCTGCGGCTGGATACCCTAGCATCGGGGTACCACACACATCGATACCCTGTTCGCGCGCAGCAGCCAGTTCTATAGATAAATTTCGCATCCCAGTGGTTACAAGCAGGCGCAGTTTCGGCAATCTTTCCAGAACATACCGAGGAAATGGCGTCCTCTCTCGCATGGCTACAATGATGTCGAACCCTTCGAGTGCACGTACGACGTCATCTGCATCACCAAGGGGGGCCTCAAAAACGGAAATTTGTACAGCCGGCTCTACCGGAGACCAATCCGCTACATTAAGTGCCACACTGTGATAGTCGTCCAGTATGGCTAGCTTCATCCAGGTCTCCCTGTAGAATTTGACTATGGCCAGTTAAGCGAAGTACACAGCTTGATGTCGGCCTAGTATATGGCGAGGATTGGAACTGCTAATTCGAAAGGTCAGCGTTAGCGCGAGCGCAGCCTAGGATCGAGCACATCCCGCAGGGCATCACCAAACAGGTTGAACCCAAACACGGCCAGCGTAATGGCAAGTCCCGGAAAGATCGGTACCCACGGCGCACTCTCAGCAAATTCTTCGGCACCACCCTGCAGCATCAGACCCCACGCAGGTGTCGGTTCCTGTACACCCATACCCAAATAGGAAAGAGACGCCTCAAGTAAAATAGCCTGACCGACAAACGTAGTTAACATGATCAAATAAGGCGCCATCACATTCGGCACCATATGACGCATGATGATCCGAAAGTGACCAAAGCCAAGCGCTCGAGCTGCATCCACATAGGGTATCTCGCGAATTGCCAGTGCGCTGGAGCGAACCACGCGGGCGCACTGCGGGATAAATGGAATCGTAATTGCAATGATGACGTTGACGGTTCCGGCGCCCAGGGTCGCGACCACCGCCAGTGCCAGGACGATGAGAGGGAACGCCATCACGATGTCGACCAGGCGCTGAACAATAATATCAAACCGACCGCCAAAGTAGGCACTTGCAACACCGAGGACCAGACCGCTGGTAGCACCAACAAAGGCAGCAGTAAAACCGACAAAAAGCGCCGTCCGAGCGCCAAAAATGATCCGCGTCAGTATGTCGCGACCAAAAGCGTCCGTACCAAGCCAGAAATTCGCATCCGGCGGCGAGAGTTGGTGCTTCCAGGAAGCAGCTTCAGGATCATAAGGAGATATGAAATTCGCAAAAATAGTTGCCAGCACCATCAATAAAACGACCAGTGCGCCCGCCGAACCAAGCGGCTGGTGTCGGACCATTTCAAATAACCGTGCATACCACGGCTTTTGCAAATCCCCTATATCTATTGTCTGATCAATTGCGGCCATTTCTATTGATTTCAACCATAGCGGATCCTTGGATCTAGCCAGGCGTATATAAGGTCAACAACAAAGTTGGTCAATAGCGCGATCAGTACGACCAGCATTACGAGTTGCTGGGTCATGGCAAAATCCTGAGCTTGCACCGATTCCACAAAAAGCTTACCGATTCCATTCAGGTTGAACACCTGCTCGGTGACCACAAGTCCACCCATCAGAAAAGCAAATTCAATACCGATAATTGTCAGCACAGGCAGCATCGAGTTCTTCAATGCATGCCGGTTGATGATGATTTTTTCGATCATGCCCTTTGCGCGAGCTGTACGAATGTAATCCTCCCGCAGAACTTCCAGCAGAGCCGATCGTGTCATGCGGGTAGCTACCGCTGAATAGCGATACCCCGTCGCGACTGCAGGCCAGATCAGTTGTGACAGGTTTCTCAGTGGATCTTCGTACAACGGTACATAGTCGATTGGCGGCATCCATGGCGTACCAAAGAAATGCTGGGTGCCGATCAGCAGACCCAAGATAATCAGAATACCGAGCCAAAACGAAGGCATCGCAATGCCTGCAATACTGAAAGTCCGCACTGCGTAGTCAATCCACGTATCCTGCTTGATGGCAGATATCGCACCAAGGGGAATAGCGAACACCACGGCAACCACAGTTGCCATGATCGCAACCTGCAACGAAAGGGGGAACCTGATTCCGATCTCCTCTGTGACGGGTTTTCCCGTCCACATCGAGTCACCAAGGTCCCAGGTAAAATAGCCGGTAATAAAGTCAAAAAACTGGGCGATCAAGGGCTTTGCCAGACCGAGCTTTTCACGGCACAGTTCAATCTCAGCTTCATCGACATAAAGTCCGGAGCCTGCAAGTCGCACCTCGCACACGTCACCTGGTATCGCCCGTAACAAAAAGAAAACCAGTATCGCCGCCCCGACTAGTGTCGGAAGCATCAACAGCAGACGTTTGGCAATGTATTTGTGCAAGGCTATCGATGTAAGAAACGATACCGCCCGTCGCCGTTAGGCGACGGGCGGTGGTTACATTTCACGCGTAACAACTTGCGTGGGATTTAACCAGTTACTGAATTTACTTATCCAGCCAAATCTGATCCAAAGACTGGTTCAAGTAGTGGCTGGGCGCAATTTTCCACCCTTTTACGTATGAGCGGTGCGGATTGATCTTGTACCACCACAGTGTCAAGGCAGTACCTCCCGTGTCGAACGCTTCACTCTCAAACTCTCGCATAATCACCCGCTGTTGATCCTGTGATTCGGCACGAAGTAACCGACCATAGATTTCGTCCAGCTTCGGATTTTCGCAACCCGAATAGTGATTGCCGGCACTGCACAGAAATTTCGTGACGTCAGCAATCGGGTTCACGATCGACTGGCAGTTAAAGTCAACCGATACGTCAAAGTCATGCTTTTTCCGGAGCGTGGCATAGAACTGTGGCGATGGTTGGACCCGTTGAATCGGTTTCAAGCCAACCTGACGCCACTGGTCAACCAGCCAAGTACCAACCACCTTGTAGGGTTGATCAACACCGCGATTATTAAAGTCGAACTCGATGCCGTCCGCACCAGCTTCCTTCAGGAGCGCCCGTGCTTCCGCACGACTGGCCTCGATGTCTTTTGAGAAGCCAGGCATCGCCTCGAGTTCTGCCGCCGTCGCCGCCAAGGGATGTGATGGGAAAACAATACCGCCGACTGTCTTCACAATTGCGATATTGGCGAGGTATTGTGATGCTTCGTATCGATCCACCGCCAAGGTCAGAGCGCGACGCACTCGAGGATCATCAAATGGCTTTCGCCTAACGTTGGCAGTAAACATCAATGCACAGTTCCAATCGCTCTCTTGTACTGTGATCTTGTCACCTAGAGCATTGACCAGGTCGTCCCGCGCCTTGGGTGGAAACCCCCGGAACTCGATCGCGGCTCGGTCGCCACGAATAGCTTGCAGGCGAATAGACATCTTCGGCGCAGAAATAGCTTTGAAGCCATCAAGATAGGGCTTGCCCTCATGATGGTAATTTGGGTTGCGCTTGCCTGAGACGTGCGAGCCCGCCACGTGCTCTACAAAAATAAACGCACCTGAGCCATTGATATTCTTCTTGTGCCAATCGTAACCGTTGTCGTCAAGATCTTTCTTGCTGTAAATAAAATTGAATGGCATCCCCATTGCAGGAATGAACGCACCCGATGGAAATTTCAGCGTGAACACGATTGTGTGATCATCGGGAACCACAATTGAGTCGACCATCCTAAACATTGCCTTCCGATTACTGGGAACACCTTCAGGCGGAAAAACGATCTTGTCGAACGTTGCTTTGACATCGTGCGCATTCAGTGGTGCACCATTATGGAACTGGAGACCCTTTCGAATTTTGAAGGTGTACTCGGTCCCCCCTTTTGCACCAGCCGGTACGCTCCCTTCACAGACATCGCACAGAAAGTCGGTCGGATCGGCTGGGTTGTCCGGGTTGACCCGAAACAGCAGGCTGTAGAAAGGCCGGATGGGGTGAATCATCCCGAAAGTAGACTCAATATGCCCGTCATAAGACGGGATCTTGCTGCCCACAACGAAATTAAGAATACCCCCTCTCTTTGGTGTCGCTGCGGACGCAGACAGGACTCCTGTCAACGCGAACACCAACCCGGCAGTCGCCATTACGAACATCTTAAAGATTGATTTCTTCATGGTTTAACATCCTCCTTTGTGGTCGTCACTAAATAATACTTGATCTGGCTCAAATTTACCTAATCTAGTTCGACAATTTGCCTATCTGACGAACTCGCTGTGTCAATCTCTGATTAATTCCTCCACTTTCTAGATAATATCTTAGAATATTTCCCTCATACCTCGGTGCAGGCAACCCTGTGCCCGGACGTTAACTCACGAAATTCTGGTACCGAGGTCCGGCAACTGTCCACAGCCAATGGGCAGCGGGGATGAAAAACACATCCGCTCGGTGGATTCATTGGACTTGGAACCTCACCTTTTATGACTTTGTGCTCGCGGTCTTCCTCCACTACTGGATCTGGAATCGGAACCGCGTCAAGTAGCGCTCTCGTATAAGGGTGAGTGGGGTTGTTAAACAACTCATCGCCATCGGCGAGTTCAACCAGATTACCCAAGTACATGACCGCAACGCGATTTGAGATGTGGCGTACTACGCTCAGGTCGTGTGCGATAAACAGGTAGGTCAGATCGAACTTTTCACGCAGGTCCTCCAGTAGGTTAATAACCTGGGCCTGGATTGATACATCGAGTGCTGACACAGCCTCGTCACAGATAATAAATTCGGGATCTAACGCTAAAGCACGAGCAATACCAACACGCTGACGTTGACCACCACTCATTTCGTGGGGGTAACGATCCGCGAACTTTGGATCAAGTCCACAGACAGACAGTAGTTCACGCATTCTTTCTTTGCGTTTTGCAGCATCAGTGATGATCCCATGTACCTTCATGGGCTCCTCCAGCATGTCACCGATTTTCATACGCGGATTCAACGAACTGTACGGATCCTGAAAAATGACCTGAATTTTCTCACGCACCGGAACGAGTTCCTTCTGTGTGAGTTGAGTCAGATCTTGTCCGTCGAAGACGATCTCACCTTCAGTTACTCGTTCTAGTTGCAGGATACAGCGACCGACGGTCGTCTTCCCACATCCTGATTCGCCCACCAGGCCCAGTGTCTCACCTTTTAACAAATCAAAAGAAATGCCGTCAACGGCTTTCACTTGTGCAATAACTCTCTGAACAATGGCCCCTTCAGTGACCGGAAAATGCATCTTGAGGTTACGTATCTGCAGGAACGAGTCTCCGGCCACACTACGATCTGCTGGCAACGCTGAAGATGTCTGCTGAGTATCAGTCATGAGGCAACCTTGAGCTCAGAAATCTCAGATACCCGCCAGCATGCCGCAGTGTGTTCATCTTCCACTGCCTGAAGTGATGGGATCTCTACAGCGCACTGGTCAACGGCAAACCGACACCTGGGTCGGAAGGCACACCCTGTATCCAAGTGTGTGAGATCGGGGGGTTGTCCTTCAATCGGAATCAGGCGATTACCGCGCGGCTGATCCATGCGCGGAACAGAGGCTAACAGTCCAAGCGTATAAGGATGATGCGGGTCGTGATAGATCTGCCGGGCGTTACCCATCTCGATCATCTTTCCGGCATACATAACGTTCACCCGATCGGCATAACGGGCAACAACACCCAGGTTGTGTGTGATGACGATTAACGCGACACCCATCTGCTTGGTCAGGTCTTTCATGAGCTCCAGAATCTGAGCCTGAATGGTGACGTCAAGCGCGGTAGTGGGCTCATCGGCGATGATCAGCTTGGGCTCACAACTCAGCGCCAGAGCAATCATCACCCGCTGTCGCATGCCGCCACTTAAATGATGTGGATACTGACTGAGTCGTCGCTCAGGTTCGGAGATCCCGACCATGGTCAACAGTTCAACAGCTCTCTGGTGCGCCTGGTCATTCGAGAAACCGAGGTGATGCTCCATCGTTTCGGTCAGCTGCAGCCCAATCGACAGCACCGGGTTCAAAGAGGTCATCGGTTCCTGAAACACCATACTGATCTCGCGGCCTCGGACCGTGCGGATCTCATTGTCACTGAGTGCGAGCAAGTCCCGTCCCGCAAAGTGAATGCTGCCGCCAACGATCTTTCCGGGTGGCCAGGGAATTAAGCGAAGAATCGACAGTGCACTGACTGACTTTCCGCAACCTGACTCCCCCACCACAGCCACGGTCTCTCCTTCGTCAACATCGAAAGACACATCGTCTACCGCCTGAACGGTACCGGCACTGGTGAAAAACTGGGTCGTCAGGTTCTTGACTTCAAGTAGCTTCGCCATGGTAAGTCAAGCAATAACGTTCAGCACCTGTGCTTCCAGGTGAACTTGTTGTCTTCCTGTGTGTCCTATTAAAGTCATCGCCATTTATTCTCTATCGACAGCCTAAGTTTATTTCGGTCTGCCCAAATCAATCATAACACTACCGGTTCAGCGCCGTGGACTCATGGTGTACCGGATGACATCATAGGCATTTTCCCGCAATCAACCCAAAGCTGGTATCAGTCTTTACTGTGCCAGACCTCCTCAAATGCCCAGACCTTGTCAAATCCCATGAGTTCATTGAAGTCCTGAAAATTATAAAGCGGCGTATCCAGACTGGCTGTGGAACCGGTGGTTTTGATATGTGCATAGACCGATTCCACTGCTGCGCCCATAGCCAGAAACGCACTGCCGGGAAAGATCGCCAGTTGGTAACCGATGTCAGAAAGCTCTTTGATAGAAAGGAGTGGTGTACTGCCACCGACAACAATATTTGCCAGCAGCGGTTTGTCGATGCTGCGTCCGATTTCAGCCATCTCCTCAACCGACTCCGGCGACTCAACAAAGATAATATCGGCACCAGCATCAGCAAAAGCTTGCCCCCTTCGTATTGCTTCCTCGATTCCCAAGCCAGTTCGGGAATCCGTCCGGGCAATGATAAGAAAATTTTCTGATCCTCTGGCGTTGAGTGCCACCTTGATCTTACTCACCATGTCTTCGACAGGGATGACTTTGCGATCCGGTGTATGCCCACACTTCTTAGGTGAGGCCTGATCCTCGAGTTGTATAGCACAGGCACCCGCACGCTCATAACCGCGTACGGTATGGTCGACATTCAACAAGCCACCATATCCGGTATCACCGTCTGCGATCACCGGGGTAGAAGTTGCCGAAGCTATCCGATCCACACGCTCGACCATGTCGCTATAACTGGCTAGCCCTGCATCGGGCAAACCCAGAGAAGATGCAACAACACCATAACCTGTCATGTACAACGCCGGGAATTCAAAGCGGTCTGCGATCCGAGCGGAAATAAGATCAAACACACCGGGTGCGCAGATGAACTCGCCCTGCTCTAGACGTCTTCGGAGATCTCTCTTCTTGATATCCATCATTGATCAATCCTATATAAGTGTCTGGCATTGCACTCAAGTTGCAGTATACAGATGGGGTTAGCCCCAAGTAACTTAAGAGAATCCTTTTAACCAGGCGCGTTAGATCCTTAACAACAACTTTCCCAGTGTCCCGCGAGACTCAAGCCGAGCGTGGGCCTCTGCAAACGCAAAAAGCTCAAATTCCTGGTCGATCGCAACAGACAGTGCCCCACTACCGACCGCCTCAAACAGGTCCGCACATCGGCCCTGGATTTCGAACTGATCGGCCATGTAGTGTGCCAGGTGGGGACGGGTGAAAAACACACTGCCTGCTTCAGCCAGTGCCAATGGGCTAACCGTTTCGACCAGGCCAGAACTCCCCCCATAGTTAACACACGTGCCACGGCGCTTGAGACAACGAATACTCGACGCAATCGTCTGCTTACCGACCGCATCGTAGACCACATCCACACCCTGACCATCTGTCACGGACTGCACGGCTTCGAAAAAGTCCGTCTCTCGGTACAAAACGGCGTGGTCTGCCCCCAGCCGCTTCACGATTTCGGATTTCTCCGGGGTGCCTACTGTTGTGATGACCTGTGCACCGCGTTTTCTGGCCAGTTGAATCAGCAACTGACCCACGCCACCTGCCCCGGCATGGACCAGGCACCAGTCGCCTGCCG
>PCBE01000125.1 GCA_002731295.1 Acidiferrobacteraceae bacterium | reverse complement strand
AGAAAGCCGGATTCCAAATAGTTTCAGAGTTCGTGCCGTCACATGGCGCCTTTCAGGGACAGCCTCACGTTCTTATGGCTTACCATTACTGCCAAACAAGGCACTCACGCATATAGGCTTGAAACTGTCTTGTGGCGCGGCCCGTAAATGGGTGTACCGCATCAGCATTCTTGTATCTTTGTGACCTGTGATTGTTGCTACCTCTACTGGGTTTAATCCTTTCTCAAAGAGTCGACTGGTGGCCCTGCTAAACCGGTAACACCGATAGTGAAAAGGCTTCACCAGAAACAGCGATGGCTCGTACGGTTGCGGGAAAATACTAGGTAAATTCTAGGCAAATCGGAGAACTCTCGAGTGTCCCCGGACGTAAGTCATTGGAAAGATGGCGCTCCCTAGGGGGATCGAACCCCTGTTACCGGCGTGAGAGGCCGGCGTCCTAACCGCTAGACGAAGGGAGCACTTGCGCGGATTAGCAAGCCTGGAATGCTACCATACGTGCTTGCGATGCCACAGTGACGAGATTGGTTCTTCGCAGCGGTGGTGCGGGGTTGTAACCATAGGTATACACCATAAATGATGATCAAGTTATAGATATGTCAGTGGGTAGTTCCAGTGCGACGCTTCATGCCCGCCGAGTTCCAGCCTCTGATCTAGGGCTGTCAATTTCTGATGTCTCCCCGGCTGCCGTTTCCATTATCCGTACGCTTCAGGGCAGCGGGTTCCAGGCCGAAATGGTGGGTGGTTGCGTGCGAGACCTGCTTTTGGGGTGGTCACCCAAAGATTTTGACGTGGTGACCAATGCAACACCCGACCAGATCAAGAAACTGTTCCGACGAGCGCGCGTGATCGGTCGGAGGTTTCAGCTCGTGCACGTTCGGATAGGGCGTGAGGTGATCGAAGTGTCTACCTATAGAGGCAGTGATACAGGCCGTCAGGAACAGCGTAGGGGTCGAGCAAAAGAAAAGATGGCAGCCAATAATGTGTTTGGGCGCCGTGATGAGGATGTATTGCGACGCGATTTCACGATTAATGCGCTTTACTACGATCCGGTCAAAGAGGTGGTGACTGACTATGTTGACGGGCTCGGCCATATCCAGGAGAGGCGGCTTGAGATCATTGGTGATCCCAGACAGCGCTTCAGTGAAGACCCCGTGAGAATGTTGCGTGCAGTCCGATTTAAGGCCAAGCTGAATCTTAGATTAGACGCCAAAATGGAGAAATTACTGCCCAGGATGGCTGGGACACTGATAGCGGTATCTCCACCACGGCTGTTTGAGGAGATTATTAAGGTACTGCACAACGGCTACGGTGCCGTTGGCTTCCAGGCTCTGGACCACTATGGTTTGTTACGATTTTTGTTTCCGTCAGCGACCCGGCACTTCAACGAACAAGATCTAAACAAAAAGAATGGGCTCATTCCTTGTGCGCTCCGGAATACGGATCAAAGGGTAGCGGATAGAAAACCTGTAATCTCACCATTTCTATTTTCTGTTTTGCTTTGGCGTCAGGTGGAGCAGGCCTGGCATATGAAATCGGGTGGAAACCGCTCTATTTTTGAAAATCTACATCGATCGGCAGACAGGGTTTTAGAGGAACTCCATCCTACCGTCAGAATTCCGCGCCGGATCAGTGCTGTCATGATAGAGATCTGGGAACTACAGATACGACTCGAGCAGCGCCGACCCCGCACCATCAAGCGCTTACTGTCACACAGGCGGTTTCGGGCTGCCTATGATTTTCTGCTTCTTCGTGCCGGTAGCGGGGAGGTTTCAGATGCCCTCGCCGACTGGTGGACAAAGATACAGGAAATGCCGCCGGCTGACGTTCAACGGATGATTCAGGGGCTGGAGCAAAGCAAGCCGCGCCGTAAGGCAAGTACTCGAAGGAAAAGGAAACGCTCGTGACAATCAATCCGTCGGATGTTGTGGTATGGATCGGGCTTGGTTCGAACATGGGTCAGGCGACTGATCAGGTCGAGCAAGCAATCGTCGCGTTGACCGATGAACCCGGATTAGAACCGACAGCCAGATCATCGCTTTACCGCACAGCGCCGATGGGTCATGTGGCTCAGCCTGATTTTATCAACGCGGTTGTCCGTGCATCGTGTGGGATAGGGTGCTATGAGTTGCTTGAGGCGCTTCAGAAGATAGAGAAGCGCTTCGGTCGTACTCGCAATGGTGACCGATTTGGGCCACGATCTCTCGATCTTGATCTTCTGATGTACGCCGATCAGATAATCTCCTCTGCCCAGTTGGAACTGCCACATCCCAGGATGCATGAACGTCTTTTTGTACTGGAACCGCTGGCCGAAATCGAGGGGGATATAACCGTTCCGGGCCGTGGGCGATTAAGCGTGTTGAGGCAGGCATGCCTTGATCAGCGTGTGCAACGGCTCGGCGATGGTGCTGCCTTAAGGGCTTCAAAAAATGATTAAGGTTTCGATACCGGAGGTGGAAGCGGTTACAATTACCGGCCGTGAGTGCAATCTTCTATACAGCACGCCCACGCGCGCTTGAAATCCTTACGTCTGTTCGACATGGCTGAACAGCCGGACCAATTGACTGCCGACCCTAAGCAGGGCCAACAGTCGCCTGTGCTGGTTGCCGGTGAAGCACTCCAAAGCTGGCCTGAAGATCTTTACATTCCGCCTGATGCGCTCGAGGTTATTCTTGAGGCATTTCAGGGACCACTCGATCTGCTGCTTTATCTGATTCGTAAGCAGAATATCGACATACTGGATATTCCGGTTGCAGAGATCACTCGTCAGTACATGGAATACGTCGAGTTGATGCGGCGACTGCACCTTGACCTTGCCGCGGAATATCTGGTGATGGCGGCAATGCTGGCGGAGATAAAGTCGCGAATGCTGCTACCCCGGCCCGAGATTGAAGATGAAGATGCCGAAGATCCCCGTGCGGTTCTCGTTCGTCGGCTGCAGGAGTATGAGCGGTTCCGCGGTGCAGCAGAGCAGCTAGACTCCCGTCCTCGTCTTGAGCGCGACCTATATATTGCCTACGCCCGGATCGATGACCCGGACCCACCGAAGATCGAATCGCTGGTTGATCTGAACGACCTGGTCGAGGCAATGAGGGCGGCCATGCTCAGTGCCCACCGTCGAAAGCACCTGCAGTTGGTACCGGAAATACTTTCCGTTCGAGATCGTATGAGCCGCATAATGGATCGAGTCCGCAGTGGAGAATACGTAGATTTAATGGACTTTTTTGATCCAGACGAAGGGCGGATGGGGTTGGTGGTGAGCTTTATCGCAGTGCTCGAACTGGTGCGAGACGGGGTACTCATTGTTATTCAGAATGACCCCAGCGCACCGATCCATGTGAAATCAAAAGAAAGATGAAGAATAAAACAGAAATCAGTAACACGGTTGAAGCTGCGTTGTTTTCAGCCGAAGAACCATTGTCCACCAAGGATCTACGGGGAATGTTTAAGCCGGAGGATGCCCCGGCTACGGATGAGCTCAATGCTATCCTCGATCAACTGGCGTCCGATTACCACGGTCGAGGCATAGAGTTGGTCAGCGTTGCAAACGGCTACCGTTTCCAGACGCAGGTTCAGTATGCGAGTGCTTTGCGGCGCTTAAGGGAGCTGAGGCCGCCCAGGTATTCGCGAGCGTTACTGGAAACGCTGGCTATTATTGCCTACAGGCAGCCAGTGACTCGTGGTGATGTCGAAGAGGTCAGGGGCGTGGCCGTGTCGACCGACATCATGCGCGCCTTATTGGAGCGTGGCTGGGTAAGACAGATGGGAGAGCGGGAGGTGCCGGGCCGACCAGCACTCTATGGTACGACGACAGATTTTCTTGAGTATTTCAATCTCGCGTCGATCCAGCAGCTGCCGGAACTGGCTGATCAGCGGGATCTCGCTGAAATCGCGAAAGATCTTAATATTCTGCTGCCAGAACTGCGTCAGACGTCTTCAGAGGAGGCTGAGCTCGCTGAACGTGATTCCGAGGAATCAATCGATAGTGACGAGAATCCAGTCGCCGATGTCGACCGGCCGATCGACTCGGATACGTCAACGCAGCCTGTTGCTGACCGTATTGGCTGAAAGAATTCAGAAGTATCTGTCCCGTCGAGGGTTGGGGTCGCGGCGGGAGATTGAAAACTGGATCCGGGAAGGACGGATCGAAGTCGATGGTCGAAAAGCCGTTTTGGGCTCAACGGTCAGTGATGGCGATCTGATTGCAATAGACCAGCAATCACATCGCGTTAGCCTCGGCCCACGAACAGCGCCTCGAATCATCGTGTACCACAAGCCCGTCGGCGAGATATGCACGCGCGCAGACAGCAAGGGAAGGCCAACGGTGTTCGACCACTTGCCCCGGTTGCGTTCTGCGCGTTGGATCGGCGTGGGTCGATTGGATATCAACACGTCTGGGCTGTTACTTTTTACCACCGATGGTGATTTGGCCCATCGACTGATGCATCCCTCGGGTGGAATGGAGCGGGAATACCGGTGCCGTATTCATGGTGAGGCAAGCCGGGAGCGTATCGATCGTTTGCGAAAAGGTATTACCTTGTCGGGTTACCCGTGTCGTTTTGAACGTGTTCGAGTACGGGGTGGCCGCGGAACCAACCGCTGGTACGATGTTGTGGTTCGCGAAGGCCGGTACCGGGAGGTCCGGCGCATGTGGTCCGCGATCGGCTGTACGGTTAATCGCTTGATCAGGATACGTTATGGTGGTATCAGCCTGCCGCGGGACCTTGAACCGGGGCACCACCGGCCACTGTATGCCGATGAGCTGTCGGGGTTGCTGCGGGATGTTTCAGTTGAGGCAAGTTCGCCTCGATCCGCCAGAGCGATCAGCAAACGTCAGGCGAAATCGGTCCGCCGAAAGTAGTCGACAGAAACCAACCTAACCTAACAACCCGTATGATGCGGGTTGTCAGGTCAGGTGCTTGAAGTCTCATTGGTAGAACCACCGCCCAGGTGTTCGGGTTCACGAAAATCCATTCCACTGAACCCGTAGGCGCGACCGAATCCAGTCACCCACCTGCCTCGGGTGGGCTGCAGTTGAAACAGCACGAAATCATTTAAACCCGTCAATGTGTCGATAATCGGACCAAAGCGGTTTCGGAACAGAGGAATCAGGCTTTGCCAGGTTTGCTCGTCTCGTTTACAAGGCTCGGCCGAGCAGGTAAAGCTCAACCGTCTACGGGCGTAGATCTGCTCTGAATCCCGCTCATCTTCGATGAATAACAGCGCTGCGGTAGGGCGTTGACAGAGATGCCCTGTATGCGGGGAAAGGTGGCTGATCAAGATATAGAATCTGCTGTTGTGATAAATGACCGGTGAATAACTCACATCCGGCTCTCCGGTGGTATCGCTGGTGCCTATCAGTACAGAGTCGAACTGGCGGATAAATCCCAGACACTGACCTGCAAGTTCTTTACTGGAAGTCATGACCCAATGTTAAAGCTTTTTATTTTCGACAATGTGCGCATAGTGAGACATCATCCCGGAAAATACCAAATCGGCAGCGGTGCTGCTTATCAGAGTATTTTTTCTATAGCGAGATAGCAGTGAACATAGTCCATTGCGTGGCCGGTTGGATCTGCGGCCACTCGGTCTGCGTAGCGCTGGTAGAACAGGTCAACGAGTGCTGCACGCGCACCCTCGGGTCGGGCAGAATCCAGCGCCGTGGCAAATACGGTTTCGCTCCAGGAGCGCAAGGTTGGAATATAACTGGCGGCAAATTCCTGGGTCGACATAGTCTCACCGGCTGCTTCATAAGCAGCACGGTAGGGACACTTCACAACGCCAGTATGGGCCGACACCAACCGGAGCCCCGATTGGTAAACCTCGGAAGAGGGATCTACCAGCGGCGCGCAGAATTCCTCCCGAGTGCGGTAAAACTGTGAAAAGGTCGCATCAACCCATTCGTCATGGGTAATCGATCCCTCTTCGTGGAGTTCATGCCAGATATCGTTAAAGGTGTTGAGCATATTGATACCGCCGGTATTGCCAAGATAGCGCCCGTCTTCGTCAATGCCGAAGTTCATGAATACCAAGCGTCCGCCTGGCTTAAGCTCAGCTGCCCGTGACAGTAGAATCCGGTTCCAGTCGTCTCTCGCCTGGCGTGAAAATGCGTCGAGTGCACTGCCAGACGCACCAACCATATGTACATGGTTGGGGATCTGGCACGGCTTTTCAGATACGTAATGCATAGCGGTCGCTGAAAACCCGATGTCCAGAGTCTGGTCCGGCATCAACTGGCTGTGGAAGCCGATGCCACACGCGTTCACGAAGACATTGCCAAAATCTTTGAGGTAGTTGTCGTCACTGTCGTCGTCGACGCCGGTGAGGTTTCGGAATAGCGTGGAGTAGTCGTTACCGGGAAGATCCGAATACGTGACTGTGACCTGATGCTGTGGGTAGCGTTTTCTCAGGGCAGATATGGTTCGATAGATGGCCTGTTTGGAGGTTCCACCGTCTGCAGCACCGTAATCAGCGATCTGGATGCTGCGTTCTGTTGTACGGGCGGGCAGTGCAGCCACGGCATCTTCCAGCATGCTTACGGCATTATCGATAACATCCTTGGCGCCCCGTGTCCTTTGGCTGTAGTAACCCCCACCTTTCATTGAAACCGTGGCATAGGTGCTTTTGGATGTACGGACAGTCATCTCGATAAGTTACCTGCCAATCTGATTGGTGGTGAGTTCGTAGTGTGGCATTCTACGTGAATGAAATTGCGTTGGTGTGTTCGTCATAATCTTCGCTGTCGGGACTGGCTGTAGGAAGTGTTCCGGTTTTTCAATTCTTGAATCCAGTGTGGGAACTCGGTTACCCTGACACCTCGTAGACACCATGAAGATATGCAGCCATTCAAAGCATGTTGTTTCAGTGTCTGGTCAGACGTTTCCACAAGGTGAGGGATATGCTTAACGGCACTACACTGGGTTGTTTTTTCTTCGCCCTGGGCGTGATCGCTTTGATGATAACGGATAATAAGCAGTGGCTCTATCTGGGGTTTGGTATCGCTGTTGTCCTGGTTGTTTTTCAGATGGTCAGGGATAAGCGTTCGAAGTACAAAGAATAAACCAAAGTTCAGACCGGCAGATATTTACCTGATTCGAAAACTTACGGGGAATGGAAATGATATTCGATCATAGAACATATACGGTTAAGGCAGGAACGATCAAGAAGCAGTTTGAATTGTACGAAGAACATGGCTGGGATGTGCAGACTCGACATCTGGGTCAGCCGATCGTTTACGCAGGAACTGAAGTGGGTAACGTAAATACTTATGTCCACATCTGGGCATATGCCGATATCACCGATCGGGCTCGGAAACGCGCTTCGATGCAGGCCGATCCTGGATGGCAGAAGTATCTCCAGGTCAGTGCAGAGGCCGGTTATCTCATTGCCCAGGAAAATAAGATTCTGGTTTCGGTGCCGTTCTATACGCCGCCGGCAGAATTCAAAGTGCTCGATGATGCGTGAACGTTAGGGTTGGCGGTGCTTGGTCAGTTCAAGCGGTAGACCTTTGCCGCAGTGTCGTGAAAAAGCTGCAGCCTCTCTGTCGGTGAATAGGCGGCTGTCAGCTTTTTGAAGGTGTTCCACAATACATTGTAGCTGCAGCTGATTCGGTCGACGGGAAAGTTCGATTCGAACATACAGCGATCAGTCCCAAACAGATCAATCGTGTGGTCATAGTAACGGCGGGTAGCTGTGAGGAGTTCTTCACTCCCTGGCGGTTTACTGCGAGTGTGCCAGCCGAAACCATTGATCTCCATGTTAAGACCACCGAGCTTGGCATAGACATTTGGGCGCTCCGACAGTGGCCGAATTGCTTTGCACCACTCAGAAAAAACAGCGTCCGGCCGGTTCGCGTAACGCCCCACGCCCAGTGGTCCGCCAAAGTGGTCCAGAATGATTGTGGTGTCTGGAAAGGCACTTGCCAGTTGAGTAAGTTCCGGAATCTGGGTGTGGTAGCACCATCCTTCGAAACTCAGGTTACGTGGTGCCAGATGGGCAAATCCCTCTTGAAACGTTTTGTCCGTGTACAAGCCTTGAGGCGGACAGGTCCTGTGATTAGGCACTGAAGCGTCATCATCCCGTGCGGCCGCCTGCCGAATGCCCTTGAAGCGGTTTCCCCCGGCTGCCAGCTGTGCATCAAGCACTGAGGCAACACGGTCCCCAGCGCTCAGAAAAGCGGTGCCAACAATTCCCGCCGCGACCCGTGTTGGCCCGTACAGGCCGGAAGCGCTCTTGGCGCCGATATCATTGGCAAACTGAGTCTCGCCGACCGGTCGCAGGTCAACGGGCCCATTAGCGCTGAACATTGTGCCGCATTCAATAAAAACGCTAGAGACAATATTGTGCTCACCGGTATGGATATCGGAGAGAAATTCATCCAGCAGGTAGGTGCTGGGCAGGCTGTTGGGCCGATTACTCCACAGGTGGTGATGAGGGTCACAGATCGCCAAGGGAGGGTCGATTGT
>PCBE01000124.1 GCA_002731295.1 Acidiferrobacteraceae bacterium | reverse complement strand
CCTATAGCGATGGAAGAGGGGTTACGTTTCGCTATTCGGGAAGGTGGTCGTACTGTGGGTGCTGGTGTCGTCACTAAGATCATCGGATAGCAGGGTAGGAATAAGGGTTACTCGCCAAGCTGGACACGAACTTTTTTAGGCCAGTAGCTCAATTGGCAGAGCGGCGGTCTCCAAAACCGCAGGTTGGGGGTTCGATTCCCTCC
The DNA here is from genome assembly GCA_002731295.1 of Acidiferrobacteraceae bacterium. Taxonomy (GTDB): domain Bacteria; phylum Pseudomonadota; class Gammaproteobacteria; order Arenicellales; family UBA868; genus REDSEA-S09-B13. Next base: position 15,349 of record PCBE01000124.1, on the reverse strand, counting down.
TGGCCTGCCAGATTCTGAGGCAGATAAGGATTGGTCGATAACCTAAAGTTGATCGCGGCCGGAGTTGTCATCATCGCCGGCATCGCGGTGTTTTATGCGTTCGGCGATATGTCTGCGCTCTTGCGTGCGCTGATTGTTGTCGTGAGTGTGGTTGTTGCGGCTGGGGTTGCTCTGACGTCGATGCCGGGCAAGAACGCCTGGCAGTTTGCGATTGGAACGCGTGCCGAAATACGTAAGGTGATCTGGCCGAGTCGTCGGGAGACGATGCAGTCGACGCTGGTGGTTATATTGATGGTACTGGTTGTCGGTATCTATTTGTGGCTGCTGGATGCACTGTCTTTTTGGGCGATTTATGAACTGGTTTTGGGGTTGGGTAGTTAAATGACAGTCGAAATTAATGAAGATATGCGGTGGTACGTGATTCAGGCTTTTTCCGGATTTGAAAAGCACGTACAGAAATCGTTGAAGGAGCACATTGCTCGGGCTGGTATGGAGGCACATTTTGGTGAGGTAGAAGTACCCACCGAACAGGTTGTTGAGTTGCGAAATGGCCAGAAAAGAACCAGCGAGCGAAAGTTCTTCCCTGGCTATGTCCTGGTTCATATGAATATGAATGATGAAACCTGGCATCTGGTGAAATCGGTGCCCCGGGTATCAGGGTTCATTGGCGGCAGTGGCTCAAAGCCCGTGCCCATATCTGATCGTGAAGCTGAGACGATCCTGCTACAGGTTCAGGAGGGGGCAGAACACCCGCGGCCTAAATATACCTTCGCACCAGGCGAGGTGGTTCGGGTGATTGATGGACCATTTAAGGAATTTAGCGGGACTGTAGAAGACGTAAATTTCGAAAAGAGCAAACTCAAGGTTTCCGTATCAATTTTTGGTCGGTCAACGCCGGTCGAGTTGAATTTCAGCCAGGTCGAAAAAGGCTGAAACTGCCAGTGCGTGGAAAGCACTGGCCAATATTAAAGGGGAGCCGAAAGGCGTCAGGACCCGAGGGAGTAACGCGATGGCAAAGAAGGTACATACGTATATAAAGCTGCATGTCCCGGCCGCTGGTGCTAAACCAAGCCCACCTGTTGGGCCTGCGTTGGGTCAGCACGGCCTGAACATCATGGAATTCTGTAAGGCATTTAACGCCGATACTCAGGATGTTGAACCAGGACTGCCGATCCCAGTCCTGATTACGGTATACAGCGATAAAAGCTTTTCGTACATCAAGAAAACACCGCCTGCATCGGTGCTTTTAAAGCGCGCAGCTGGTGTTGAGAAGGGTAGCGGTGAACCCCATCGGGAAAAGGTTGGCAAGGTTGGACGCACTCAGCTCGAGGAAATAGCAAAAGCGAAGATGCCCGATCTCAGTGCCTATGATATTGATCAGGCTGTTCGCATCATTGCCGGCAGTGCCCGAAGCATGGGTATCGAAACCGAGGGGGTTTGATATGTCAAAAAGGGGCAAGCGTTATCAGAAAGCGACAGAATCGCTGGATCCACAGACATTCTACAGCCTGGATGATGCGTTGTTGAAGATCAAAGAGACCGCATCGGCAAAGTTCGACGAAACAATAGATGTTGCTATTAATTTGGGTATAAACGCTAAACAATCCGATCAGAATGTTCGCGGTGCGACAGTATTACCACGCGGCACTGGAAAAACAGTAAAGGTCGCGGTTTTTGCCGAGGGCTCTGATGCCGAAGCGGCTCAGGCAGCAGGCGCGGACATCGTCGGCCTGGATGACCTGGCTGAAACAATTCAGGGTGGTGAGATCAAATTCGATGTCTGTATCGCGACGCCTGCCACCATGCGTGTGGTCGGAAAATTAGGTCAGGTGTTGGGACCACGCGGCCTGATGCCCAATCCTAAAGTGGGTACGGTGACCCAGGATGTTGCGAAAGCTGTCGAAAATGCGAAGGCGGGTCAAGTTCAATTTCGAATAGATAAGGCGGGCGTTGTGCACTGCCCAATAGGCAAAGCGTCCTTTCAACAGGACGATCTTAAGGAAAACCTTATGGCATTGGTGGGCGCGCTGAACAAAGCAAAGCCCTCTGGCGCCAAAGGCCAGTATTTCAAACGTGTCACTCTGTCGACCACGATGGGTCCGGGTGTAAAAGTCGACCGAACTACTTTTGCTGGGTGAGGTCGTGTGGTTTGAGGGGCTTGGCCTGGGCAGTATTCCAGGCGAAGTTCGTCGAAGACCGTAGGCGCTGTGACTGGCTTTCGCCGGACAAGCTTAATTGGCTACTTGCCAGCCTACGCAGGCGGTGCCCCGGTATCGGTTAAGGACCGATCAGGACACCATATGTTAAACGAGTAACTGGGGAGTAAATGCTTCATGAGTCTCAGTATTGATCAGAAAAAGGCCGTTGTTAGCGAGGCTGTGCAGATTTTTTCTGCAGCCCAAGCTGCTGTACTGGCTGAGTATCGAGGACTCAGTGTCGCGCAGATTACCGAACTACGTAGTGAAGCCAGAAACAATGGCGTTGACATCCGGGTGGTTAAAAACACCTTGGCCAGACGCAGTGTTTCTGGAACGCCATTCGAGTGTTTGACTGATCACTTCGTGGGTCCGGTTCTCATCTCATCCGCAGGCGACCCAATAGCAGTGGCAAAAGTGGTAAGCAAATTTGCCAAGGATCACGAAGCGCTCAAGATAATGGTCGGTGTCATGAATGGTGACCTGATCGACAAGAGCACGATCCAGATGTTGGCGAAACTGCCTGGTCGAGATGAACTGCTGGCTACCCTGATGGCGACAATGAATGCGCCACTGGAAAAGTTTGTTCGTACACTGAATGAAGTGCCCGGAAAGCTGGTTCGAACCATGGCTGCCTACAGAGATAGCAGACAGGCCGAGCTTGCTTAATGGGAGCTGGATACTCTAGCAAGAGCAATCCCTAATATCAGGAGAAACTGTGATGTCCCGTGAAGAAATTTTGAGTGCAATTTCTGAAATGTCGGTGCTTGAGCTGTCTGAGCTCATCAATGACATGGAAGAAAAATTTGGTGTTTCAGCTGCGGCTGCCGTTGCTGTTGCGGCACCAGCAGCTGCTGCGGCAGATGGAGGCGACTCGGAGGAACAAACCGAATTCGACGTCGTCTTGTCCTCATTTGGTGATAAGAAGGTTGGCGTGATTAAGGCAGTCCGGGCGATTACCAGTCTTGGCCTGAAGGAAGCTAAAGACCTGGTTGAATCTGCGCCTGCACCGATCAAGGAAGGTGTTCCCAAAGATGAAGCCGAGGAGTTGAAAAAACAGCTGGAGGATGCTGGCGGAACCGTTGAGGTCAAGTAACTCCGGTTTCCTGGTGCTTCCCTTGCAAAGTCGGGTTTCAAAGACTGGGTTGGCTGCTAGCGTCGCCTATCAGCCAACTTCGCCTTTTTATTGTGAAAAGCGGCCCGCTGCCGGAATTGCCGTATTTCACCCAAGTCCCATCGTACGATAGAGAGCAATAAATGAGCTATTCCTTTACTGAAAAGAAACGGATCCGTAAAAGCTTCAGCAAACGCCCAGGCAGTTCGACTGTCCCGAACTTGTTGGAGATCCAGAAGTCATCCTACCGCAAGCTCCTACAAGAAGGTGTTACGCCGATGCAGAGGATTGATGAAGGTCTTCAGGCAGCCTTCAAATCAGTATTTCCCATCGAGAGTTACAGTGGTGCTGCTTCGCTGGACTTTGTCGGGTACCGTTTGGGCCAGCCCACATTTGATGTGCGGGAGTGTCAACAACGCGGTTTGATTTATTCTGCGCCGCTATACGCAACGTTGCGCCTCATTGTGTTTGAAAAGAGCGAGTCAGGTGGCGCAAAGACACTTCACGACATGAAAGAACAAGAAGTCTACATGGGTGAAATGCCTTTGATGACAGAAAATGGGACTTTTGTGATTAACGGGACCGAGCGAGTAATTGTCTCACAGCTCCATCGCTCTCCAGGTGTGTTTTTTGATCATGATAAGGGGAAAACTCATTCGTCAGGCAAGCTTCTTTTCAACGCGCGGGTCATTCCGTATCGCGGATCGTGGCTGGATTTTGAATATGATCAGAAAGACTTGCTGTTCGTACGTATTGATCGCAGGCGGAAGCTTCCCGCTACGATCGTTTTGCGGGCGCTAGATTACTCGACCGAGGAAATTCTGGCCTTGTTTTTTGAAACAGACCGTGTCCAACTTCAACCCGAGGGAGCCACAATTTCGCTTGTTGCAGATCGCCTGCGAGGTCAGGAATTGGATTTTGATATTGTCAATACTCGGGGCACGGTGATTGTAGAAGCAGAAAAACGCTTAACAGCACGGCACATCCGAGATCTGGAAAAAGCAGGGCTAGAAGAAATAAAAGTACCGGATTCATTTCTGCTCGGACGGTCACTGTCGCGGGATCAGGTAGACACTTCGACAGGTGAATTGCTGGCCAGTGCAAACGATCAAATCACCGGTGAACTTCTGGAAAGTCTCAGGGCAGCGGGATTGGTCGAATTTGAGACGATCTACACCAACGATCTAGACCATGGTCCGTACATTTCAGAAACCCTGCGGGTCGATCCTAGCCACAATGCGCTTGAAGCACAGGTCGAAATCTACCGAATGATGCGTCCCGGAGAGCCACCCACCAAAGACTCAGCCGAGCAACTGTTCCGCAACTTGTTTTTCAATATTGATCGTTATGATCTTTCTGCTGTTGGGCGGATGAAGATGAATCGGCGTTTAGACAGGACCAGTGATGAAGGCCCTGGAACGCTCAGCCAGCAGGACATCGTCGATGTGATCAAAGTTTTGGTGTCACTGAAAAATGGCCAAGGTGAAACCGATGACATCGATAATCTGGGCAATCGGAGAGTTCGTTCGGTTGGTGAATTGGTGGAAAATCAGTTCCGAATTGGGTTGGTGCGAGTAGAACGAGCAGTACGTGAGCGTTTATCGATGGCGGAATCTGAAAATCTCACTCCACAAGACCTGATTAACGCGAAACCTGTATCAGCGGTGATCAAAGAGTTCTTTGGATCGAGCCAGCTGTCTCAATTTATGGATCAGACCAACCCTCTTTCAGAAGTGACCCATAAGCGGCGCGTTTCTGCTCTGGGCCCAGGCGGATTGACGCGTGAAAGAGCAGGATTTGAGGTTCGTGATGTACACCCGACTCATTACGGTCGGGTCTGTCCGATCGAAACGCCTGAGGGCCCAAATATCGGTTTGATTAATTCTCTGGCGGTCTATGCCCGTACCAATGAGTATGGTTTTCTGGAAACACCTTACCGCAAGATAGCGGAGCAGACCGTGACCGACGAGATCACGTACCTATCGGCGATAGAAGAAGGCGGCTATGTCATCGCCCAGGCCAATGCGCGAGTCGATGACAAAGGCCGGTTGATCGACGATCTAGTTTCCTGTCGTTATCAGAATGAATTTACGTTGTCGACACCGGATAAGATCGACTATATCGACATTGCGCCATCGCAGATCGTGTCGGTTGCAGCATCGCTGATCCCATTTCTTGAGCACGATGACGCTAACCGGGCTTTGATGGGTTCTAATATGCAGCGTCAGGCTGTGCCGACTCTGCAGACGGAAACGCCATTAGTGGGTACTGGTATGGAGCGAATAGTAGCTACCGATTCAGGGGTCGTGGTGATTGCACAAAGGTCGGGCGTAGTCAACGCAGTGGATTCCTCAAGAATCGTTGTCAAAGTTGACGACAAGGAAGTGGGTGCGAGCGATTCGGGTGTCGATATCTACAATCTCATTAAGTACACTCGCTCGAATCAAAACACGACAATCAATCAGCGCCCACTAGTCAGGGTCGGTGACCGTATCGCCAAGAATGACGTGCTCGCAGATGGACCGTCTACAGATTTGGGCGAACTGGCATTAGGAAGGAATGTACTGATTGCGTTTATGCCCTGGCATGGCTACAACTTTGAAGATTCCATACTGATTTCAGAGCGCTTGGTGAAGGACGATGTATATACCTCAATCCATATTGAGGAACTCAGTTGTTACGCACGTGATACGAAACTGGGTTCTGAGGATGTGACCCGCGATATACCCAATGTCGGTGAGTCCGCTTTATCTCGACTTGATGAGTCCGGGATCGTTTATATCGGTGCAGAAGTAGAGCCAGGGGACATCCTGGTCGGGAAGGTCACGCCAAAGGGTGAAACTCAGCTCACACCAGAAGAGAAGCTTTTACGCGCGATTTTCGGCGAAAAGGCATCCGACGTTAAGGATACATCGCTGAAGATGCCCTCAGGCATGTCCGGTACAGTCATCGATGTCCAGGTGTTCACGCGAGATGGTGTCGACAAGGATGCTCGCGCACTGGCTAATGAGGCTGACGAACTTGCAGGAATCAAGAAGGATCTCCACGATCAGCAAAAAATTGTCGAGGACGATACTTACGACCGCATTGCCCGACTGCTCAGCGGCAAGGTCGCTGAAGGTGGACCAGGTGACCTGAAGGCTGGCGATAAGGTAAGCAGACCCTATCTCCAGGAACTGCCACGCGATAAGTGGTTTGAAATCCGGTTACGCGATGAGGCAGCGAATACAGTATTGGAAGGAATTCGTGACCAACTCAAAGAACAGGCGCGGCACTTCGATCAATTTTTTGAAGAGAAGCGAAGAAAGCTTGAAGCTGGCGATGACCTTTCACCGGGTGTGTTGAAGCTGGTTAAGGTGTTTGTCGCGGTCAAACGTCGAATGCAACCCGGAGACAAGATCGCTGGTCGGCACGGCAATAAAGGTGTGATCTCAAAGATCGTTCCAGTCGAAGATATGCCATATCTTGAGGATGGAACTACGGTGGATATTGTACTTAACCCACTGGGCGTGCCATCACGGATGAATGTGGGACAAGTGTTGGAGACTCACTTGGGCTGGGCATCAAACCATTTGGGCCGCCAGATTGGGAATATGATTGATAGTCAGGCGGCGCCGTCTGATGTCCGTAAAAAGCTGGTGGACATCTATAAGCACGCCGAAGGGACTGAAGACCTTGATGCACTTTCAGATGATGAAGTTATCGAGCTGGCGGATAATTTACGCGGTGGCGTGCCTATCGCGACGCCGGTATTCGATGGGGCGTCGGAAGCTGAAATCAAGCAGATGCTCAAATTGGCGGGGTTACCGGAAAGTGGACAAACGTTGTTGATTGACGGTAGAACGGGTGAAAAATTCGATCGTCCAGTGACTGTAGGCTACATGTACATGCTTAAGCTTAATCATCTTGTCGATGACAAGATGCATGCCCGTTCAACTGGTCCCTATAGTCTCATCACGCAGCAACCCTTGGGCGGTAAGGCGCAGTTTGGTGGTCAACGATTTGGCGAAATGGAGGTCTGGGCGCTAGAAGCTTATGGGGCTTCTTATACCCTGCAGGAAATGCTGACGGTCAAATCAGACGATGTGGTCGGTCGAACGGCGATGTATGAAAACATTGTCAGGGGTGACCATCGCATGGAAGCTGCTGTACCCGAATCATTCAATGTATTGGAAAAAGAGATCAGGGCGCTAGGCCTGAACATCGAACGGCGGCAGGGACGGTAAATCAGTGCGGAATCACTTGCCATCTATGCCCACCACAGATTTAAAGCTCGGGGAATTTTATGAATGACTTGTCACGTATGTTCAGCCAGTTCGGAAAGCACAATGTCGTAGAAGAAGACTTTGATTCGATTAGGATCGGACTTGCATCACCAGACAAGATACGCTCCTGGTCTTGGGGTGAAGTTAAGAAACCCGAGACCATAAATTACCGCACTTTCAAGCCAGAGCGCGATGGACTTTTTTGTGCAAAGTTGTTTGGACCGATCAGTGACTACGAGTGCTTATGCGGTAAATACAAACGCTTGAAGCACCGAGGCGTCATTTGTGAGAAATGCGGCGTTGAAGTCACATTGTCCAAAGTACGCCGAGAACGCATGGGCCACATCGAATTGGCTAGCCCGGTCGCTCATATCTGGTTTTTGAAGTCGTTGCCATCCCGGTTGGGTGTATTACTCGATATGACCGTGCGGGAGATCGAGCGTGTGCTGTACTTCGAGGCTTATGTAGTTACCGATCCTGGGATGACTGAACTTGAAACCAGCACCTTGCTGACTGAGGATGCCTACTATGAAGCCGTCGAAGAATACGGTGCAGACTTCGACGCAGGTATGGGTGCCGAGGCGATCAAGGAATTATTGAAAGCACTGGATCCTAAAATGGAGTCTGCGCTACTGCGCGAGCAACTTGCTGAGTCGACATCCGAGACAAAGACCAAAAAACTGATCAAACGACTTAAAGTTGTCGAAGCGTTTATCCATTCCGGGAATAAGCCGGAATGGATGATCATGGAGGTTCTGCCGGTGCTACCCCCGGACCTGCGGCCTTTGGTGCCTCTTGAAGGGGGTCGATTTGCGACCTCAGACCTCAATGATCTGTATCGACGTGTAATCAACCGTAACAATCGCTTGCGCCGACTGCTCGATTTGAATGCGCCGGACATCATCGTCCGCAATGAGAAACGCATGTTGCAGGAGTCGGTCGATGCACTGCTTGATAACGGTCGCCGAGGAAAGGCTGTGACGGGTCCCAACAAACGCCAGTTGAAGTCCCTGGCAGACATGATCAAGGGTAAACAGGGCCGTTTCCGTCATAACCTTCTGGGAAAACGTGTCGATTACTCCGGTCGTTCGGTGATCGTAGTCGGGCCGACACTCAAACTGCATCAGTGTGGTTTGCCCAAGAAGATGGCACTGGAACTCTTTAAGCCCTTCATCTTTCATAAACTGGAGATGCGCGCGCTGGCTTCAACGATTAAGCAAGCCAAAAAAATGGTCGAGATGGAAGAGCCTGAGGTGTGGGATATTCTCGATGAAGTTATTCGTGAGCACCCCGTACTTTTGAATCGTGCACCAACGCTGCATCGACTGGGGATCCAGGCTTTCGAACCCATACTGATTGAAGGAAAGGCGATCCAACTGCACCCCCTGGTCTGTACACCCTATAACGCGGACTTTGATGGTGACCAGATGGCGGTGCATGTTCCGTTATCAGTTGAGGCTCAACTGGAAGCACGATCACTGATGATGTCCTCAAACAATATTCTGTCACCGGCCAATGGCGACCCAATTATTGTTCCGTCGCAGGACATCGTGTTGGGCCTTTATTACATGACTCGTGAAAAAGTGAATGAACCAGGCGAGGGCATGGTCTTTTCCGATGTGCTCGAGGTTCGACGAGGACTTGACGCCGGCGTGCTGTCGTTGCATGCGTGCATCAAAGCTCGCATTACACAGTCACGAGTCACTGCCGATGGAGATCTTGAAAGCTTTACAGCACTTTACGAGACTACGGCGGGCCGTGCATTGTTGTCAGAAATTCTGCCCAAAGGACTCCCTTTCGAACTGGTCAACCAGGTGATGAAGAAACGGGCAATATCAAGTCTGATTGATGAGTGTTATCGGAAAGTCGGTTTAAAAGACACTGTTATTTTTTGTGACCAGTTGATGTATGCCGGGTTTTCGATGGCAGCTAAGGCAGGTGTTTCTATTGGCGTAGATGACATGATGGTCCCGGCTAACAAGGCCGATGTCCTGGTCAAGGCGGAAAGCGAAGTAAAGTCAATTCAGGAGCAGTATGGCTCTGGATTGCTGACCGATGGAGAGCGCTACAACAAAGTCGTTGATATCTGGACCCACGCCAGTGATGACGTTGCCAAATCGATGATGGATCAACTCAAAGTCGAAAAGGTTGTGAATGCACAAAAGCAAGAAGTTGATCAGGAATCGTTTAACTCAATCTACATGATGGCGGATTCCGGAGCCAGGGGCAGTCATGCCCAGATACGACAACTTGCCGGGATGCGTGGCCTGATGGCGAAACCGGACGGCTCGATCATCGAGACACCGATTACAGCGAACTTCAGAGAAGGTCTCAATGTTCTGCAGTACTTTATTTCAACACACGGTGCCCGTAAGGGCCTGGCGGACACGGCACTGAAGACAGCAAACTCCGGTTACCTGACACGTCGCCTGGTTGATGTCTGCCAGGACCTCGTGATTACCGAAGATGACTGTGGAACGGCCAATGGTCTGCAACGTGAAGCAATTGTTCAGGGTGGTGAGGTGGTGATACCGCTAGCTGATCGAATTCTAGGTCGGTCAGTTGCCGAAGAGGTAGTCAGCCCAGTAGATGGCCAACAACTGTTGCCGGCGAACGGGATAGTTGATGAAGAAACTGTTCTACTGTTTGAAGAACACAACGTCAATCAGGTTATGGTGCGCTCACCAGTGACTTGTGAGACCCGTTATGGCGTGTGTTCCACCTGTTATGGTAGAGATTTAGCACGCGGGCATGTGGTTAACAGGGGTGAAGCGGTGGGCGTGATGGCCGCGCAGAGTATCGGTGAGCCCGGTACTCAGTTGACCATGCGTACGTTTCATATCGGTGGTGCTGCGTCTAGAACAGCAGCGTCGAGTCATGTTGAAGTTAAGAACAATGGTACCGTGTCGTTCAGCAGGATCCGTTCAGTTCGAAAGAAGAACGGTCACAATGTAGTCGTCTCCCGATCGGGCGAGCTTATTGTTCATGATATTCATGGTGTTGACCGTGAGCGTTATAAGGTTCCTTACGGTGCGGGGGTGAGAGTTGATAGTGGTGACGAAGTGACCAGCGGTCAGGTCATTGCTGCCTGGGAACCGCACACGCATCCCATCATTACTGAAGTTGCCGGAAAAGTTCGGTTCGACAATATAGTCGAGGGTATCTCTGTCAGCCAGCAGACAGACGAATTGACAGGGACGACGACCTATCTGGTGCTTGATAGCAAGCAGCGCCGAGGTACCGCGCAGGACATCAAGCCGACGATCGAGTTGGTAGACGGTCGGGGAAAACCAAAAATCATACCCGGTTCGGAAAAAGAGGCTAGCTACCAGATCCTACCAGGCGCATCAATAACCATTGAGAATGGTGACAAGGTCGAGGCGGGGGACGTTCTTGCTCGAATACCGCAAGAGGGATCCAAGACCCGGGATATTACAGGTGGTCTACCCCGGGTGGCCGAACTGTTTGAAGCGCGTAAGCCCAAAGAGCCAGCGATACTTGCAACTCATAGTGGTGTTGTGTCCTTCGGTAAAGAGGTGAAAACCAAGATAAGGCTGGTGATCACGACTGAAGACAACGAAGAGCACGAGATGCAGATACCAAAGGGTCGCCCTATCACTGTATTTGATGGTGAGCACATCGAAAGAGGTGACGAAGTGGTGGAGGGTCCTCCAATCGCGTCAGATATATTGGCATTGCTTGGCGTGAAGGAAGTGACTGCTTACATAGTCAACGAGGTGCAGGATGTATACCGCTTGCAGGGTGTGAAGATCAACGACAAACACATCGAAGTGATCATTCGGCAGATGTTGCGGAAAGTCCGGATCGCTGAAAGTGGTGATACCGGGTATCTGCTGAACGATCAGATCGAACGGGCAACGCTTCTTGGTGAGAATGAGCAATTGGTTGCGGATGGGAAAGAACCGGCGGTTTTTGAACCGGTGCTTCTCGGTATCACCAAGGCTTCTTTGAGTACGGAGTCGTTTATCTCAGCAGCATCGTTCCAGGAGACGACACGCGTTCTAACCGAGGCGTCCATGCAGGGTAAGGTGGATCACCTTCGAGGTCTTAAAGAGAATGTCATCGTGGGTCGATTGATACCTGCAGGGACCGGGCTTGCATATCATGAGGAGCGCAAGCGTAAACGTGAGGAGAAAGACACTGAGAAGCCAGAACTTGTTGAATTGAGTTTCAGCACAGATTTTACCGGTGATCAGGAACAGCAAGCATCTGAGGTTGCCGAAGCATGATACAAGGACTGGATGTTGAGGGCGGCGATTTCTTGACAAAAATCGTTTATCTGCCTAGAATCGCGCCCCTTTCCCGGCTACATTGAGCTGGTGGATCGGCCGAACAGGAACGGGTCTTAAACAGTGCCAACAATAAATCAACTCGTCAGAAAATCGCGGTCACGGCAGGTCAAGAAAAGTAACGTGCCGGCTCTGGCTTCATGCCCGCAGAAAAGGGGGGTCTGTACCCGTGTTTACACGACTACGCCGAAGAAACCCAATTCGGCACTGCGAAAAGTTGCACGCGTTCGATTAACGAATGGCTATGAGGTGACAAGCTACATCGGTGGAGAAGGGCACAATCTCCAGGAACACTCAGTGGTTCTGATCCGGGGTGGGAGAGTCAAAGATTTACCAGGCGTTCGCTACCATACTGTTCGGGGGACGCTTGATACCTCGGGAGTTGGAGAGCGCCGGCAGGGTCGGTCAAAGTATGGAGCGAAAAAACCGAAGTCGTAGTGATTAGGTTCCGGTCAGGTGTTGAGGCCGGAATACATTAACCGAAAATTGACCAACTTGGCTAATTGGTCACGGTGAAAAAAAGCGATCTTGCCTGATAAAGGATCGCTGCAGAAGTCGCGAAGGTGGCTTACCGGTTGCTAGCGACAAAAGGCTGTCTCACCGGACTGTGCGCAATGGCGGTGTTCACTGCTATTGGGCATGCCTTGTTGGTTGCTGTCACTTTGCACATGTGTGGCGGGTAGCACACATGTTGTAGCCGTTTAACGGGATGTCGGGACAGCAAATAGGTGTCGGGCCCGGTTCAGCGAACCGGGTCGACTGAAACATAACGGAACCGAAGCTAGATGCCTAGAAGAAGAGAAGTACCAAAACGGACTATTCTGCCGGATCCCAAATTTGGGGATCAGACAGTCGCCAAGTTCATAAATGTAATGATGCTCGACGGCAAGAAATCGATCGCCGAGCGAATCATCTATGGTGCGCTGGATATTATTAGTGAGCGCGGGGCAGAAAAGCCACTCGATGTGTTTTACGAAGCATTAGATAACATTCGACCAGTGGTAGAAGTTAAAAGTCGTCGGGTAGGTGGTGCAACTTATCAGGTCCCTGTAGAAGTACGACCCAGTCGTCGTAATGCGCTGGCTATGCGTTGGCTGGTGGACTCTGCAAGAAATCGCAGTGAAAAGTCCATGACACAAAGGTTGGCCGGGGAGTTGATGGATGCAGCTGAAAAACGGGGTGGGGCAGCTCGTAAGAAAGATGAAGTTCATCGTATGGCAGAAGCAAATAAGGCATTTTCCCATTTCCGTTTCTAAATTTTTCAACTGACGACTGGATATCACAACGTGGCACGGATTACTCCCCTTAACCGTTACCGAAATGTCGGCATCATGGCCCACATAGACGCCGGTAAAACCACCACGACCGAGCGCATCCTTTTCTATACTGGGATATCTCATAAACTTGGTGAGGTTCACGACGGTAATGCTGTCATGGACTGGATGGAACAGGAACAGGAACGCGGGATCACAATTACTTCCGCCGCAACAACCTGTTTCTGGAGCGGTATGCGGCAGGACTACGAAGAGCACCGCGTCAATATCATAGACACACCCGGACACGTTGATTTTACTATCGAAGTGGAGCGGTCTCTGCGGGTTCTCGATGGTGCAGTAGCTGTTTTCTGTGGGGTAGGTGGTGTAGAGCCGCAATCAGAAACAGTTTGGCGTCAGGCTGACACATACCATGTTCCGCGGCTTGCGTTTATCAATAAGATGGACCGCACTGGCGCCGATTATTTTCGTGTAGTGAACCAGATATCCGATCGTCTCGGATCGAATGCGCTGCCACTGCAGGTGCCAATTGGTGCGGAAGATTCCTTTTCTGGAATAGTTGACCTTATACGTATGAAGGCTATTCATTGGGATATGTCGACAATGGGAACCCAGTTTGAAGAACATGAAGTTCCAGTCGAACTGGTCGCGCAATGCGTAGCGTATCGTGAAAAACTGATTGAAGCAGCTGCAGAGTCCTCGGAACAATTGATGGACAAGTACCTGGAAGTGGGTGTCCTGTCAGATGCTGAAATCAAAGCGGGGCTGCGTGCGAGAACGATTGCCAACGAACTTGTTCTGGTGACATGCGGTTCTGCATTTAAGAATAAAGGAGTCCAGACTCTGCTGGATGCTGTGATTGACTACATGCCGAACCCGACAGAGGTGCCCGCTATTCGTGGTCTGCTGGAGGACGGTGAAACAGAGACCACACGCCAATCAAGTGATGATGAGCACTTTTCAGCACTGGGCTTCAAGATCATGACCGATACATATGTTGGCCAACTGGTTTTTTTCAGAGTGTATTCAGGCATCCTCAAAACGGGAGACACTGTCTACAACCCAGTCAAGGACAAAAAGGAACGCATCGGGCGTATTCTTCAGATGCATGCAAACTCAAGGGATGAAATTAGTGAGGTACGAGCGGGCGATATTGCAGCAGCAGTCGGACTTAAGAACATCACGACTGGAGATACCCTCTGTGATCCTGCCAATGTAATCACTCTGGAGCGGATGGAATTTCCAGAACCTGTAATCTCGCAAGCAGTTGAACCTAAAACCAAGAATGATCAGGAAAAACTTGGCGTTGCTCTGGGCAAGTTATCGCAAGAAGACCCGTCCTTTAGGGTTTTCACTGACGATGAATCAGGTCAGACAATCATCTCTGGCATGGGAGAACTCCACCTAGAGATCATCATCGACCGGTTACGCCGTGAATTCAGCGTTGATGCCAATATTGGCAAGCCACAGGTGGCTTACCGTGAGACATTGAATCGTGCGGTTGAGCAGGAGCATAAGCATGCTAAACAGACTGGTGGGCGTGGTCAGTATGGCCATGTCTGTCTTCGGATTGAGCCGCAGAAGAAAGGTGATGGATTCGAGTTTGTGGATGCGATTAAAGGCGGCGCTGTGCCTCGGGAATATATTCCTGCCGTTGAAAAAGGTGTCGTCGAAGCAATGGGTTCAGGTGTGATTGCGGGTTACCCAGTAATCGATGTCAAGGTTACGCTATACGATGGGTCCTACCATGATGTCGATTCCTCAGAGCACGCGTTTAAAGCGGCGGCCATGCAGGGATTCAGGGGAGGTTGCCTAAAAGCAGACCCTACGCTGCTTGAGCCCATCATGCGTGTCGAGGTGGTTACACCTGAAGAATATATGGGGAGCGTAACGGGAGACCTGAATTCCCGACGGGGCATGATTTCAGAGATGGATGAAATCCCAAGTGGGAAAGTTGTAAGAGCAGAAGTACCTTTGTCTGAAATGTTTGGTTATGCGACCTCCTTGCGTTCAGTGACACAGGGTAGAGCGACATATTCCATGGAGTTTAGTCAGTATCTTCCGGCGCCTGCCAGTGTAACGGAAGTTATGATGAGAAAAGCAAGTTAACCACTGAATCACGAGAGGGAAGAGAAAGTGGCGAAAGTTAAATTTGAGCGAAGCAAGCCGCATGTAAATGTTGGGACTATTG
>PCBE01000010.1 GCA_002731295.1 Acidiferrobacteraceae bacterium | reverse complement strand
GTCAGTGGTCTGCGCAAGCAGGGTACGCCGACGAAGAAAATCATCGATTGATACGATCATTTCAGTGCGTTGCATGAGGTCCAATTCTGCCCGGATGATGTCTGAATTCGGAAAAATGCTCGTCGCACTGGCCGGGTCATCATTCACCTGGTCCACCAGTTCCAGAGTGCGTTCACCGTACCAGGTCCAGAATCTGTCCCGTTGTGCGGCAGTGATCTTGGTACCCCGATCGCCGAGCTCGGATAGGCGAGAGAAGTAGCGACTTTTGACATCGCTGTCTGGCTCACCGTACCACGGCCGAAGGCGCTGGGGGTCCAAAACACCCAACCCCAACACGGCATCCCGCACCTCTTCGCCGACCCGGATACAGTCTGTCAGTTTTCCGCCCAATATGGTCACTACGGAACGCTCAGCAGTGGTTTCAACAATATGCTGACGCGATAGTTTCAGAAAATCTCCGTGGGTATCATGACCTTTGGTCACTGCAAGGGGGCGCACACCACAACGCTCAGCAATCACATCCCTGGGCGTGAGTAACCGCGGCAGATCGAGGCATCGGTTGGCATTGTCAAGAACAAAGTTCCGATCCTCGTCTGTGATTTGACTATGTGGATCGGTAACCTGGGTATCAGTGGTCCCGATACAGGATCGACCGCCCATTGGCACAACGAAAAAGGGCCTCCTGTCATCAGCCATAAACGCCAGAATTCGGCCGGAATCTGTAAGTCTGTCGACCACCAGATGTATGCCCTTGGATAACACGTGGTGGTGACGGGTACTTACCCCGGCCATCTGCGAGAACTGATCGGCAAAGGGGCCCGCGGCGTTGACTAAAACCCTTGCCCGGGCCTGAAACTCACCCCCGTCGTGGTTGTCCCTAAGATAAACCAGCCAGTGACCTGACTGACGTTTGATGTCGGTCACTTCGAGATAGTTCACGGCGATACACCCGTTGTCCATGGCACCTCGGATCAGGTTGAACACAAAGCGGGCATCACCAGTAGTCACGACCGCGTCGGAGTATTCAACGCCCCCGAGTGAACCTGCGTTTCTAACGACGGGTTCAGCATCTCGAATCTGGGCGCTAGACATCAGCCTAGGCCCCTGAGTGAAACCCCCACCCAAGCACCAATAAATCCAGGCACCCAGCCACAGCACACCCCGCGACGGGCCACCGCTTTTTGTCAATGTGGCCAGAAAGCGACTCTCCTTTACCGAGGACGGATAGGCTCGCATCAGCCGGTTACGACCACTGCACAGACGGTGAACCAACCCACCTTCAAGCGACTCGAGATACTTGAACCCACCCCAGACCAGATTCGACGAGTTCTGACTGGTGAAACCGGCAAAATCTCGAGCCTCGACCAGCGCCGTGCTAACGCCCCGTGCAGCAAGCGCCGCCGCCGCTGAGGCGCCGTTGATACCGCCACCCACCACCAACACATCCAAGTCAGTGGCGGTCAAGCGACGTCTATTTTCATGTCTCAGACTCATTGGGCATTGTCTTGTAACGTGCCTTGTGAGTATAAAGTCACGTCCTGTCTCCCGTGTGGCTGCGAACAAGAACGGGCACAACGTCTGAACAAGGAAAGTCGAACGGTTCTAACCGATGTGCACTCGAATATGCAGAGCCGACGTTCCCTTTGGGATTAGCAATGAGAGGGCAGCTACACAGAACCACTTCAGAGCATCATTTGGACAGATATCAGGGCAGCAAGACACAACATTCCCGCACAGATGGGCGTAATCAGCCAGCCTAAAACAATGCCACCAACCAGATGCCAGCGAATGCTGGATGCGCCACGCAATAAACCAATGCCTATGACTGCCCCGACTATTGCCTGAGAACTGGATACTGGAACAAGCGGAATCTGGGGTAACCCTGCAGCATCAAGCCAGGTAGCTAGGCTTTTAGAAGTAAACAAGATAAGCACGATGGCATGCGAGACGACCGCAACCCAAGCCGTCAATGGTGAAAGCTGAAATAAGTTTCTGCCCACCGTAAACATGACTCGGCGGCCGTACGTAACCACACCGACCGCGACCGCCAAAGCTCCGATTAGAAATAGAACCTGAGTTCCGTTCAAAAAAAAGGAGCCCAAGGAAATAGGCAGTGGACGAATAACATGAATGAACGGACCCATCACATTTGCAATATTGTTTGCCCCCAGGCTATAGGCGCCAAACGCCCCCGCGGCCAACAAAGCCCAACGGACAGTAGCATCCTGCACAAAAAGACGTAAGTTCAGAAGCCGCATGACGGCAGCTAAAGACGGCAGCATGGCAGCAGCGATCAGCCCCGCAAGTACGGGACAGAGAATCCATGATGCGATTATTTTTCTGAGGATATCGGAGTCGGTCTCAATACCTTGAAAAACATTCCAGCCAACCAATGCGCCAACTATCGCCTGGCTTGTCGAAACAGGTAAGCCGAACCTTGTCATGATGAACACTGTAAAGCCTGCGGAGACCACAGCGATGAATGCGTGTACCGATTGATCAATCTCAGACAGCTTGCTGAGCGTCTCAGCAGGTCCAGCTCCACTAATTACCGAACCTAGAACTACAAACAAGCTGCATACCAACGCCGCCGTGGCAAACCGCACCATTTGGGTACCGACAGCCGTGCCGAATACATTAGCTGCGTCATTCGCACCCAACGCCCAGCCCAGAAATAAACCACTGGAGAGTATTACTAATGTGGAAATGTCCACAGGATAAGGTGTCAGATGCGACGTTTAATGGCGCTTATCGCCAGTTGGTCAGCGATATCCTCCGACTGATTGGCAAGTTCGTCGAAGCGTTCGACAAAATAGCGTAGTTGCATTTTCTGACTGAGATTCAGATCACTATCAAATATGCTGCGTTGCAAAGGACTGCTGACTTCATCGGCTTTCGTTTCCAGCAGAGCGACTTCTCTTACAAGATCAGCCACAGATTCATGATCTTCGAAAAAGTTACGAGCTGTGAAAACCACCTTGTCCACGCAATCAATGGTTATGTCGATAAGTTCGATATAGGCTGCTCTGAACTTATCTGGGATTTCAGGTTGTTGAATTGATAATCGAAAAAGATTCGCTTTGCAGATGTTAGTCAGTTTATCCATATTTTCAATCAGCCAGATAACGTCACTACGAAGGTCAGGAATCAAGGTACGTTCGTAAAGCTCCGTTTCAATTTGTCGGCGCAGTTCATCGCCCTCCCGCTCGATAGCCTGTACCTTATTCAGAAATTCTTCGAATTGGATATCGACACCTTCGGCCAGGTAGACCTTAAAAGCAATTGAAAAAAGCTCGGTTGATTCGGTGACTTTATCCAGAAACTCTTCGATCTGAATCTCGAGTGCTTTTGTTCGACTCAGTAGCCTTTTGTTCTTAAAAAACATTTTGTGATCGAAATTTTGATCTCTTTGTCGTCCATCTTACTCATGTAGTGGGAAAGTGCCAGCGGTTGACATCAAGGCAATACTGCCGCCAATAATATGAATAACTAACAGTCCGAAAAAAAGAAACTGCCCTTCCACAGCCACTCTATTTCTCCGCTAATTCTCTCAACGATAGCGCATTTTCCTTTGCAGTTCCAAGTTTTCATCCGACACCGCATCACCGCTTTCTCTGCATCATCTCTATTCAACGGTCCTCTGTGTAGAATAGATTGCTTACGTGTGCAATAACGCTCCTTGAAATGACCCAGACATCTGACTTGTAGCCCATGAAAAACGATCAAGAACACCCAGCAGTCGCGACTTCACCTGATGGTGATCCCTGGCTTCTCACACCCGGGCCGCTCACAACATCACCTACAGTAAAACAGGCAATGCTGCACGACTATGGCTCCCGTGACAGCCACTTTATTGACATCAATAACCGGATTTGCAGACGCTTGACGCAGATTGTCAACGGCCACAAAACGCATGTCTGCGTGCCGGTTCAGGGGAGCGGAACTTTTGTGGTAGAAGCAATGCTGATTACGTTCATACCGCGATCTGGAAAAGTGTTATTACTTGTCAATGGTGCATACGGTAAACGTATGGTGGAAATCTGTTCAATACATGAAAGAGCGTACACAATACTCGAAACAACCGAAGATCTGCCTGTAGATACCGACGAACTTGGTCGGCAACTTGCTGCGGATCCGGGTATTACCCATGTTGCCGTAGTCCACTGCGAAACCACGTCAGGCATCTTGAATCCTATTGAAACCGTTGCAAAGGTTACGGCCGAGCATCGTCGGTCTCTGCTGATCGATGCGATGAGTTCATTCGGTGTTCTACCACTTGATACATCCAATACTCCATTTAATGCGGTCGTTGCATCCAGCAACAAATGCCTGGAAGGATCTCCTGGGATGGGGTTTTGTATCTGCGATAGCGAAACTCTCAAGAAATCCAGTGGCAATTCCGACACGCTGGTGCTGGACCTTTACAGTCAGTGGAAAGCCATGGAACGCAATGGCCAGTGGCGCTTCACACCGCCAACCCACACGATACTGGCCCTGGGGCAGGCGCTGACGGAATTCGATGCTGAAGGTGGTGTTGCGGGTCGAGGCCGCCGTTATCGACGCAATTGCGAAACGCTGGTCTCGGGCATGCGCACGCTGGGTTTCAAAACACTGCTCCCGGATGCTCTTCAAGCACCAATAATTGTAACGTTCCTGACACCTGCCGACCCTAATTTCCAGTTCGATGGATTTTATGAAGGGCTTCGCAAACGTGGCTACATTATCTATCCGGGCAAACTGACAGTAAGCGATTCGTTCCGGATCGGCTGCATCGGCCACATTTTCGAAGACCAGGTCCTCGGACTGCTTGACGCTATTCGAGACACACTCGGGGTCATGAATGTCAGCAACTGTGGTCCCTGATCTGTTGTACGTCCTAATATCTCTATGCGTTATGTGACCTGCAATAATCGGAAGTACCGCTGGCCCGACAGACCTGTCGTTGTGATCTGCCTGGACGGCAGCGAACCCGGCTACCCGCTATCGGATGGGGGTGGTTATATCGACCGTGCCATTGAGAACGGTCAGATGCCCTATCTGGCTTCGATCAAAAACCGTGGGTTGTTTCGAACCGCTGATGCCACGATTCCCAGTTTTACAAACCCCAACAACATTTCGATTGTAACTGGAACAGCACCGGTCGTTCATGGCATATCAGGCAACTTTTTCTACGACCTCGGGTCCGATGCTGAAGTGATGATGAATGATCCCGTATTTCTACGTGTGGGTACGATATTCAAAGCATTCCAGGATCAAGGAGCAAGAATCGCTATCATCACAGCTAAAGATAAACTCAGGCGGATGCTCGGTCATGAACTCGATTTTGAACAGGGTAGTGCAATCTGTTTTTCCGCCGAAAAATGTCAGCTGACAACACGGAGTGAAAACGGTATAGACGATGCCGGCCAACTGACTGGCCTGCCACCACCGGATGTCTACAGCGGCGCACTGTCTGAGTATGTATTTTCCGCCGGTCTGACACTTTTGGATACCTGGTCACCTGACATACTCTACCTGTCGACCAGCGACTACATCCAGCACAAACACGGACCCGGAACCCCGGCCGCAGATGCGTTCTACGGCATGATCGATCGTCATCTTCTGGAAATGCAAGCACATGATGCCGTCATTGCCGTGACCGCCGATCACGGTATGAAAGCCAAACACGATTCAGCCGGACAACCGAATATTGTCTATTTGAAACCGCTCATCGAGAAACTATTACCTTCTGAGAGATTCCGAATCATCCTGCCAATCACCGATCCGTACGTTGTCCATCATGGCGCACTGGGTGGATTCGCCACGATCTACCTAGCCGATCCTGCCGATGTACAGCCCGTGTGCCACAAATTGTCAGCCCAAAAAGGGATCGAGCTGGTACTTGAAGCCCCGATAGCGTGTGAAAAATTTGCCCTGCCCCCAGACCGAGTGGGTCATATCGTAGTGATTTCTAGCACTGAGTGGGTTTTAGGACATTCTCAACAGTATCATGACCTATCAGCGCTCTCCGAGCCTTTACGCTCACATGGGGGACTGTCCGAACAGCGGGTACCGTTTATTCTGAACTGTCCGGCACCTCTTTTGGTGGCTAGCACCACATTACGTAACTATGATATTTTCGACGCTGCACTCAACCACACGACCGTCTGAACGGATTCATCAATGCAGACCTCCTGCCCAGAAAGCAGCCGTCAGATAAGATACAATTCCGCAGCTCATCTGCCGATGTAGATTGTCCAGGAACCACGTCAAATTCACTGATTAACTACGACTCTCAAGGGGTTTCGATGACCATCCGACAAGACTTCGTCTATAACCGCAA
Source organism: Acidiferrobacteraceae bacterium (assembly GCA_002731295.1). Taxonomy (GTDB): domain Bacteria; phylum Pseudomonadota; class Gammaproteobacteria; order Arenicellales; family UBA868; genus REDSEA-S09-B13. Next base: position 1,138 of record PCBE01000010.1, on the reverse strand, counting down.
CTACACAGGTCAGGTGAAAGGTCTGATTCTTGACTGGAGCGGCACCACAGCTGATGCGTATGTGCTCGCCCCGGCTGTTGTGTTTGTCCAAGTATTTCAAAAACACGGTGTCGAAGTCGCGATGTCCGAGGCTCGTGGACCAATGGGGCTGCGTAAAGATCTTCATATCAAAGCAATGACTGAGATTCCAGAAATTCGGGAACGATGGCATGGCATTCACGGACAGTATCCTACTCAGCAGGATGTAGACCGGATGTTTGAAGATTTTGTACCCATGCAACTAGACTGCCTTCGTAATTACACAACGCTTCTGCCGCTGGTTGCCGAAACGACTCAATCACTGCAGAAACAAGGCATTAAGATCGGCAGTTCTACGGGATTCGTGCGCAGCATGGTAGACATCCTCGAAGAGGATGCCCGCAAACAGGGCTATACACCTGACGCTTCTGTTGCTGGCGATGAAGTTATCAACGGTGCCCGTCCAAAACCTTTCATGGTCTACCGTAATCTAGACATCATGGATGTTCACCCGATCCAATCCGTAATCAAAGTCGATGACACGGTATCGGGAGTTGGAGAAGCCCTGGAAGCGGGATGCTGGGGTGTGGGTATTGCACGCTATAGCAACTACATGGATATGGATACGCTCGAAGAAGCCGACAGCTTGTCGGAAGACGAAATCATGCGACGTTTAACACACACGCGGGACTTACTTCAAAAAGCAGGTGCGCACTACGTGATTGATACCTGGGAACAGATGCCGGACGTCATTGAGGATGTCAATATCAGACTTGGTCGAGGCGAGAAACCTTAAACCGGTTTCCGGTGAACTTTCTTTGTTAGATGCCAGTGTTGGTTGTCAGCTCCGGATTCTGACTGTCATTGGAATTCCAACGATAGTCTATTACCTGTGCTGGATTCCTTTGATCTTCACGCGACCGGTTTGTACGGTCTGGTCCAGCAAGCTGACGCAGGCATAAAGTGCCTTGAGAGTCGGCACCTCGATCTTGGTTAACGCCGCCAATTCGATCACCGCTCCGAGCATGCCCTCTATTTCCAGGGGCTTGCCTTGTTCGACATCCTGAAGCATTGATGTTTTATGCGGGCCTACAGCCTCTGCGCCGGCGATTCTTTTTTC
>PCBE01000001.1 GCA_002731295.1 Acidiferrobacteraceae bacterium | reverse complement strand
TACACCTACTTCCTCAACGGCAGTAACCTTGCGTCCGGCGTCTACTTTTATAGGATGGAAGCACCTGGATTTGTTGCAACGAAAAAACTCCTCCTAGTGAGGTAAAAACTTTCTTGAAAAGATTTCTCTTTATACTCCTCGGGTGGCTGACTGCTGGTGCAGCCCAACCAAAATCTTTACGGTATATCGAAAATAAAGTGAGGATTTATATTGAAGAAAGTGTAGATGTTGACCAGACAAGCCTTGTAAATGGCAAAACAGGTATCAAGACGATTGATGATCTTCTTTCACGAAAAGGTAAAGTAAAGATCAGCCAGTGGCTTCCCGAAGCTACAGAAAAGGATAGAGATGGTGATATATTGTTAAGCCAGTATTATGATATCAGATTTGATGATGAAAATGTTGATATGGCTGCTGTTCGGGATGAATTGTCTAACCAGGCGGCCATAAAATTTGCGGAATATGTTCCTGATTACCGATTCCATTATACTCCTAATGATCCTCGCTACAGCAGCCAGTGGTATTTGCGCACTATCCAGGCTCCTGAGGCGTGGGACCTGTGGAACATTGAAGGTGGCAACTTTCCGGGTGATTCTACTATTGTTGTAGGGGTAGTGGACAGCGGTTGTGATTGGGATCATCGTGACCTGGTTTACAGTTTGTGGAATAACTTTGGTGAAGATGTTGACGGTGATGGTAAGACCATTGAATTAGTTAATGGTCAGTGGCAGCTGGATTCAGGAGATTTGAATTCAGTTGATGATGATGGGAATGGCTATGTTGATGACCTTATCGGATGGGATGTGTCGGGGACTACAGCCGGTAATGATCCAGATAACAATCCCATGGCACCTCCTGATCCCGGTCCTACAAACGGGAATCCTCATGGTACCCATGTTGCGGGTATAGTGGCGGCCACAACTGATAACAGTTTAGGTATGGCCAGCGTGGGGTTTAACATCAAGCATATGCCAGTGAAAATCCAGTATGATGAAAATCCGTCCGACACAACCTTTGATAGCGGGGGTTCCAGTGGTGTTCTATATGCGGCAAAGGCCGGTGCACATATTATTAACCTTAGCTGGGGAGGGGGTGGTTCATCCAATTCAGAACGTGCACTATACAATAATATCAGGGATAATTACGGTGCTATTGTAGTGGCAGCTGCCGGCAATGAAGAAAGCGAAGAAGAGAGCTATCCAGCCGCCTATAGTAGTGTACTTTCCGTCGCCTCATCAAACTCCAGTGATACCAAAAGCAGTTTTTCCAATTACGGTACATGGGTAGACATCATCGCTCCCGGTTCCAGTATTCTCAGTGCAGTCTATGATGATAATTATTCCTCATGGAGCGGCACATCTATGGCAACACCCTTGGTAGCTGGGGCTCTGGGTCTCGTCTGGTCTTATTACCCCGATGAATCGGCTGAGAAAATTAAACAGATGCTCCTCCGTGGCACCGATAATATTGATGATAACAATTCATCTTATTTAGGTAAGATCGGTTCGGGGCGTCTTAATGTTTTTCGAGCTATCGCCAGCGGATCGCTACCGAAGCTTAAGGTCTCTTCCTATTCTGCGCTGCCGGTGAATGATGATGACGGTGTACTAAATCCCGGAGAGATTGCACTGATGAGAGTTGTTCTTGTGAATGAAGAAGGGTGGGCGGATGCAAAGAATATTACAGCAACACTGTCCTCAGATCACTGGGCGGTCACAATGATCGATAGTGAGGCGGTGTTTCCTGATATTGGCTCGGGCAGCAGTGGCGTAAATGTGGCTGACCGATTCCAGTTCCAGGTTGATGTAGACATGGTACCTAATGAGATCCCATTTTCCATGAAGGTTGTTGCTGAGGGATCGGGTAGCAACATTTACCAGGACACAAAGAATTTTTCAGTAGATGTAAGCCTGAACCAGGCCGGCTTTCCATTTACAGCTGACAATATTATCAGGACGTCACCTACTATCATCGATCTTGATGGTGATGGGACACAGGAAGTTCTCATGGGATCGGATGACCACAATCTCTACGTGCTTGATGTCGATGGCAATCTTAAATGGTCCTTTGAAGCGGGCCGGAATGTCCGCTCCACGCCCGCTATTGGCGATATAGACGGGGACGGTCAGTTGGAAGTAGTCTTCGGCTCCATGGATAACACACTTTATATATTAGGCCATGACGGCGTGAAGGAAGCAGAATACTCTGCCAACGGGATGATCGTTTCACCGCCGGTTTTGGCCGACCTGGATCGAAACGGTGATCTGGAAATCATTTTTGCTATTTTTGAGAAGTATCTTTACGTCATCAATCACGATGGCACCGATTACGGTTCATTTCCCATTCCAATAAATGAATCCATATTTTCCGCTCCGGCAGTGGGTGATGTGGATGGAGACAACCAGTTTGACATTGTGATTGGGACATGGAGTGATCATGTTTATCTGTTCACTGCTGACGGTTCCATTCCCGGGGGATTTCCCTATAGTACGGGTAACAAGGTTTCCACGGATCCTGCTTTAGCCGATTTGAGCGGTGACGGAATGCTGGAAATCATTATAGGCTCTGATGATGACAAGCTCCATATTATAGACTGGCAAGGGCAGGCCCTCGCCACCTATGCCGTGGAAGGACATATTCAAAGTTCACCCATGGTTGACGATTTGGACGGTGACGGTACCCATGAGATTATTTTTGGTGCCAATGATGGAAAGCTCTACGGAGTCCGCTATTCCGAGAATCAGTTGTCAGAGATGTCGGGCTGGCCTGTCGATCTGGGCGGCACCACGGCTTTGAAAAGTTCACCTGTTGCATTTGACTTGGATAATAACGGCATAGCTGAGGTGATTGTTTCTCTGACGGAGGGGATGCTTTTTGCCATCAATCTTGATGGTACGGTCGCACCCAATTTTCCCATTAATCTAAAAGGGTCGGTGGAGAGTTCTTTTACGGTAGGTGATCTGGATGGCGACAGCGATCCGGAGATTGCCGCGGCGGCATCCACACAGCTTGCTATTATAGATGTGAAGACAACAGGCGGCATCGGCACCCGCTGGCGGATGTACAGGGGTGGACCACTTCGCACAGGAATGATATTTGATCCTGCAATGTCCATAGCTGATGTGCCTGATGAGTTACCAATAAAATTTTCTGTATCAGGTAACTATCCCAACCCATTCAATCCTGCAACGACAGTTGAACTCAGCTTTCCGGATGAACGTTTTGTCACTGCCGCTGTATATGATGTAACCGGGAGAGAAGTGAAAATATTAGCTTCCCAATGGATGAATGGCGGCTTCCATCAACTCAATTGGGACGGTACCGATATGCACGGCCATCACGTGGCGGCGGGCATCTACCTGCTTTCTGTCAGGGCCGACAATGACCAACGCATCCGGAAAATGACCCTTTTGAAGTAAATCCGCTCCCTTTTTCATTATACAGGCGATGGTGTGTAGATTCCCTCATTAACGATGATATCTCCATGAAGAACCTTTTTCCCTTTGTCATTCTTATCTCCGTATTATCAGCGGAGATTGACTGTCCCAACGAAACTGCCCGGTATGTTGATCTCGACTCAACCAGTGCCACGTTTAATGATACAGTAGCCACCGGACAGTGTGGATGTCTAAGTTTTTCCTCATCCGTAGCGGGAACGGATACTTCGGTCCTGGTGCCAATTTTGGTATATGACAATGAGGCACTCAGAGGATTTCAATTTACACTGCGTGATAATTCTAACGGTGCGTTACGTTTCAGCTGGGCTCGCACTGGCAACAAAGTTGCCGACTGGGAAGTATGGGGAATAGAACATGCCGACGGATCCACCACTGTCTTTGGCTTAGATATTGAAGGAGGACAAACTGAGCCAAACTCAGAAAAGGTGCTGGTGGAGGTCATGTTTGATATGGCAAAAAGAGTGCCGTCCCGGTTGTCATTCCATCTCGACTCTACCGAAGATGCCATCCTCTCAGATGTTGGTGGAGAAAATGTTCTTTGCGGTTATCCCGATGAGCAACATCCGGTCAACTATGAAGTGAACTGGCTCGCCGTTCATGAGCAAAGCGAACTGGTTCCAGCACAGTTTGCATTGCATCAGAATTTCCCAAACCCGTTCAATCCCACTACTACATTCAGATTTGACTTGCCCGGCGAGTCTGAAGTCCGACTGGCCGTTTACGACATGTTGGGGAGGGAAGTTGCTCTTTTGCTACGAGACAATCTTCCGGCCGGAACCCATTCTGTAAATTGGGCTGGGTTAAATGACAAAGGAACGCCTGTTTCAACCGGCATTTACTACGTTAAGTTTGTGGCCGATGAATTCTTGGAAACAAGAAAAGTAACACTGTTGAAGTAATTCCCATGTTGAAGAGATTTTTCTTTATCCTTATTATGTGGGTGGTGGCATTGTCACCTTTGTCTGCGCAGACAACCTACGGAACTGTGGCCGATCTGGAAGAGCAGTGGAAGGAATACACTTCGTACCAGAAAGAGGAGCTCTCAAGTTTTTGCGATTTTCTCTTTGAGCAGGGGCATTACGAAAGGTGTGTTGTGGCATGCTTCAGGTATCTGTTCCTCTATCCAGACGATCCGCTGACGCCGAATGTCTATTACAAAATTGCTCGTAGCTATGAAGAACAGGGGAAATACGAACTTGCCACAGATTACTATAGTAAATCTCAGAATGAAGTCCAGCCCAACAGTTCTGAATTCCGGGCGACTAAATACCGACTTATTTATCTTAATCTCATGCAAGGTGACTACGATACCGTTTATACCATGGTAGGCTCCACAAAGGATCCCTATCTCATCACACTGGATGGATATGCAAAATTCAATGATCTGAAGTTTGATGAAGCTAAGGGAAGATTCGATCAAGCACGGCGAATATTTAAATCGAAAGAACACCGCCGTAACCTGACGGTTCTCATGAAAGCCTGCGACAACGTGGAAAAACTCCCAAACCGGGATCCCGTCAAAACAGGGCTGTTTGGTATTTTCCCAGGTGGCGGTCGTGTTTATCTTCAAGACTGGATCCCCGCCGTGGGCACCTTCGCTTCCACTACAGGGTTGGCTATTCAGTTCTTTACTGGAGGACCGACGGTTATCACTAAGTGGTTTCCTCGAATTGCCTTGGTTGGGCTCTACGGCGGCAGCATCTGGGGATCAATGAAGGGAATTGAGTTTGCCAACCGAGAGCGTGAGATAAGATATACCAAAAGGGTGCAGGAAAAGTATGGGCCTGGACTTTTCCTTGATTTTCCCGAGCCTGTAAGTCTTATTGTCCGGTAGGGTTTTCCTCGAAAAAATAGTTTGTCCCCGAGGTAAATATGAGGCTAACTTTGTTTGCTCTAGAGGTTTGGTCTAAAGCAATCTTCTTCAGCTTATTATTTTTCATTTTCGTTTTTTGACAATTGGTATGCGTATGGTGATGAGCAATGGCAGGAATTAACCTCGACAAGAGTGTTACAATAAAAAACAAACAACCCTAACAACGGAGAGTTTGATCCTGGCTCAGGACTAACGCTGGCGGCGTGCCTAACACATGCAAGTCAAGGAGAACGTTCCCTTCGGGGAACTATTAAACTGGCGGACGGGTGAGTAATGCATAGGTAACCTGCCCTGGAGACTGGGATAACTTCGCGAAAGCGATGCTAATACCGGATAATGCAGCGGACCCTAAGGGGTACAGTTGTTAAAGCGGGCTTCGGCTCGTACTTCAAGATGGGCCTATGTCCGATTAGCTTGTTGGTGAGGTAAAAGCTTACCAAGGCTATGATCGGTAGCTGGTCTGAGAGGATGATCAGCCACACTGGGATTGAGATACGGCCCAGACTCCTACGGGAGGCAGCAGTGGGGAATCTTGCGCAATGGGGGAAACCCTGACGCAGCAACGCCGCGTGACCGATGAAGCTTTTCGGAGTGTAAAGGTCTGTCGTGAGGGAAGAATGGCTTCTATTCAAATAGTTTAGAGGCATGACGGTACCTCACAAGAAAGCACCGGCTAACTTCGTGCCAGCAGCCGCGGTAATACGAGGGGTGCTAGCGTTGTCCGGAATCACTGGGCGTAAAGGGTACGTAGGCGTCCTGATAAGCATTGATTGAAATCCTTCGGCTTAACCGGAGAACTGGTCAGTGAACTGTCAGGATAGAGTTTGGTAGAGGAAAGCGGAATTCCCGGTGTAGCGGTGAAATGCGTAGATATCGGGAGGAACATCGACGGCGAAGGCAGCTTTCTGGGCCAATACTGACGCTGAGGTACGAAAGCGTGGGTAGCGAACAGGATTAGATACCCTGGTAGTCCACGCTGTAAACGATGAGCACTTGGTGGTGGGAGATTCGACCCTTTCACTGTCGTAGCTAACGCGTTAAGTGCTCCGCCTGGGGACTACGGCCGCAAGGCTGAAACTCAAAGGAATTGACGGGGACCCGCACAAGCGGTGGAACATGTGGTTTAATTCGATGCAACGCGAAGAACCTTACCTGGACTTGACATGTTAGTGTAAGCTCGATGAAAGTCGGGCCCTCTGCGAGCTTGCTCAAAGACACTATCACAGGTGGTGCATGGCTGTCGTCAGCTCGTGTCGTGAGATGTTGGGTTAAGTCCCGCAACGAGCGCAACCCCTGTCCTTAGTTGCCAGCACATAATGGTGGGGACTCTAAGGAGACTGCCTGGGATAACCAGGAGGAAGGTGGGGATGATGTCAAGTCAGTATGTCCCTTATGTCCAGGGCTACACACGTGTTACAATGGTCGGTACAATGGGCTGCAAACCTGCGAGGGTAAGCCAATCCCAAAAAACCGGCCCCAGTTCAGATTGGAGTCTGCAACTCGACTCCATGAAGGAGGAATCGCTAGTAATCGCGGATCAGCACGCCGCGGTGAATACGTTCCCGGGTCTTGTACACACCGCCCGTCAAGCCATGGAAGTCGGCAGTACCCGAAGCCGGTGGCCCAACTCTTCGGAGAGGGAGCCGTCGAAGGTAAGGCTGGTAACTAGGGCTAAGTCGTAACAAGGTAGCCGTACCGGAAGGTGCGGCTGGATCACCTCCTTTCTAAGGAGAATCCCACTTTATGTGGGATATGGTCGAACTCATTTCCTTGTGATCACGCATACCTATTTATTTTTTGGGCTTGTAGCTCAGGTGGTTAGAGCGCATCCCTGATAAGGATGAGGTCCGTGGTTCGAGTCCACGCAGGCCCACTTGATCTGCACCCCCGATAATATTGGGGCTGTAGCTCAGTTGGGAGAGCGCCTGATTTGCATTCAGGAGGTCGCAGGTTCGATCCCTGTCAGCTCCACCAGAAAGATTTTGTTTTTTGAAAATTGGGAATTGATGTCGATTCACAAATGTGAATCGTCTTCTGCAAACTGCGGAAGGCGGTAACTTCATTTTGTGACACTGAAATAGTAAAATAAGTGAATAATGTTTCTTATCATTAGATAAGAAATTGATCATTCAACTGATCAAGAGCCTTTGGTAAAGCTACTAAGAGCGTATGGAGGATGCCTAGGCACATGGAGGCGATGAAGGACGTGGTAAGCTGCGATAAGCTTCGGGTAGGTGCAAACAACCTTAAATCCGGAGATTTCCGAATGGGAAAACCCAGCCCGGGTTATGCCGGGTTACTCCCACCTGAATATATAGGGTGGGTAGAGCCAACGGGGAGAACTGACACATCTAAGTACCCCCAGGAAGAGAAAATACTAATGATTTCCCTAGTAGCGGCGAGCGAACAGGAAAGAGCCTAAACCGTTAACGTGTCAAGCCCAAGAGCGTTGCGCTAACGGTGTTGTGGGACTGGAATAGAGTCAATCTTGGACGACTCGACAAGTCAAAAAATCAATCGTTAGATGAAGTGGTATGGAAAGACCAGCCATAGAAGGTGATAGCCCTGTAATCAAAAACGAGCGATCTTGTTGATTCCAGATCCCGAGTAACACGGAACACGAGAAATTTTGTGTGAATCTGCCGGGACCATCCGGTAAGGCTAAATACTCCCATGTGACCGATAGTGAACTAGTACCGTGAGGGAAAGGTGAAAAGTACTCCTAGCGGAGAGTGAAATAGAACCTGAAACCGTGCGCTTACAAGCGGTCGGAGCTCCGATTCGTCGGGGTGACGGCGTGCCTTTTGCATAATGATCCAGCGAGTTGCTCGTATGTTGCGAGGTTAAGATCCAAAGATCGAAGCCATAGGGAAACCGAGTCTGAATAGGGCGTTTAGTAGCATGCGGCAGACCCGAAACCGAGTGATCTAGCCATGGCCAGGTTGAAGTTCCGGTAACACGGAATGGAGGACCGAACCCACCAGCGTTGAAAAGCTGGGGGATGAGCTGTGGCTAGGGGTGAAAGGCCAATCAAACTCGGAGATATCTGGTTCTCGTCGAAATGCCTTTAGGGGCAGCGTTGTATTAATGTATCGGGGGTAGAGCACTGAATGGGCTAGGGGGCCTACAAGCTTACCAACCCCAATTAAACTCCGAATACCGAATACATGATGTACAGCAGTGAGGCTACGGGTGATAAGATTCGTAGCCGAGAGGGAAACAACCCAGACCATCAGCTAAGGTCCCTAAATTGATACTAAGTGATAAAGGATGTGGAATCGCCCAGACAGCTAGGAGGTTGGCTTAGAAGCAGCCATCCTTTAAAGAAAGCGTAATAGCTCACTAGTCAAGGGGTTCTGCGCCGATAATTTCCGGGACTAAGTATCATACCGAAGCTATGGGATTCATTCGATTAGAATGGATCGGTAGACGAGCGTTCTATTAACCTGCGAAGGTTGACCCGTGAGGGCAGCTGGAGGAGATAGAAATGAGTATGCTGGAATGAGTAGCGATAAAGCCTGTGAAATACAGGCTCGCCGTAAGCCCAAGGTTTCCTGAGTAAAGTTAATCTGCTCAGGGTTAGTCGGACCCTAAGCCGAGGCCGAAAGGCGTAGGCGATGG
>PCBE01000123.1 GCA_002731295.1 Acidiferrobacteraceae bacterium | reverse complement strand
TAGTGACCGATCGTTAGATTCATCGACCAGTTCAACCTTACGGATCCATTGCGGGTCCAGCTGCGTTCTGCTGGTCTTAGCCAATGCGTGCTCCTCTTCACAAGCCGACACACAGGCGCGGCAGCCAGTAGTACACCGGTCGGCATCAACCAGAAGCCCCCAACGAGTTTCGTCCGACGCAGGCTCATCTTCATCCTTCGCCAACGCCAGGTCTACGAGTTTTACGCCCGGCGCGAGCGCTAGGAGAGCAGTGCCTGCACCCGTCCTGCCGAGGAAGTGACGCCGTGGCTTGTTGGCTGGATTCGTCATCATTGTTTCACCACAGCATCCGGGACTGCAGCATGGCAACTGAAACAATCTATCTTGACTGCCGTATAGACATGACAGCTGCGACAAAATTGTCCCGGCTCATTTACCGAAATATAGGTCCCATCATCTGCCTGGGATGCATGACAGTCCACGCAACCCACCAGGCTATGCTTTTTAGATCGCACACCCAAGTGCACAGAAATCTGTCGGTGGTGCATCAAGTACTCGAAGTGATCACGGCGCATGACATCTGTCGGTTCTACACAGTACTTACCCTTCCCTTTTGGATATGACGGCAGGGTCACGTCAGCGATACTCGAGGTGGCAAGGCTGAGAATTATCAGTAACGCCATTACAAAACGCTGTGTCATTCGATTTCTGGTTCATAAACAAGCAAGCGTCTACTCCCCCATACCCATATCAATGTATCCAGTAGGACACACATCCGCGCAAATGTGACACCCAATACAGCGTTCGTAATCGGTATCCACATAACGACCGGTCGTTGACTTATCTTTCTTGACTCGGAATACAGCATCCTGAGGGCAGTAAATGACACAGTTGTCGCACTCAAAGCACATACCACAGCTCATACACCGTTCTGATTCAGCTTGTGCCGCTTCTGCGCTGAGCCCGCGATGGCGTTCCTCGAAATGGCTAAGGACTGCGTCTGCCCCGGGCACCGATGCTTCCCGCTGATAGCGGTTCTGCTCTAAAAAATGAGCCAGAAACAGTTTGTCTGATGGGATGATTTCGTGGGCTGAACGATCCTCATAATTGTGAATCACAAAATCTGCCGTGTCTGTTCCCCAATTCTGAGTGTGATCGTACTCTGTCGGCGCCAGTTTCTGTTCGTGGAGTTTATCGAGCAGACTGAAATGGTGGACATCGACCTTAGGCCGACGTACCAGTTCCTGAGTTTTCAAAAAATGATCGATACTGTCAGCAGCGACAGATGCTTGTCCGATTGCCGTCGTGAGCAGATGCGGACGGACGATGTCGCCGGCAACGAAGTGGCCTGGACGTCCGGGAACCTGAAAAAATTGATCGGCTTCGATCAGGGATCGCTCATTGCCCAGTTCTTCAATACCGGACAAGTCGCCACCCTGACCAATCGCCGAGACCACCAGATCAGCCTCGATCTCAAATTCCGTGTTCTCAACCGGTTGTGGAACGCCTTGCTTATCAACAACGCACTCACTCATTCGAACCGCGGTCGCACGACCATCCGCACCTTTAACCAGACCAACAGGCATTACGCCATTCAATATGGTCACCCCTTCAGTGAGGGCATCATCGATTTCTTCTGCCGCTGCCGTCATCTGCGACTGGTTAAACAAAGCCGTCAACGTCACCTGCGCGCCCTGTCGCATTGCGGCCATCGCTGAGTCATGTGCGGTGTATCCACCAATGACTGCTTCCGGGCGATCCTGGCTGTTTAAGTTTTTTATTCGACCGAGCCGACGGGCTACAGAAACCACGTCAATAGACGTGTCACCACCACCGATACACACCACCCGTTCAGCGCTTACCTGCATTCGACCTGTGTTGAATACTTCCAGAAATTTCACACCGGATACGCAGTTTGCCGTACCACTCCAACCGTCCACCGGCAGATCGCGACCAGTCTGACAGCCAATGGCCCACAATACCGCATCGAACTCGGTCTCCAGTTCTTCGACGCTTAGATCGCGTCCAATTCGAACCCCTGTTTGAACATCTATGGCGTCCAATTCCAGTATCCGCTCAATCTCTCGGTCCAGAATATCTCTAGGCGTCCGGTACCCTGGAATACCGTAACGAAACATACCGCCCAACTGGTCCTGCATCTCGAACACCGTTGAGGCGTGGCCGCGACGCCGCAACTGATAGGCGGCGGAAAGACCAGCGGGCCCACCCCCTACAATCGCCACTCGCTTTCCTGACAGTTCCGGGGGTTCCTCAAACCGGTAGCGCTGCTGGAATGCGGTATCACCGATAAACTGTTCCACAGCATTGATGCCGACAAAGTCATCGACTTGGTTACGATTACAGCCCGCCTCGCAGGGTGCTGGGCACACCCGACCCATCATGGCCGGAAAGGGGTTTGCCTCTGTTGAACGGCGAAACGCATATTCCTGCCACTCAACACCTTCGGGCGGGGGTTCCTTGCCGCGAACGATCTGCAACCAGCCACGAACATCTTCTCCCGATGGGCAACTGCCTTGGCACGGGGGGGTGCGATGAACATAGGTTGGACACTTGTGGGAATGATCAGCAGTGAAAATCTTTTCTTTTAAATCGTCGTAGGCATGCGTCTGGCCGTCCGCATATTTTCGAAAAGTCAGTGCTTGAACCTGTACCTCTACATCTGCCATCGGGGTTTCCTCTTGATCAATACCACTCACGTTTATTGAGCCGGTTCAAACACGAGCGCATCACCGATGAGCTGGTGAACACTCACCACCATGTCCATGCCCATACCATATTCCGGCAAAACTTTGCTGAACTGACTCTTGCAGATTGCACAAATTGCTGCCATGTGCGTGACACCGTCTTCCTCGATAACCCGCTTTAGAGCACTGACACGAGGCAGCGCGCCCTTTACCCTGAGTTCGAGAAGATCATCGGTGAGCAACCCGCCGCCGCCGCCGCAACAAAATGTGTGCTCGTGCGTAGTCTCAGGCGCCATGTCAACAAAATGCGGGCAGGCCGACCTGATCAGCGCTCTAGGAATGGTAAATTGCCCACCAGGCATGTCGCCCATACGCGAACCTCGCGAGACATTGCACGAATCATGGAATGTCACGACTTTGTCATCATTCTGGGCCGGATCGAGCTTGAGCTGACCTTGTTGTAGCAGGTGATACGTCAGCTCACAGATATGTTGGGGAGTAGGGTATGCGGTATCCAGAAAATCAAATGGCCCGATCAACGTGTTCCAGAAACTGTAAGCAACACGCCAGGCGTGACCACATTCACCCACCACAATCCGCTTTACGCCGAGATCCAGTGCGGCTTGACGAATGCGTTCGGCGACCTTTTGCATGTTTTCGTAGTTGCCGACAAAAATTCCAAAGTTTGCAGCTTCTGATGCATAAGAACTCAAGGTCCAGCTGATGCCTGCCTGATGAAAGACCTTGGCATAGCCAATAAGACCATCAACATGGGGCTCGGCAAAAAAATCAGCAGACGGTGTCACCAGAAGCACCTCCGCACCCACCTGGTCCAGCGGAAATTTGACGGGCACATTGATCTCTTCCTCGACTTCCTCTTCCAGGCCTTCGAGCGTATCGACAAGCGCGGGTTCCGGCAGACCAAGGTTATTCCCTATTTTGTGCACCTTGCCGATGATTTCGTTGGCATACTTCTGCCCGACACCGATCGAGGCCAGAATTTCGCGTCCAGCCATCGTAATCTCTGCCGTATCGATACCGAAGGGGCAGTAAACTGAACAACGTCGGCATTCGGAACATTGATGGTAGTAACGATACCAGTCATCTATGACTTCCTCGGTCAACTCGGCTGCGCCGACCAGTTTAGGAAAGTACTTGCCGGCGACTGTGAAATAACGACGATAGACGCTGCGTAAAATATCCTGCCGGGCTACGGGCATGTTCTTGGGATCACCGGTACCCAGGTAGTAGTGACACTTGTCCGTGCAAGCACCACACTTCACACACGAATCAAGAAAAACCGGCAGTGCACGATACTTGCCGAGTAATTCCTCCATTTTGTCTATGGCAACTGATTTCCAGTTGTCAACGAGCTCACCAGGGAATCCCAATGGTTCCTGATGCTCGGCTTTGGCGACAAAGGGTCTACTGTGGGCCATTGCCCCCGGGCGTATTGGCGGGATCTCAGGGGGCGACTTGATAACGGGGATGGAGAATTCGCGTTTCGCCATGAGCAAATACTACCGTAGGGTTGACCGGTTGATTTCGTCTGCCCACGGCGCGCTGTGGCGTTTTTCCCGGGGGGTGTCTTTCATCGTGCGGGTAGGGCTAAAGAAAACACCTGGTGCATGGAGGAGCTTACTGAACGGAAATATAACCATCAAAAGGATGACCAGTGTCAGGTGCATCAGCAACAAAGGCTCAGCGGGTAACGGCTGCCAGTCGAACATCAATAATCCGCGAGTAAACGCCTTTAGTGCGACGATGTCGGTATGAACACCATATTTAATGGCAAGCCCTGAGCCTGCAATAGCTACCAGCAGTGCCAGCATCAAGTGATCCGACAGCGCACTGATGTAGCGAACCCGATCGACCAGGAAACGACGGGCCCACAGTCCCAGTAGACCAAACAGCATCACCCCACCCCCGTAGAGACCAACCCATTGGATCACTTCAACCCACTGCCATACCGGTTCCGTGAAGTATCGTAAATGACGCAACAGAGCAACGACCAGCCCGAAATGAAATAACCACCCGAACAGCCAGGTCCACTTGCTTCCTTTGAAAAGACTCTCAAACAACACGACTTCACGAAACATCCGAGAGACAACACCGCCAGTCGTCGTAGGCGCCGGTGTGGTTGGAATAACCAACGGCACCGGTGTCCTGCTGTAGCGGATAACACGCAAAGCCACTCCCACAACGAGACAGAATGCTGCCACGAGAAACAAGAAGGCATAGATAGTGCCCAGAATCAAACCTAACGCTCTCTAGAAATTCGACCCGGCGTATGCCGTGTTCGGCTAATGGACAGAGTCAATCGTGAACCGGCTCGACATTCAGACGCAGCCAGTTGGCTTAGGCAGGCCCGCGTACTTACAGGCCTGCTTGGCCGGACCATAAGGGAACAGCTCATAGAGATATTTACTGTTGCCTTTATCCTTACCCAATCGTTTGCCAATAGCTTTGGTCAGTACCCGCACTGCTGGCGCAATCTGATACTCCTCATAGTAATCGCGCAGAAATTTGATGACTTCCCAGTGGTTTTCACTGAGATCGCAGTCATCCTCAGTTGCCATATGGTCAGCAACGTCAGCGTTCCAGTCACTCAAGTTAGCGAGATAGCCTTCCTCGTCTGTCTCGTAGGTTTTACCATTGATTTCGAATGCCATATCAAATCTCCTTTTAATTAATCTATAACCAGCTCTGCACTTTATCGTTGGTTACCGCAAGTTCCACAAAGCCATCGTAACCAACGAGATTTATACCGCTGATCATCTTCTCGGATCCGATTCCGCGTGCCTTGAGATCCGGCTCCAACGCGTAAATGGTGGAGGAGTTCATCGCGGATTCGACCATCGACGTCACAGCCGTACCGGACATTGCCGCATAAACCGCATCTTCTATCAGCAAAATATCGCTGCCAGCTTTGGCCAGTCCCAAACAGGTCTGTAGACTGTGACTGTCGAACGGCGATTTGTTGACCGTGTGCAGCATCGTCAGTGTTAGAAATTCAGGATCACATCCTGCTGTTCAAGCAGGTCTGACAACTGTGCTCGGCTGACCAACCGGATCGACGGTTTTTCTGCCCAGTCCTCTTGTTCATCTTCCCAAGTCAGATTCATCAGATCGTTCAATTCTAGGCCTCTTTCGTCGAGCGATTCCTGCTCCACGTACAGCTTGGTGACTTCATAATCGCCCAACGCGCCATAGGTAGGTGCACAATTCTTGATGCCTAAATCGGCCGTGTCCTGGCCCTTAGTCAGTTGGAAAACACCGTCACCAATAAACGCCATGCTGACGTCTTGATCGAAAGCGGCACCAATGAGTGCCACTTCAAGACCTTCAAGCGGATAGATGGTCCCGTGGGGGGCGTGGCGATTGACGTACATGAATTTCTTCACAGCCTTACCTGATTCGTTAGTCACCAAAGACCAGTAGTCGATCTGCTTCTATGCCGGCCTCGATCAGCTGACCCAGGCCAGAAATTCGGAAACCCGGTGCGATATTGTCACCATCTTTGCCGTTGCGTTTGGCTTCGTCTTTATCCAGGATGCCACGACGCTGAGCGGCAGCGACACACACCACCAGGTCGATGTCATGATCATGCGCCAGTTCACTCCATCGATCTACGATATGGCGGTCATCCTGGGGTGGGGTCGTCATCCGCGTGCCATTGTGAACACCGTCGTGGTAGAAAAAAACGCGGAAAATCTCGTGACCGGCATCGAGCACCGCCCGGGTAAAGTGATAGGCCGTATCAGCGGCCTGATGGGTGTACGGCCCCTCGTTGACCATTACCGAGAATTTCATTTGGTTTCCTAAAACCGAATATGGGTAGATGAGTTGAGGCTCCTACGCGAACCACGCCAGTGATCGATGTGATACTTCGTAAAAGGTAGACCAGTCAACTCAAAAAAACGTGGCCAGCCAATGCGATCGATCCAGTCGTTTATTCGCTCCCAATCCCTGGCATCATCCTTGTAGGTATTGAGAATTTTCTTGACGATGGCGGTCGCTTCCGGCCAGCGGGGCGGATTATTTGGAATTCCTGAGGCGACAAGCTTCTGGAAGCTCGGCTTACTGCGCGCATTAGAGTGATTCCCACCCACCCATATGGCGAGTTTTGTATGCTCAGGATCGTTAATCTGCATGGGTGGACACGGTGGATAGCAAGCACCGCAACAGATGCATTTCTTTTCATCAACTTCCAGGGTTGGCTTACCATTGACCTGTGCCGGTCGAATTGCAGCAACTGGGCAACGGGCCACAACCGACGGCCGCTCACAAACATTTGCCACCAGATCGTGGTTAATCTTTGGCGGCTTGGTGTGTTGAACGTTGATCGCAATATCACCCTGACCACCGCAATTGATCTGACAGCAGGACGTCGTGATATGAACCCGGTTGGGCATGTTGCAGTTTCTGAACTCATCAATCAGTTCATCCATCATCGACTTCACGACTCCCGATGCGTCAGTACCGGGAATATCACAGTGCAGCCAGCCTTGGGTATGGGCAATCATCGCCACTGAATTTGCCGTACCGCCCACCACGAAACCTGCGCTCTCCAGTGCATCAATCAACGGATTGACCTTTTCTTCCCCGTCTACCATGTACTCGATGTTGCTGCGAATCGTGAATCGAACATGGCCGTCGGCAAATTCATCGCCGATATCACATAGCGTTCTCAGGGTAAAAACATCGAGAATCCGCTGAGTCCCCGCTCTGACAGTCCAGATAGCGTCTCCACTTTCGGCCACATGCCGCAGTACTCCAGGTCGTGGGTGGTCGTGCCATTTCCACTGGCCAAAGTTCTTGACCATGACTGGATGCATGTACTGGAAACCATCCGGGCAACCCGACTCAATCGGGCGTCGCATTTCTTTTTTAGCCATAACAAATACTCCGACTCGTCCCCTGTGGGCGGATTAAGCGACAGCGTTTGGTTCCACTCGTTTCTGCTCAGCTTTACGCTCAAACCATCTGATCGCTTCTTCATCCCAGCCGTCCATCCGGACGTAAGATGACTCGCGTGGCTCAGCAACCATATTTGGATCAACATCGACACCGATACCTTCCAGAAAATTGACCAAACCGATCCGCTCGATCATTTCCCCACAACGCTCATGTTCGAGGCCGTTTTCAGCCCAATAATCGATGGTGTTTTCGGCGATCTCTACCAGTCGTTCGTAATCCTCTTCCGATTCCACTTTCATGAAAGGCACCACCACGGTACCCAGCAAATCACCGATCTTGAGCGTGCGTTTACCGCCCATCAGTACCGTCACACCAGTATCGGCGCCTGGCGAGAGAGCCTTGGGCACCACGTTGATACAGTGCATACAGCGCACACAGTTGCGATTGTCGATTTCCAGTGAGTCGTCGTCTTTAAGACTCAAAGAACTGGTTGGACACCGTGTAATGATGTTATCGATCGTGTGCTGACGCCCTTTAGCTTCGACGTAGAATTTCCACTCGTCTTGGTCAACCTTGATGTCATCACGCCAGGTACCAATAACTGCCATGTCAGCACGTTCAATCGCGTTCATACAATCGTTTGGACAACCCGATATTTTGAACTTAAATTTGTAGGGCAGCGCTGGACGATGAACATCATCAGTGAAGTTGTTAACCAAGGTGCGGTGAATTTTGTGTTCGTTCGCACACGATTGCTCACATCGGCTGGCCCCAACACACGACTGCGCTGTCCGTACACAAGGTCCTGCCCCACCCAGGTCAAAACCGTAATCATTGATCTCGTCAAAAAAGGGTTGCGTGTTTTCAGTTGTTGCGCCGATAAACATGATGCTACCGGTCTGCCCATGAAACGTCACCAGACCCGAACCCCACTTCTCCCAGCTGTCGGCGAGTTGTCGAAGAATGTCTGTACTGTAATGATTGCCCGCAGGGGGCTGTACCCTAACCGTGTGAAATTCTTTCGAGTCCGGAAACTGCTGACCAACCTCAGAGAAACGAGGGATGATCCCGCCTCCATAACCATAGACACTGACGGTACCGCCTTTCCAGTAACCTTTGCGTGTCTCGTAGGAATGCTCCAACTGGCCCAGCAAGTCGTTGGCAACACCATTGACCCGATCCTGCTGATGATCGTCCCGAAGACGC
>PCBE01000106.1 GCA_002731295.1 Acidiferrobacteraceae bacterium | reverse complement strand
TGCGGCAAGCAAGCATGCAGTACACGGATTAAGCGAGACATTGCGTCTTGACTACGGCGCGACGGGTATCAAGATCTCGGAGGTACTGCCTGGAATGGTAGAGACGGAATTTGCAGCTACCCGTTTTGGTGACGAAAAACGCGGTGCGGCATACTACCGGGATTTTGGCGTCTGCTTGACACCCCAGGACATTGCCCGGTCGGTCCGATTTGTTCTGGAGCAGCCTAGTGATGTGGTCATTGCTCAGATCGTCGTAGTGCCAACCCAAAAACTACCAGCGTCGTCGACAGACTAACCTAATTAGATTCACACCGACCCACACATTAAGTCGAGCCGTCCAAGCGATCCGGATGTTCGTCCGACACAATGTTTTGAAGTTTTGATCTAGATCGAGAATTTAGTGAACAGGATCTGATATGTCTCGGCAGAGACTCGTTTGCCCATACACGATAATAGTCCGCATTATTCTAGATATTGTAAAAACCCCAATTTTGTTGCTGTACTGAATATTCTGTGACAGAATTCGCGCCGAGGCTATGCTGGGCTGTATAGGAGCTTATGGGGGTATAAGGCGCCCTTATGGTGCTCTCGTTTTTCTCGCCAAGGTAAATTGATGATCGTGGCATCGACGCTGGTGTGAGCGATTGTTTAAGTTAGGCGGGACTTAAGGCATAAATTTTGTGAGACTATTTCAGAGGAAATGAACCAATGGTTCTAGTCATTGTCCTGGTTGTATTGCTAATTGCTTCAGTACTCTTCCATTTTATAAGTCCCTGGTACCTGACACCGATCGCTTCGAACTGGGGCATGATCGATGACACCCTCACCATCACATTCGTTGTCTGTGGTTTTGTATTCGTCGCTGTTAACTTGTTCTTGGCCTACGCTGTTTACAAGTATCGGTACCGCAAGGATCGTCGGGCGGACTACGAACCAGAAAACAAAAAGCTCGAATGGTGGTTGACGGCTTTTACGACAGTCGGTGTGATTGCCATGCTGGCGCCGGGTCTATTTGTCTGGGCCAAGTATGTTGAGGTACCAGAGGACGCCATGCTGGTCGAAGCAGTCGGGCAACAGTGGCGCTGGACTTATCGCTATCCTGGAGCTGATGGTGTGTTGGGCAAGGTGGATACTCGCAACGTCAATGCCAGTAACCCGTTTGGTTTAAACCCCGATGATCCCAACGGCCAGGACGATATCNTGGTCAGTGGTTCCGAGGTGCATCTGCCGATCGGTGGTCCAGTGAAAGTGCTACTCCGGTCCAAGGACGTATTGCACGATTTTTATGTTCCCCAGATCCGGTCCAAGATGGATCTAGTACCCGGGATGGTCACCTACTTCTGGTTTACGCCGACTAAGATTGGCAAATACGATGTTCTTTGCGCAGAGCTGTGCGGTTCCGGACATTACAACATGCGTAGCCACATGGTGGTTGAAGAGGAAGCGGATTTTCAGGCCTGGCTACAGACACAGCCGACCTTTGCCCAGATGCTGGCTGGTACCGGAAGTGCTTCAGGCGGTAATTTAGTCGAGCGGGGTGAGCAACTGGCTAGGGACCAGGGGTGTATTGCTTGTCACAGCCTGGATGGCGGTGCGGGTGTCGGACCGACTTGGAAGGGAATGGTAGGTAAGAACGAGACCNTGACTGATGGTAGCAGCGTATTGGTTGATGATGGTTATTTAAAGGAATCGATCGTCAACCCGAATGCCAAGGTCGTTAAGGGCTATGCCCCGATCATGCCGCCGGCCCAGTTGACCGACGATCAGCTCGATGCGCTGGTGGCTTATCTAAAGTCGGCTTCGGGGTGATCACGTTGAAATTAAGAGCTTAAACAACANATTCAAGATTTAGAAATCACACGGTAACTTAAGTGTAAAGGTATTTATCATGGCACTAACTGACGCCACACATGATGCGCAAGATTTCGTCCCACCAGCAGAAGTCGAAGAGGTAGAGCTGTATCACCCTAAGACTTGGCTTGGTAAGTACGTTTTCTCACAAGATGCGAAAATCATCGCACTGCAGTACTCCATCACCGCCATGGCCGTCGGTTTGCTGGCTTTGGTGCTGTCTGTACTGATGCGGATCCAGCTCGCTTGGCCTGGCGCGGTGTCATTCATCACACCTGATGCGTACCTCCAGTTTGTGACCATGCACGGCATGATCATGGTTATCTACCTGCTGACCGCCCTTTTCCTAGGGGGGTTTGGAAACTACCTGATTCCANTGATGCTGGGTGCCCGTGACATGGTGTTCCCCTATGTAAACATGATCAGTTACTGGGTCTACTTGTTCGCGGTACTGTTATTGNTNGCNAGTTTCTTTATGCCGGGTGGACCAACTGGTTCTGGCTGGACACTTTATCCGCCACAAGCAATTTTGCCTGGGACGCCAGGCGCGAGTTGGGGTATTACGCTGATGGTAATTTCTTTGGCATTTTTTGTCATTGGCTTCACCATGGGCGGTTTGAACTACGTGGTCACGGTTTTGCAGGCCCGTACCCGGGGCATGACACTGATGCGAATGCCCCTGACCATATGGGCGATCTTCACGGCTACCATACTGGCGTTGCTGGCTTTCCCGGCGCTCTTGGTCAGCGCCATCATGATGACTTTGGATAACCTGCTCGGTACCAGCTATTTCATGCCGGCAATTGTCTCTTTAGGGCAGCAATTGGATCATTCCGGTGGCAGCCCGGTATTGTTCCAGCACCTGTTCTGGTTTTTTGGTCACCCTGAGGTCTATATCGTCGCCCTGCCAGCTTTTGGCATCGTGTCCGACCTGCTCAGTGTTCACGCGCGCAAGAACATCTTTGGCTATCGCTTGATGGTCTGGGCCATCNTGGTTATCGGTGGTTTAAGCTTCATCGTCTGGGCGCATCATATGTATGTGAGTGGCATGAACCCCTACTTCGGGTTTTTCTTTGCAACCACAACGCTGATCATTGCGGTGCCCACTGCGATCAAGGTCTACAACTGGGTGCTCACCTTGTGGCGGGGCAACATTCGCCTGACGGTGCCGATGCTGTTTGCCATCGGTTTTGTGTTTACATTTATCAACGGTGGGCTGACTGGCCTTTTTCTGGGCAACGTAATTGTGGATGTACCGTTATCGGATACCTACTTTGTGGTCGCCCATTTCCATATGGTGATGGCGGTATCGCCGATCCTCGCTGTCTTCGGTGCGGTTTATCACTGGTATCCCAAGATCACCGGCCGCATGTTGAATGAGGGCCTGGGTAAATTCCACTTCTGGGTTACCTTTGTGGGGCTCTATTGTCTTTACTACCCCATGCATTACCTGGGCATCATGGGCGTACCACGACGCTACTTTTCCAACATGGGCGCCAATGGCTTGCCAGACTGGATTCCAGAATCGGCTCAATATGTAAATATCTGGATGTCTACCGCTACAATTGTCGTCGCGAGCGTACAGCTGTTATTCCTATATAACCTTTACCGCAGTGCTACGCACGGCAAACCGGCTGGTGGTAACCCCTGGGGTGCGACCACGCTGGAATGGCAGACGTCTGATACGCCACCGACACATGGCAATTTCGGGAAAGAATTGCCCTCGGTTTACCGCTGGGCCTACGATTACAGCGTACCCGGTGCGGAAGAAGACTTTATTCCGCAGAACGTGCCTGCAAGCAAGAACACCGGTCAAGCCAGCTAGTCTTAAATGTTACGACAGCAAAGTAATCACTTCGATACCCCAGTGATCTGACGACGTGAGTATTTTCAGGACGTTATCGACCAAACCGTGGGTGGCTGAACGCGGCTATGTCTCGGACTCGCACGGATTTCGCCTACCGACAGCCAAGGTTTTTCTGTCGGTATTCCTGGGCGTGGTCACAGCAGTCTTCGGGCTATTAACGGCAGCCTACTTTATTCGTATGGCCTACGCCGACTGGCAGGCACTGCCTGTTCCGGCGCTGTTGTGGTTGAATACGGCGATCCTGATCCTGAGCAGCATCGCCTTGCAGTGGGCGCGGGTTGCGGCAGGTCGCGAGCATGCCGATGGTGTTCGGCGGGGATTGCTGGCCGGAGGTGCGCTTGCTTTCGCTTTTCTGGTGGGCCAGTTTCTGGTCTGGCGACAACTGGGATCGCTGGGTTATTTTGTCGACTCCAACCCATCAAACTCGTTTTTTTATCTCATCACTGGGTTACATGGTGTGCATCTACTGGGCGGTCTCGTTGCCTGGTTTCGAGCCTCCATCAGGTTGTGGCGTGGTGCTGAGGTGGCCAAGATTCACATGAGCGTGGAACTGTGTGCTGTGTACTGGCACTTCCTGCTGGTGGTCTGGCTGGTGATGTTCGGTCTGCTGTTGGTCACTTAAGGAGAAGAAAAACACATGACGCAATCTGCGCAAGCCACCATGGCCGAGACGGCACCGCTGCTTGACGGCACACCTGGTGTAATCGCCGACTGGTCCTCTGACCAACGCGCGTTTAAGAAAACCCCCTGGGGAAAGGCCATGATGTGGATCTTTCTCCTCAGCGACACATTTATTTTCAGCTGTTTCTTGATCGGTTACGGAACGGTCCGGATGTCGACCACGATCCCGTGGCCAAATCCAAGTGAGGTCTTCGCCTTGAACGTCGGTGGGGTTCACGTGCCGCTCCTGCTGATTGCCATCATGACCTTTGTGCTAATCACGAGCAGTGGCACCATGGCGCTGGCTGTTAATTTCGGCTATCGAAAAGACAAAATGACCACCTTCTGGCTGTTGCTTGCAACAGCAGTTCTCGGTGCCACCTTCGTGGGCATGCAGGCCTTCGAGTGGACGAAGCTGATTGTCGATGAAGGCGTGCGACCCTGGGGGAACCCCATGGGTGCACCACAGTTTGGTGCAATCTTTTTCATGGTGACAGGGTTTCATGGCACACACGTCTCTATTGGTGTGCTGTTTCTGGCCATCATGGCCGTGAAGGTAATACGCGGCAAGATGGATCGGGAAGAACCTGGTTTTATGACAGGCCGTAAACAAGATTACGGCATGGTCGAGATCATGGGCCTTTACTGGCATTTCGTCGATCTGGTTTGGGTATTCATATTCGCAGTTTTTTATCTCTGGTAGGAAAATCATGGCATCAACTGAAGGTCAACAACATCCGCTGGGTATCTATTTCCAGATCTGGATTCTGCTGTTTGTACTCAGCGCAGCTTCCTATATGGTCGACTACCTCGCGTTTCAAGGCTACTTGCGCTGGTTCCTGATCATTGTATTTATGATGCTTAAAGCGGGACTGATCGTTTCGGTGTTTATGCACATGCTCTGGGAACGTCAGGCGCTAGTTTATGCAATCATTGTGCCGCCGTTGTTACTGCTCGTCTTTGTGGGAATAGGCACCCTGGAAGGCGATTACACGTTTCTGACCCGTGATATCTTCTTCGGCGGCGCCGAATAACTTCAACGCCCCAAGACAATCGCTTAGGTCACCCACACAGGAAAACGAATTAAAAGTCTATGAAAAGTTACCTGATTATTTTTACACTGGCATTGGTGTTGTTCGGATTCTTCTTTGTTGAGCATCATCTGGATACGCCCGGCCGTACGGCGGCTGATCGAGAGACGCTGATGAGCGATGGCTCAGGGATCGCAGCGCGGATCGCTGCCGTTGGCCAGATCAAAACGGCCCAGGCGCAAAGCAGCACAACAACGCAAGTCGCGTCGACTACTGAAGCTGCCGTAGACGGGCAGAAGGTCTATCAATCGGCTTGTATAGCCTGTCATGGTGCCGGCGTAGCTGGTGCACCGATGGTGGGTAATGCTGCCACTTGGACTGACCGTATTGCTGCCGGTAATGACAGCCTTTATGCCAATGCTATCAATGGGCTTGTGGGAAGCTCAGGTGTGATGCCGGCCAAGGGGGGAAATCCCACCCTTAGCGATGCTGAAGTGAAGGCAGCTGTCGACCATATGGTGAGCCAATCCCAGTAATTTGTTAGGCTGGAGGCTCTGCCCCCTCACCCGTGAGAAAATATGTTGGGTTGTCTCCCCGCCCTTTCTGGATCGTTTGGATTAGCAGTAGATAGCTGTAGGCGATACCGGGCGTATCGAAACCGCGTTATTCAGATTTGTCGTTCACTGGTTGTTTTCTCGCTGCTGTCCATATTGGGGTGTAACAACATTGTTCTCGCAGCCAAGTTGCTGCCGATAAACCGTCAACTGTTCGTTCCAATCATCACCACTGATAGTCGCCATCTATCGAATATTCAGCTTGCAGTTCATTTTCGACCCGGGGGGGTCGATCAGAATCAAATAGGCGACACGGACTCCTATGATGCTCGCTTGACGCAACTTTTGTACTCGAATGAGTGCCCAGGCTGTGATCTACGCGGGGCAAATCTCCAGCGTAAGGTACTGAACGGCGCGAAACTTCCTAGAGCTGATCTTAACGGTGCACGGTTTGATGAGGCTGAACTTAGTGCTGCCGATTTAACAGGAGCCTATCTATTTGGTACCAACCTCAGTCAGGCAAATCTTCGCGGTACTCAGTTGATTAACGCAGATCTCCGAAAAGCCAACCTAAGTCGAGCTGACCTACAAGGTGCCTATTTGCTCCTGGCAAATCTCAGGAAAGCCGATTTGCGTGGAGCGCAGTTAACGGGGGCTTTTCTTAACGGTGCTGATCTAACCGGTGCGAGGTTCAGTAGCGCTGATTTGACTGATGCTGATCTGACAAATGCTATTGTTAATCAGTCCGATATTGATGATGCTATTCTTTGTCGCACGCGACTGCCTTGGGGTGATATTAGCCGCGACTGTGGCTGATACAGTTGGTCTGAGTTCAAGCGCCCTCGGATTGTGCGAGTTGTGATGTTAGACAGTAGTGACTTGTTGTATTAGCTTGTCATTGGCTGCGATCATGACACAACAACACAACCATTAACCTATTCGTTGTTTTTTGCACGAGATACAATGCTGACAAACAAGCATTTAGGCACCGTCTCTGTGGTGTGTAGATTCGCCTTGGCGATTGGCGCAATTGTTTTTTCGCCAATGGTCGTGGGCCATGGGTTCGGTCAGCGTTACGATCTACCGGTTCCGTTGTGGCTGTGGGTGACTGGCGCCGGTGCAACGATTGTTCTGAGCTTTGTCATTGTTGGGCTGTTCAGCCGAAATCACGGTGCCAAAACAGCTTATTCCCGGTTCAACTTGTTGAATGTCAGTTTTTTGCGCTGTCTTGCGCACCGAGTGCCACTGGCAATTGTCCGGGCAGTGGCGGTGATTTTCCTGATTGCGACCGTGCTGGCAGGATTTGTGGGTGATCCGGATCCTTTTCGTAACCTTGCGCCGGTAATGGTCTGGGTAGTCTGGTGGGTGGGGGTGGCATTTATCTGTGCGTTGATTGGCGACCTGTGGGCGTTGGTCAACCCATTTCGGACGTTGTTTTGCTGGGCGGAGTGGACTTTTAGCCGATTGACCTCAGGTGCCCAGCTGTCTGTCGCTCGCCCGTATCCGCATGCGTTGGCTATGTGGCCGGCGGTCGCGGGGTTGCTGATATTTTTCTGGGCAGAATTGATCTGGTCCGGGGGCAGTGTGCCCAGAAATCTGGCCATTGCCGTCATGATTTATGCAGTCGTGACCTGGGTTGGGATGTTTGTGTACGGGCGGGATGTCTGGCTGCAGAACGGGGATACCTTTTCCGTCATCTTTGGCATTTTGGCACGTTTTGCACCACTGGAACTGCGCGTCGTCGACAACACTGCGGTGGTCAGCACCTGTGCCGGTCCGGCTTGCCACTACAAAGCGCTGGAGTGTGTGAACGGTTACCACTGCCTGGCCAGAGTGGCACCCGAACAGCGGCAATGGAACCTGCGTCCCCCCGCGCTGGGGTTGTTGAACGATCAGCGGGTCAGATTCTCCATGATGATTCTCGTCATCGTGTTGCTGGCGACGGTAACCTTCGATGGGTTGCTGGAGACCCGTTTATGGACCCACATACTGGATCGGACTCTGAGCGATGAAATCCGTTGGGTAGGCAGTGCAGCGCTGGTTCTTTTTTCTGCCGGATTCTTATTTATTTATCTGTTTTTCAGTGCATTGATGTGCCGGCTTGCCCAACGCTATGGCGAAAATAATGGAGTCGGTCGCCTGAAAAGTACTCTGGAAGTCGCGAGTGCTTTTGTGCTGACGCTGGTTCCTATCGCCATCGCTTATCACCTGGCTCACTATTTGTCGTATCTGGTCATTACGGGACAGTATTTCATCCCTCGGGTATCCGATCCATTCGGTTATGGCTGGAATCTATTTGGGACCGCAGACTACAAGGTTGATATAGGACTGCTCAGCGCTCGTGTTGCCTGGTATCTGGCAGTGACCTTTGTCGTACTGGGCCATGTATTTGCGGTATACCTTGCCCATGTGGTGGCAGGCCGTACATTTGGCGGCGGTCGTGCCGCACATTTAAGCCAGGTACCAATGGTTGTACTGATGGTCCTCTACACGATGGTCAGCCTGTGGATACTGGCGCAGCCGATGGTCGCATAAGGAGCCGTTTGATCAATTAACTCCCCAGAAATCGGGGTATCAGTGTCGTCAGAAATAGCCCTGCCTTTCGTGGCCGTATATACTACGCCCAGGCTAATTTATTCGTGAGTAACTAGAATTATGAGTGAGCACAGTGGTGGTTTGACTGAAATGCAGGGTGTGGGCCGCGTGGTTCTTGTCATCGGCCTGGGTGTATTTGTGATTGGAATGATTGGATTATTTGTGATGTAGTTGCGAAGCCTTAAGACCGGCTGACGCCCCGGATAGTACCGAGTAGTTCTTCGGCGTCAGCCTGACGGCTGTTTACGCCTTCCCCGAACGAACTGAATAAGCGGCGGTACAACCGCAAACATCAATCCGTTCCATAACCAGCTGTCATCTTGTGTATAGGCGTGGCTGATCACACCGCCGAAAAATACAACGCAACCGAGTGAGATCGCGTTTTTCATCGATCGATTGACTGATCCCAGTTTCGGGAACAGTTGACTGATAGCCTTGTTGTAGCCTTCCCCCAACTGGATGATGTCCTGATGGACGATCAGCAGGATAAGCACACATCCGGCAACCAGGAGCAATATGAGGTAGTCCATTTCCGAGATTGTGGGTCAGGGATTTCGGGGTCGAAACAGGTCTTTCAAGGAAATTCGCTCCCGCCAGATCAGTTGCGCCAGAACCGGTATAGCAGCGATGCTGAACGCGCCGTACAGCCAGCGCAGGTCTTTGCTAAAAAAGTAGCCGAACAGGCAAAACACACACAATAGGGCAGCGAGAATAAGCGCGGTGCGCACGACTCAGTTGATGACTATCAGCGATGCGGACGCGAAGAATGGATAAACACAACCCACCAGCGAGATAATCAGCAGAACAATGAGAGCGAATCGCATGGGTTACCCTAAAAAACTAGCACCCGGTCCGCAATCGATGGACCACAGGCTGTGGCGCAACGGACTATTTGACGTGTGGATCATCGTCAGAACCTTTCCAGGCAAGTTTCCACCCGATCCAGAAAATAGCGATGCAAACGGCCAACCCGAGCACCGCAAAGAGCAAATAACCGATTTTCATGAGCATTCAATTTTAGTTCATTTCATGGCTCCAGTTTGTGGAGAAACCTTCTAAATTACGACAAATTTGTTCCATCTTAGATGGGATTGTTGTGCGTTGAATCTCGGGTAACCGGTGTTGGTTGAACCGGAACCGAAGCGCTGGGTGAGGTCGGTCGTGCATAGTGAGGGAAAACCATGTCCTTGATGCTTAAGGCGCAAGGTGTCTGGTTTCACCCGGTTACCTGAACTCCCCACCTCGGCGCACTATTCCGAGTGTAATCCACAAAATTCCCCATTAATCAGTGCTAAATATCCAATATTAGCAACCTTAGTGGGCCCGTGATTATAGTCAGCTAATTAGACATAAATCGCCATGGCGATTATAATCGCTCGATGGCGAATACGAGGTTCTCACTGCAGGATCTGGCCCATCTCGGTGGGTGCTCACCTCGATTGGTACGTCGTTATATCGAGCAGGGTCTGTTGCCACCCGCCCAAGTTCGAGGCCGCGGCGCGTATTACGCGGCGGTACACCTGGATCGTTTGCGTGCAGTGGGGGTCCTTAAATCCAGAGATCGGCTTAGAATCGCGGTGATTCGCCAGGTTTTGGACAATCTGAGTGGGGATGAGATCCAACAAGTAGCAGCGGGTACTGCGCTTGAATTGGATGCTTTACCATCCATCAGGTCGTCCCCGGTTAACGCTGCAGTGCCCGATTCAGCCGTTCAATCACAACCGCAGGACGGAGCTATGGGTGACGGCGACGTAGAAATTTGGGCTACGGTGCGGATAACCGCTGATATTGAGTTGCGTGCACGGGGTCTGAACCGAAAAGGGCTGGGCCGACTGCAGGCAATAGCCGAACAGCTGCGTCAGGTTGTCCAGACTAATCAGCCGCTGGTGCCAGCCGGGGCAGGCGGATTAACACCCGGATACAATGAAAGGGAAACGCGCTCGCTGTTGACGCCACTCGATGACGCTTTACTGTGAGGGGTCTCTACCGGCTGTGGCAGGGGAAAGTCGACGACTCAGGTGTCGCAGATGCGTATTACGTCGGGTCTGATTCAATAAAAGCGGTGTGTTGGGCAGTCAGTCATCGGCGACAAGGGAGCCCGACGAAAAACCATCAATCTGGGGTGTAGTCAGATGTTGAATTTAACAGGTCGTGTCATCATGATTTCGGGGGCCAATCGAGGGATCGGTCTGGCCGTTGCGCGCCGACTCTTGGAGGGCGGTGCAAAACTGAGCTTGGGCATGAGAGACGAAATGGCAGCGACAAGCCAGTTTGGCGATGCCCAGGACATTATTTTGAATCGTTATCACGCTCATGATGTGGGTTCTGCCCAACGGTGGGTCGAGAACACGGCATCAACTTTTGGGAAGATCGATGGGCTGGTCAATAATGCTGGGATTTCACAGCCGGCAGTCAGCCTTATGGATGATGATGAAACCCGGCTGGATGAGATGTGGGCGGTCAATGTCAAGGGGCCTACAAGGTTAACGCGGTTCGCGATGCCTTACCTGGCAAAAAGTGGTAGCGGGCGTGTCGTAAACGTCGCGTCACTGTCCGGGAAACGCGTGAAAAATGACAATATGGGTTACGCGATGACCAAATTTGCCGTCGTGGCCTTGACTCACGCGACCCGACGTCAGGGCTGGGATCAAGGTATTCGGGCAACCGCAATTTGTCCAAGTTTTGTTCGGACGGATATGACTTCCGATGTCAATCGGGTTGATCCTAACGAGATGATTCAACCTCAGGACCTGGCAGAGCTAATACACACGGCTCTCACGTTGCCCAACAATGCAGTGATGGCTGAAATGCTGGTGAATTACACACTCGAAGACATGTTCTGAACGGGCCTGACAACGATTTTCCCTGCAAGACGTCGTTGGGATAACCATAAACTGATGAACGAAGATCACAGAAAACCTTTGCTTGGCGTATCCGCCTGTCGCAAGCAGATTGATCCCCATCCATTCAATATCGTGGGTGAGAAATACATCAATGGCATTGTCGACGGTGCCGATGCGATGC
>PCBE01000105.1 GCA_002731295.1 Acidiferrobacteraceae bacterium | reverse complement strand
TGCGTTATCCCATTCCAGGTAAATTCCGGAATGGCGTAGAAACCGTAGTGCTCGGGCTGTTCCTGAATGATCGTACGTGTGATTTCACTAATATCGTAAGCTGTACTGAAGTGGTCAGGATGCGGAAGCCCGGTTGAATTAACGAAATGAGTGTTCTTCAAACTCATCTTCACAGCTGCCTGATTCATCAAGTCCGCGAATCCCGCTTCACTCCCGGCAACATGCTCGGCAAGGGCGACTGCCGCATCATTTCCGGACTGGACGATCAGTCCTAACAACAAGTCCTCGACCCTGACACGATCACCCGGTTCGATAAACATCCGGGATCCNNCTGTTTTCCATGCCCTCTCGCTGACAGTGACCTCTTCATCCATTCCGAGGATGCCCCTTTGGATCTCCTGAAATACCACGTAAGCCGTCATCAGCTTGCTCAGACTTGCAGGTTCAACCCGTTTGTTTTTATTCTCAGAGGCAATGATCGTTCCCGTTCTAGAATCCATGAGCAGCCAGGAGGACACTTTAAGACTGGGTGGTGGTATGAGAGAGCGGGCATTCTCCGCAAGACCTGATTCATAAGCGGGCAGTGCTGCCGGAACAAACAGAAGCACAAAAAGCGGGATCAGAATATAAATCGTGCGTAATCTATAACCCATAATGTGCCTCGTCAGTTGTTCTCAATAATATGTGGTTCAACACCCGTAATGCGGGTAATCTGATCAATTATCTCACCCANCTTCAAGTCAGATCCCAAAGGACCCACCCAAACCCGATAATACAGCGTGTTATCGATGCGTGTGGGGGANACGCTCACTCGAGCGATACCCTGGTGANTGAGTCTTTCACGCAGNGTATGCGCATTTCCGATTAGCCTGAAACTGCCGGCTTGAACGTACACCAGTTTGTTATTGCGCTGAGTTATAGNAACATTGGCAACTGGAGCAGACGCTGAATGATCTTTTATCGCGGTCACCTCTACGCGGGCTGTACCGGATGTCGTCACACCCAGTTTGCGTGCAGCCATATATGACAGATCAATCAAGCGCCCCCCCAGAAACGGCCCTCGATCATTAACCCGCAGAACCACTTTGACNCCATTATCGAGATTCTNCACCTGCACNTAAGTCGGNAGTGGCAGCGTTGTATGTGCAGCAGTCATCGCGTACATATCATAGGTTTCACCACTGGACGTTCGGCGACCGTGNAACTTTCGGCCATACCAGGAAGCTGTGCCTTTTACTTGGTAGCCTTGNGCACTCTTCATCGGCACATANCGCACACCATTCACCCGATANGGCGCATTNCCGGTTTTACTCAACGGCTCTATCCTGGGAACTGCATCTGGCACAGAAGAAGGATCTGGTCCGGCGTCGGTCGGTGGCCCATCATCTTCAAAATATGCGCCACCGCGGGGCTTGTCACCCCAGAAACTACAGCCCGTCAACCCAAGGGCAATCATCACCACCAGAGAAAGCCGCAATACCACCGAAAATTAATCCTTAATCCTGGCCGCGATCTGTTCCGCAAGTTCAAATGCGGACATCGCATAATTCTGACTCCTGTTGTAACGTGTGATGACAAAGAAGTTGTGGTATCCAAGCCGGTATTCGACCTTGTTCTCTTGATCGAACTGCATNACACCGACATTCCAATTGAGGTCAACGCCGGGAACAGGTTTCATGCCGGCCCGGACCAGTGTGGCCAGCGGCGTGTTGGGCTTCAGACCCCGGGTTACAAAGGGCTCAAGTTGAACAGCTTGTTCAACAGGTATCCGCAGTGCTATGGGTTCGCCTTTTCGCCATCGGTGAACCGCCAGATAATTGGCAACACTGCCGATGGCATCAGCAACGCTGTTTAGGAGATCGCTTCGATCATCGCCGTCAAAATCTATCGCGTACCGCCGGTAACTGCTGGGCATGAACTGAGAAATTCCCATCGCCCCAGCATAAGATCCTTTAACGACTAATGGATCAAGTTTGTTGTCGCGTACCAACACCATATAGTGTTCCAATTCGGACGAAAAGAACTTACTTCTGCGTGGGTACTCCAGTGCCAGTGTGGCAAGACTGTCCAACACCCTTAGATTCCCTGTAACTTTGCCATAGCGGGTTTCTATTCCAATAATGGCAACGATCACTTCGATCGGGATACCAAACCTGGCCTCAGCACGGTCTAACAGGACCCGATGCCGCTTCGCAAACTTAACACCGTTCCCTACAGATCCCTCATTCACAAATAGTCGACGGTAGCGGTGCCACGACAACCGCTCAGCCGGTCGGTTCATCGCTTTGATTATCTTTTCCTTGATCTGAGCCTGTTCGAACCATTCCAGGAGTTGAGTTCTATCCAAATCGTGTTCCTGGACCAACCGGTCGGCAAGTTCAATTAATTGGGGATATTTTTCAAGCGACACGGCCCGGGCGGTAGACCCTGGTACCAGACTCAGCAGNAGTACAACGAGACTACTCAGGCAAAAAAATACTGTTTTGGAGGCAACTTCACTCCAAAACATATGATGTGTCTTCATGTCATTAACCCTCGACGCGTGTAGGCACCCATCATGATTCCAAAGGCTGCCATCAATGTGAGCATTGAAGTGCCGCCATAACTAACCAGCGGCAAGGGAACACCAACCACCGGCAACATACCTGCAACCATTGCAGCATTTACAAAGAAGTAAAAGAAAAACGTCAGTGCCAGGCCACCGATCAGCAAACGTGAGAATACTTCTCTGACATGATAGGCCATGACCAAGCACCGTCCTACTAGAAACACATATAGTGTGACCAGGGCAACGACCCCTACCAAACCGAACTCTTCTGCGAAGACAGCGAATATAAAGTCAGTACTTCTCTCCGGAATAAATTCCAGATGCGATTGACTTCCAGCAAGCCATCCCTTTCCGGCCAAGCCAGCTGAACCGATCGCAATCATGGATTGAATAGCGTGGTACCCGCTTCCAAGAGGATCTGACCAGGGATCGAACATAGTCAGAATTCGTTGTTGCTGATAGTGATGTAGTTGAGCCCAGAGGTACGGTGCCGCGGCGACTGCCGCCCCGATCAACATCAGTAGATGCTGCCATCGGATTCCACCTAGGAAAAGAACAAGCAAACCCGACACGACTAGCATTATGGCAGTACCGAGGTCCGGCTGAACGACAACGAGTAACGCAGGCAATGCAATGATCAGTATTGCGCCGAGTACATCAAGAAACCGAGGTGGCATAGCACGCCGTGTCAATAGCCATGCCACTGCCATCGGNACACCTAGCTTCATCAATTCGGAGGGTTGAAATCGAAATACCCCCAGATCCAACCACCGTTGGGCACCTTTACCTACATAACCTGCCACCAGGACCAGCACCAAGATAAGTAATCCGCCCATAAATATGTGTGGAGACAGGCGTCGAACAACTTCCGGTGGAATCTGTGCTGCAGCCAACATCACCCCTAGGGAAAGCAACAGCCTGATCCCTTGTCGCCACATCAGATTCCAGTTTTCGCCACTGGCGCTGAAAATAAGTACCAGCCCTAAAACACAAAGGGCGAGCACGCCCATCAGGAGTGGCCCATCCACATGCATTTTCCTACCCGAATACATGCGCTATACCCGGAAGGGAGGCCCGTCTTAATCTATGGATGAAATAGTAGTCCATGATCTTGCGCGCAATGGGTGCCGCTGCACGGCTCCCACTTCCTCCATTTTCAACCACCACGGCAATGGCGATTCGCGGTTGCTCAACCGGTGCAAAGGCAATGAACAGAGCATGATCGCGTAACTCTTCAGGTAGTTCGTTGCTGCGATCATCCCGGTCTTGAGAAATCCCGACGACTTGTGCAGTGCCGGTCTTGCCGGCGATTCGGTAAGGACTGTTTCTGCCACTGGCCCTCGCCGTACCTCTTGAACTGTGAAGTACCGATTCCATCCCCGCAATGACCTGATCCCAGTAGCTCGAATCCTTGTTTTTAATGGTTAATCCCCGCCGCTGCGTTGGATGTGTAATGACTCCGGAACCAGGATCCTCAAGTCCGCGGAGCAACCGAGGCCTGATCGCATGCCCTCGATTGGCCAGCGACGCAGTGGCATAGGCCAGCTGCAGCGGTGTAACCAGCAGATAACCCTGACCAATACCAGTAATAATAGTCTCCCCTGGATACCAGGACTCCTGCCGGTTTTTCTTCTTCCATTCAGGAGTCGGAAGCAGACCACTGGGCTCATCTAGAAGATCAATCCCTGTACGCTGTCCAAATCCGAATCCGCCGAAATAGTCTGCCATTTTTCTGATGCCGATCGAATGTGCGAGCCGGTAAAAATACACGTCGCAGGACTGCTCAATCGCATCGTGGAGATTCACGTATCCATGGCCTTTACGTCGCCAACAACGATACGCATGGCTGCTCCCAGGCAATGTAAATCGACCCGAACACACTATCTTCTTTTGAGACTCCAGACCGTTCTCAAGAGCAGCCAGTGCCAACAGGGGCTTGATCGTTGATCCTGGTGCGTAACGACCATACAAGGCCCGATTCACGAGGGGTTTATCGACCGACCCACGTAACTTTCCATAAGCCTCATGACTGATACCTTGTGAGAAAAGGTTTGGGTCATAGGTCGGCGTACTCACAAAAGCCAAAATGTCTCCACTGGACGGCTCCAGGGCCACCACTGCACCACGACGCCCGTCCAGTGCTTCAATTGCGACTTTCTGAAGCTGTGCATCCAGTGTCAAGTGGACATTTGCTCCGGCTCTGGCAGCCACATGGCTGACTTTTCTGACCACCCGCCCATACGCATCGGTCTCTACTTGCTGAACACCAACTTGACCAAGCAGTTCTGTTTCATAAAAGGATTCGATGCCGATCTTACCGATGTAACTTGTTCCTTCGTAGGCTCGAGTATCAATCTTCTTAAGATCCTGATCACTGACCCTGCCCACATAGCCAATAACGTGTCCAGTCAAGTCGTTCTGAGGATAAACCCTGCGCAGGCTCGCACTGAGTGTCACTCCCGGAAATCGCTGCTGTCGAACAGCAAAACGGGCCGCCTCGCTATCAGTAAGGCGGGATTTGAGAATTTGTCTCTCAAATCTAGGTCTTTGTTTAACATTCTTTCGGAACCGCCGAATTTCTTGGTCTGTTAACTCGACCAGCATACCAATCTGACTGAGCATGCGATCGATATCCTTAACGTTTTCAGGTATCACTTCCAACTCATAGACGGAATGGTTTTCTGCAAGCACCGTGCCATAGCGATCAATGATCATCCCTCTAACTGGCGGTAAGGGACGCAAATCAATCTGGTTATCCAGCGACATCGTGCGATACCGTTCGTGATGTGTGACCTGCAAAACAACAAAACGACCCAGCAAAGCAATCGCTAGCACAACCATCAAGACAGCGGAGATCATCAGCCGGGTCTTGACTGTTCGTACATCCTGGTCGCGATTGTTAACGCTGTGATTCTGCATCATTGCAATCGACCCCAGCGCCGACAGTGGCGAAGGATCCAGAACAGCAATGGCCAAACAGCGACTCCAACTGCCAGCGCTGGCCAACTGACCATACCCCCCAACTGTCCATCCACCAGATACTCAATGGCAACCAATATGGCAGTTTCGACCACGAGCAAAATTAGTATAAAGGCGGTCTGCTGCCAGACAGGATAAGCTCTGAGCCTTAGCGCCACGCGGCCTACCAGGAACGCAATCACTGTCTTGGTCAACGCATGACTGCCAACCAGACCGAAAGTCAGGAGGTCGAGCCCTAGCCCAACCAGCCAGGCAACACCCACCCCAACTCTTTGTGGTGCTGCCATGCACCAATAAATCAGAACCAGGGTAACCCAATCAGGCACATAGCCACGCCACTGAGGACCAACGGGAAACGAAATAAGCACATACGACACCAAGAATGTTGCCGGAATAACCCAGACCTTTTGGCGGCTCGCAAACAGACTAGTCATCTGCGCTGTCTGCAGCTACCGGGAGCGCTGGATCCGATTCAGCAGATGATTCAGCGCTATCATGCCAGACCAGCACGACCTGATGGCCTTTGTTGAGGCGCGCACTGGGCATTGCGTGAACAGCCATGAACGCCTCATCAACGTGGCGTTTGATTTTGCTAACACGCGCAACAGGGTACCTGGAAGGATAGATACCACCAAGCCCGGATGTCACCAGCAAGTCACCAATACGAATGTCTGCATTACGATCGACATAGAGCAACCGCAGTTCTCCGGACCCCCCTACTCCAAAAGCTATTGCCCGCAAGCCGGTGCGTACACTCTGAACCGGAACACCTTGTGTCGGGTCTGTGACCAGCGACACAGCGCTACGAACCGAGCCAACACGCGTTACTTGACCGACTAGGCCGCCCTCGTCTATCACCGGCAGACCGATGATCACCCCATCAGCTGCCCCTCGGTTGATGAGCACGGAGTGTGAGTGACCATGAAGGTTAACCTTGACCAGTTGGGCAAGTTGAATCTTGCTCGCGAGCCGGGCACCTGCATGCAGCAGATTTCTCAGCCGTTCATTTTCAGACTCGAGTGCCTTGAGTTGCTGGAGACGTGTCTGAAGTACGAGTTGCTTCCGACTCAGTTCAGCCAATTCCAGTTCAAGTTCATCTTCTGAGTCCAGACTTCCCTCGAACCATCGATATACAGTCGAAGGGGATGCTGCGATCAGATGAACGGGCGCACTGAGAACAGAGAGCACCCGCGCAATCTGGCGAACATTCTCACTGTAGAAGTGACCTGCCATCAGAACGATAGACAACAGCACAAAAAACAACAACGCGTGTACGGATTCGTAGCGGTGAAGTTTCACTCGACGGGCTACCGGCGAGCCCTTATTTGGTAACTCCTACCATCAGGTTTCACCTTGTCACAGTGATTCAAAGCAGCCATCAACGCTACTCCCGCGTGAAAACATCTCCCAACACTGCCATGTCTTCAAGTGCGCGACCACAGCCTCTTGCGACACAGGTCAAGGGGTCGTCAGCAATAACCACCGGCAACCCGGTTTCCTGCATCAGCCGCCGATCCATATCCCGAATCAGCGCACCACCACCGGCAATCACCATGCCCCGTTCACCAATGTCGGCAGCCAATTCAGGTGGTGTGTTCTCGAGCGTTTCCCGAATTACACCAATGATCTGACTCAAGGCATCACTGATTGCATCGTAAACCTCGTCACTGCCAATCAACAGACCGCGCGACATTCCTTCAGTCACATCACGTCCCTTGATTTCCATTTCACGGTGATCAGAGTCGATCCAAGCCGTTCCAATCGCCTTCTTCACCCGCTCCGCCGTTGCTTCACCAATGAGCAATCCATGCCTGCGGCGGACATAATTGATAATCGCATCATCAAAAGTGTCACCAGCAACACGTAGAGAAGTGGCATAAACGATCCCGCCAAGTGACAACACGGCGACTTCAGTGGTTCCACCTCCGATATCGAGCACCAAAGAACCAGTCGGCTCGGCAACGGGCAACGCAGCACCGATCGCCATGGCCATCGGCTCTTCAATCAGATACACCTCCCTAGCACCGGCTGTCACCGCGGATTCTCGGATCGCACGACGTTCAACCTGATTAGACCCACCGGGCACGCAGATCACAATTCGGGGACTGGAGAAAAAACGGTTCTGCTGAACCTTTCTGATAAAAAATTTCAGCATTATCTCTGTGATCGTGAAATCTGCGATGACCCCATCTTTTAAGGGCCGTATTGCCTGAATATTTCCGGGCGTTCGGCCCAACATCAGTTTTGCCTCCTGCCCAACAGCCAGTATCGTCTTTTCTGGTGCTATAGAACCGGTTCGTATCGCAACCACCGACGGTTCATTGAGGATTACACCACGCTCCCGCACATACACAAGCGTATTGGCCGTCCCCAGGTCGATTGCCAGGTCATTGGAAAATAGGCCAAAAAAACGCTTGAATAACATATGCCTGCCGAGTAAACGAAAAAATGTGAAGCGAGATTAAGCCGCGTACTGTAGCACAGGGTACCCCTGCCGGTTCAACCGGAGCAGGGTATAATTGACCTCTGATAACGAATGCTCCTCCCCTGGTCGTGTCTATCTCCAAATCAGACGTAGAACGTGTCGCGCGACTCGCCCGTATCGGTATCGAACCGCATGAGGCTGAACGCTACAGCATCGATCTATCCAACATCTTGACCCTGGTGGAACAGATGAACAAGATCGATACTGAAGGGATCCAGCCAATGGCCCACCCTCAGGACATCCAATTGCGACTTCGGGACGACGAAGTGAAAGAGGTCAATAAACGGGACCAGTTTCAGGCTATTGCACCCGCCGTAAAACAGGGTCTCTATCTAGTGCCAAAAGTACTCGATTAGCGCCGGTACGACAAAACTTTGGGTCACCTCGTCCAGAATCTGCAGTTCTCAGGAAACCACTAACGATGCCGCACCGGCAAAGCCTGAGCGCTCTGAACAGAATGTTAGCAACTGGTGGAATCAGCAGTACGGAGATCACCACTCACTTTCTGGACCGGATAGAACAAAACCAGCAATTGAATGCGTTCGTGAGTGTTGATCGGGAACAGACCCTGGCACAAGCTCAACAAGCTGATCACTCAAGGCGAAATGAGCGTAACTCAAACCTCAAGGGGCTGCCTGTCGCCCTGAAAGATATCTTTTGTACCCAAGACCTGCTCACAAGTTGTGGATCCAGAATATTATCCAATTTCGTATCACCCTACGATGCAACCGTCGTTGAGCGTCTCGATAAAGACGGCTTTATCGTGCTCGGAAAAACCAACATGGACGAATTCGCCATGGGTTCTTCCAATGAGTCGTCGTATTTCGGACCGGTACTCAACCCTTGGAATACAGCGCGGGTGCCTGGCGGTAGTTCGGGCGGTTCGGCAGCAGCCGTGTCTGCCAGACTGGCACCAGCTGCCATTGGCACAGACACCGGGGGATCAATTCGGCAGCCAGCCGCATTCTGCGGCCTGACAGGACTTAAACCGTCGTACGGACGAATTTCCCGTTATGGCATGGTGGCCTATGCCTCATCACTGGATCAGGCCGGACCGATTACCCAGTCGGCCGAGGACGCAGCCCTGTTGCTACAGACTATGGCCGGTTTCGACAGCCGGGATTCAACCTCCCTGGACACCGCTGTCCCAGATTATCTTTCGGCACTGAACACTGGCCTCGAAAACGTTAGGCTGGGGATTCCCAAAGAGTTTCTCGATCCCTCGATCGATGCCGAGGTGCTGTCCGCCATAGAAACAGCCCTAGAAGAATTCGAAAAACTTGGCGCAAAGCTGGTTGATATCGAGTTGCCCAACAGTAGCGCCGGTATTGCTGCGTATTACGTCATTGCACCCGCTGAAGCTTCGTCGAACCTGTCTAAGTTTGACGGTGTGCGCTACGGACATCGAACCGCAGAGTTTAGTGATTTACTTGATATGTACGAAAAAAGCCGCGCAGAGGGCTTTGGCGATGAGGTTAAACGCAGAATTCTTATAGGCACTTACGCGCTGTCAGCTGGCTATTACGATGCCTATTACCTCAAAGCCCAGAAAGTCCGCCGAATCATTGCCAATGATTTTAGTCAGGCGTTCAAACAGTGCGACCTCATAGCGGGGCCAACAACACCTTCAACTGCTTTCCCCTTGGGTGAGAACCTTGATGACCCGGTCTCGATGTATCTTAACGACGTGTTTACTGTGCCGGTTAACCTGGCCGGGCTGCCCGCAATTTCTCTACCAGTGGGATTCGATCAATCAGGACTTCCAATCGGTCTACAACTAATCGGGCCATATCTCAAGGAGGCCAATATCCTTTCTGCGGCACACAGCTATCAGAAGGTAACTGACTGGCACCAACGTATCCCGGGAGACTACGAGTGACACACTGGGAAAGCGTCATTGGCCTGGAGGTGCATGTCCAGCTTCAGACTCAAAGCAAGATTTTTTCAGGCGCCTCCACTCACTACGGCGCCGATCCCAATACCCAGGCCTGTGCTGTTGACATCGCCCTGCCGGGTATCCTCCCAGTGATGAATCGTACTGCAGTTCAGATGGCGGCTACATTTGGCCTGGCAACCGGTGCAACCATCAACCATCGATCAGTATTTGCCCGAAAAAACTATTTCTATCCAGACCTGCCCAAGGGTTACCAAATCAGCCAGTATGAAATACCTATCGTGTCCGGCGGCAAAATCAATATCGGTGAAGGTGACACACTAAAACAGATCCGAATTACACGAGCACATCTTGAAGAGGATGCCGGAAAGTCACTGCACGATGGTTTGGGGGAGATGTCAGGTATCGATCTCAACAGAGCAGGCACGCCCCTGCTCGAAGTTGTCTCCGAGCCCGACATGCGCTCACCAGCCGAGGCTATCGCCTATCTGAGAAAAATTCACTCACTTGTTCGCTATCTCAAAATTTGTGATGGCAACATGCAGGAGGGCTCATTTCGCTGCGACGCCAACATCTCCATCAGAGTTGAAGGTGATTCAGAACTCGGTATACGGACTGAATTAAAAAACATCAACTCCTTCCGCTTTATAGAGCGGGCTCTCAA
>PCBE01000007.1 GCA_002731295.1 Acidiferrobacteraceae bacterium | reverse complement strand
ATCTTCAAGTGGAGAAACCTATAATGAAACTGCGGGTGTTATAAAGGCACCGCCCGCTGGCCTGGAAACCTCCCGCACCTGAATCATTGTTGCAATTCGATGAAACTAGTATGATAAACTAACATTCAACTTGGACCACTTAAAGGGGACAGATCAATGGGAGCTTCATCGGACACTGGGTTTGATTTTGAAGACATAACCGGATTGCCATGGATCGAGATCGACTTTACCCGTGATATCAAGCAGGCCAGAAACGTGATTCTGCCGCGCATAAGAAAGAAACTGGGCAAGGTACTCCGTGTCGGAGCCGGTAGAAAATCGATCACCACTTCGCAGTCTAATCAGTGAGCGCCACCGAGTTGTTGTTTTTCGATTCCATCATCCCAGGACTAATCGTAGCAGCCCTTTACATGGCGACCTATCTGTCGTTAGTGCATCTATTGAGATATCCAAGGCATTGGCAACGGCCTCCTAGCCCCGCTTTGCTCAGGACTGTGGGCCTGGCCACCGTCTTGGTTGCCTACATCTCGTTCTCAACAGATGGCCTCGACATCGCCACACTTGCTGCATCAGCCAGTTTCTTGACTGTGTTACTTCTCCTCATCGCCGCTCCTGCGATCGAATTGAATCACGCAGCCGGATTCGCGCCGAGTCCAATTAAATACTTGGCCTGGCATGGAGATTACTCGGGCCTGTGGATGTTGTTACCCGCGCTCGTAGTCAGTTTCACGCTTGCGAACGTCAAGCTCCTGGCATTTCTCGCCACAGCCATATTGATTGAAATTCGGTGGTTTTTGCGCCATCGTTCGGCCGATCGACATCGGCGACTGTCTCCAATTGAGGGTCACGATTTGGCGGTTCTCCGAGCACAGGCACAGGGTGATATCAAGGGGTTCGCACAACGCCATGGTATTCGGGAATTGGTTGTTTCAGATGATGCCGTAGCCTGGCGGGGTTGCAACAAGGAAACACGNCCTTGTCCTTTCAATCTTTACGTCAACCGTCTTGGCCTGAATACGGCGCCGTGTTGTCGCGAACACATGCAAACGCTTTCCCGGTACGCCAGCTCCTACCTGACAGAGATGAATCTGGTGTACTGGCTTGATGGGGGTACCTTACTGGGGGCAGTCCGCGAAAACGGTGGTTTGCTGGCGTGGGAGGATGATATCGACNTTGCGGTGTATTTGGATGACACCACAACCTGGCGTTCGTTCGCATCCAGGTTTACCAAACGCGGGGCAAGAGATGGCTATACGGTCGAAACTTTCGAGAAAAGAGGATACCTGTCCATTTCCTTTAACTCGCCAGGGCGTTGGCCTTTTCATTGGGAGCGTAATCGGATGCGCGGTGAGATTCGGGTCGATCTGGTCGTCTATCGGCTCTCCCAAAGTTACGGCGAATGGGTGCTCGAACGGCGACTCAAGAAAGGCACGATGCCTTTGACTGAAAGCGGGGTTTATGGTGTTCCTCGGGATATGGTGCTGCCCGTATCCAAGATTAACTTTCTCGGCAGTGAGATGGGGTGCCCCAACCAGCCTCAGGCCTATCTGCGTGTTCTCTATGGCGATTACGATAAGCCTGACTACACCTATCTTGCTACTGCCTCGGCCACGACTCGGCAACTGGTGGATAACAAAAACAGCCTGCCCGTGCGTTGACCGTATATCAGTTCCGAGGCATGCGCCCGAGTTGTGGCATCTGATTTATACCGGGATCTCATCTTTCTCAGTCAATAGGCCATGTTGAATAATGTTACCAAGGCAAATCTGTACTGCAGCATTCTTCCAAGGAGTAATATTGACTGGGGTAATTTAAGAAGAAGAATAATTATCCGAGATGCGATTCTCGGCAATAGATAAATACCTATCCCAATGAGTATGCGCAGCGCAATCGTACTGTCGTTTTCGCGGCATTGCGCGCCTGTGAGATCTCAACACTGCGTTTACAAGATGTCGTGGATGATGAGAGAAAAGTGAGACCTCAAATCGTGCTCGAAAAGCATGTGACCAAAGGCAATGAACGCCAGCGGTAATAGCTCTGCTCCGAGATACCGGCCGCCCGACAGCCTCCGGCCACCGAATGCCCCTGGCTGATCAGTACTTCGATCTGGCGCAGCTTGGCAATGATCTGTTCTGGGGTAAAACTCTTTCTAGGCATATCCGACTCCTGTCTGTATAGGTTCATATTCTCCCTCACATACTGGACTGGAAAATGCCGGTCAGGTCACGCTGACCCGAGCCATCAAACCCACCCCAACAAATCACATGACCATCATGCAGTAATCTCAAAACACTCTCACATCAACTGGACTACATTATCGAGCAGGTCAGATGGGTTGGAAACCCACACCTTCTCAGGCACAATGAAGGTTCAACCCAAACTCTCTCCTACCACCTGGACTCGGATTGAGGGGCAGGTCAACATTGCCATTGCGGCGGACACAGGAAGATAAGAAGCTATGTCAGTTTTCCGCTTCAGTGCGGGGCCACAGCGTTGTGCTGTCGGACACCTCGAGCCTGCACCTACTGCTCAGGAAGAACCACGCCATATTGTCGGACCGAAACAGATTAATGCCAGCAGTGATGTCGGTGCAAAAATTTAGGTACAGGCGGTGACAAGAGAAATCATCATTCAGGCGCTGATTAGCGGTCTGCTAATGGGTTTCATCTATGCCCTCGTCGCAGCTGGGCTTAGTCTGATTTTCGGGCTTATGGAAATTGTCAACTTTGCCCATGGCGAGTTCATGATGCTAAGTATGTACACAACATTCTGGCTTTATACTCTGTTCGGTTTGGACCCGCTATTATCGATTCCGATTTGCATTGTACTTCTGTTTGTCATCGGTGTGGTTACGCATTACGGGATCATCCGTCACATCCTAGATGCGCCTATGCTGGTTCAGATCACGGCTACGTTTGGCCTGGCAATATTCCTTAGAAGTCTTGCTCA
The DNA here is from genome assembly GCA_002731295.1 of Acidiferrobacteraceae bacterium. GTDB lineage: Bacteria > Pseudomonadota > Gammaproteobacteria > Arenicellales > UBA868 > REDSEA-S09-B13. Next base: position 10,708 of record PCBE01000007.1, on the reverse strand, counting down.
GTTCCTCTGGAGTGCGGATTATCAGGTGATCGATGATCCGATCGTGTCCGGGCGCATCGAGATTTGGGGCATCTATCTGGGTCTGCCGCAGGTAGTTGCAAGCGCCGGCTGCCTGTTGGCGTTTGGGTTCCTTTATTACTTTGTCAACCGAACAGAGACCGGAATTGCACTGCAGGCCACTGCCCAGGATCGGGAAGCAGCCGGTCTGATGGGTATTCAAACTAACCGGATGTTTGCCTTAGGTTGGGGCATAGGTGCCTCCTGTGTCGGAGTTGCCGGGGCACTGATCAGCAGCTATTACATGGTATTTCCGGACGTGGGTATTATTTTCGNACTCCTGGCGTATGTGACGGTGGCTATGGGTGGCTTCGGCAGTCTTATCGGTGCATTGATTGCCGGTATTGCCATCGGCTTGATCGAGGCAGCTGGAGCGATTCTGGTCTCCCCGGCATTTAAGTACGGGATCATCTTCCTGTGCTATTTAGCCGTGGTGCTGCTGAGGCCAAAAGGACTTTTCGGTCGGTTCTAGGTTCAAACTGGCAACTCGAATTTCCGTATGGTCGCTGCTAATAAATGGTGACTGAAGACTCTGATACGAGAATTGTGACCCCGCGTCGACTCGGAGGACGTATTCCTCTTATCCTGCTCTCTGTCGCCGCGCTGGTCTTTCCTTGGGTCTTCGAAGATGCCCACACCCAGCACGTGTTGATCATGATTTTCATCTATGGCCTGATGGCGCTGGGGTGGAACATCATCGCAGGTTACTGTGGGCAGATTTCCCTTGGTCAAGCGATCTTCTTCGGCATTGGTGCTTACAGTACCTCCTTCCTGTTCGCGAATTTTGGCATCACCCCTTGGATCGGAATGTTGTTTGGTGTCGCTGTTTCACTGGTGGTTGCGGTTGGAATTGGGCTTCCAACCTTACGCCTCAGGGGGCACTATTTCGCTATCGCAACACTGGTTATCGGCGAGATTACACAGACGATATTTATCAACTGGGAGTACGTCGGCGGGGCAACAGGAATATGGATTCCTATTGTCTGGGACAATCCATGGTACGCATTCCAGTTTCATGACAGCAAGATCCCAACCTACTACATTGGATTGGCATTCCTTACAGGGGGGTTGGCGTTTACCTACTGGATGGAGCGATCCAAGCTTGGCCTATATTTCCGCGCAATTCGTGACGAGCCTGATGCGGCCAGTAGTCTGGGCGTCGATCTGGGCCGCTACAAACTCCTCGCCTTCATGATTGCAGCGACCTTCGCGTCATTGGCAGGCAGTCAATTCGCCCAGTATATCCTCGTGATCGACCCGGATACGGTTTTCCCGCTGCTACTCTCGATACTAATCGTGTTGATGACCATGTTAGGTGGACTGGGGCAGATCTGGGGTCCTGTTGTCGGTGCGGCGGTTCTGCTACCGATTTCGGAGGCAACACGAATCTATTTCGGAGGCCAAGGAGGCGCCGAGGATCTAATGATCTATGGATTTCTTATTGTCATCATCTCCGTTTTTTATCCCCGCGGACTGTTCGGTTTGATGGAACGCCTAATCAAGCGTAGAGACAATGCTGGCAGTTAACTACCTGAACAAGAGTTTCGGTGGTCTCCAGGCAAACCAGAACATTAAATTCGAGGTAGCTGAGGGCGAGATACTGGGTGTAATCGGACCCAACGGCGCGGGCAAATCGACACTGTTTGATCTTGTGACAGGGTTTGAAAAGCCAGACAGCGGAGATGTTCTTTTCCTTGGGAAATCGATCCTCGGCTTGAGACCTGACCAGATCAACAGGCTGGGAATCGGGCGTACCTTTCAGAAACTCAAGCCGTTCCCTCAAATGACCGTGGAAGAGAATGTCATGGTTGGCTTGATGCAGCATGTCTCCCAAATGAATGAGGCTCGCGAGGAAGCTCACCGATATCTCGAGTTTGTTGGATTGATCGACAAAATGTCGGTCTATGCCCACGGATTAAGCACTGGACAACGAAAACGCCTGGAGCTCGCCCGGGCGATGGCAAGCCGGCCCAAGCTGCTGCTTTTGGATGAGGTCACCGGTGGAGTAGACCAAAAAACGGTTCCCGAACTGGTTAGTCTGGTGGAACGTTTGCGGACCGAAGGAACCACCGTGGTGCTGATCGAGCACAACATGAAGGTTCTGATGTCCCTGGCAGACCATGTTGTCGCGCTGCACCTAGGGCAGCAGATCGCTTATGGCAGGCCGAAGGAAATTCAGGCCCACAAGCAAGTCATCGAGTCTTACCTTGGCGCTTCCTATGCTTAGCATTCGGAACCTGGAAGTATCATACGGGGACTATCAGGTGATTCGTGGGGTATCGATGGAAGTCTACGTAGGCGAAATCGTCGCACTACTGGGGCCCAACGGTGCCGGCAAGAGCACCATCCTAAACTCGATTTCCGGCCTTCAATCGGCCCAGGCAGGCGTGATCGAGTTTGACGGCGTCCATATTGAAAGTATGCCGTCTCACAAAATCGTGCGCCTACGCCTGGCCCATATCCTTGAAAGAAGGCGAGTTTTTCCCTACCTTACCGTGTACCAGAATTTGTGGCTTGGGGGCTACAACCCAACGGTACGCGACGAGCGCAAAAGGAACCTCGAACGGGTTTACGAGTTATTTCCTAAATTGCGGGAAAGGGAAACGCAGTTGGCCCATTCCATGAGTGGCGGGGAACAACAGATGCTAGCGCTCGGCAGGGGGCTGATGGCAGATCCGAAGCTGCTGATGGTCGATGAGCCGTTGCTCGGACTTGCACCATCAGTCGCCCGCCACACGATCGAAGTCTTGAAGCAAATTAATCAGAAGGGGGTGACGATTCTTTTCATTGAACAGAACGTTCAGACAGCGATGTCTCTTGCCCACCGGGGTTATGTTCTCGAAAGTGGTAAGGTGGTAATCGAGGGGACGTCCTCTGAACTTCTTAACAGCGGTGAGATTAAGCGGGTTTTCCTTGGTGGATGACCGGCCCAAGATAAGCATCGCATTGACCGGCTACGTGACCGCGGCATCTGGATCAACGCAGTCAGCGACGTTCGCATGCGGGCGGTGGCACACCTCGACGTTAGTCGGGATGACGTCACTAAAGCAGCCGATAAGCTGGCGGAAATCGTTAGTGGCTGAACTAGCCGGCCTGGTTCAAGGCATTGTTCAAGCCGTAACCACAAGCACAATTCGATGAAAAACCTGTCAGATGGTTTCCGCCTGGCCGTGGATATTGGAGGGACATTTACCGATGTAGCATTAGAAGGTCCACGAGGACAGTTTATAGCCAAGACCCTGACCACCCGGGACAACCCTGAGGAGGGTGTACTCAACGGAGTGTGGCAGGTGTTGTCGGATGCAGCCATAGGGCCCAGCGCAGTTAATATCATTATTTATGGCACGACACTCGCCACAAATCTACTGATCGAACGACAGGGTTCTCCGGTTGCCCTGCTGACGACATGCGGTTTTCGCGACAGTATCGAGATTCGGAACGAAAACCGGTTCGAACAGTATGACGTCAACATCGACCTGCCATCGCCACTGGTTCCCCGTTCGCTGCGGTTTGGTATACCCGAGCGAATCGGTGCGGCGGGCCAGGTCTTGTCGCCACTTGACGAGGATCACGTTGCCCGACTGGTGCCTGACCTGTGCCGGTCAGGTGTCAAGAGTGTCGCTATAGGTTTTTTGCACAGTTATCGGAACCCGGACCATGAGCAGCGGACCCGAGACATTGTCATGTCTAAGACGTCGGAACTAGAGATAACGCTTTCATCTGAAGTAGCACCCGAAATGCGGGAGTTTGAACGAATATCGACGGCCTGTGCGAACGCGTACGTCCAGCCACTGATGAGTAACCATCTGCGATCTCTCGACAAGTTGTTACGTGAGGACGGTTTCAACTGCCCTCTCTTTTTGATGCTATCCGGTGGGGGGATCACCACGCTGGAGACCGCGGTGCGGTTCCCGGTTAGGCTCGTTGAGTCTGGTCCAGCTGGGGGCGCTATATTCAGCAGTTATATTGCAAACTTGTTGGGCTTATCGGAGGTGCTGTCCTACGACATGGGCGGCACTACGGCAAAGATATGCCTGATCGATGAAGGACAGCCGCAGACATCTCGATCGTTCGAGGTAGCACGGGAGTACCGTTTTCTCAAAGGCAGCGGCATTCCACTCAAAATTCCGGTAATCGAGATGGTCGAGATCGGTGCCGGAGGCGGCTCAATTGCAAATGTTGACGCGATGAACCGCATCAGTGTAGGACCGGAGAGTTCGGGGTCAGAGCCTGGGCCGGCCAGTTACGGGCTCGGGGGTCAGGCGCCGACAGTGACCGATGCCGATGTCGTTCTGGGGCGCATTGATCCGGGAAACTTTGCTGGGGGTTCTCTGCAACTGAATGCAGCGGCTGCCAGTCAAGCATTGGATCGAGCAATCGGTGAGCGACTGGGTTTTCAGACCGAGTACGCTGCCATGGGGGTGTCGGAGATGGTAGATGAAAACATGGCCAACGCGGCACGTGTGCACGCAATCGAGAGCGGTAAGAACATCGAGAACCGCACACTAGTCGCGTTCGGAGGTGCAGCTCCTATACATGTGTCGCGGCTAGCCGAAAAACTTAATATTGAACGGATCGTTATTCCGCCCGGTGCCGGTGTAGGGTCGGCTCTGGGATTTCTGCGGGCGCCTGTAGCTTACGAAGTCGTTCGCAGTCACCACCAGCGGCTGGACCAACTCGATGTTCCCCAGACAAACCATCTCATCCAAGCAATGCGTGATGAGGCATACAGCGTTGTCAGGGCGGGCGCGAGCGGGCAGGCGACTCGGGAAACGAGGACGGCTTTCATGCGGTATATGGGCCAGGGTCACGAGGTCAGCGTCGAAATACCTGTAGTTGTCAAGGAAACGGAGCTGGATAATGATGCGCCTGAGAATCTGCGGGTTGCTTTTGAGCAGGAGTATCACCGTCTCTACGAAAGAACCATACCGGGTCTGGAAGTGGAAATCCTGACGTGGATGCTGCTCGTGACGACACTGCGGGACCATGACGTGCTGAATCTCGATGACCTGGAAGAATCTCCGGCTAGGCCGGCCGGTCAGCGACGGATCATGAATGCTGAGCTGGGAGAATACGAGGAGGCGCTGGTGTTTGATCGAGCGTCCCTGCAGCCCGGTGATGCGATCGAAGGGCCGGCCGTGATCGTCGAGAAAGACACAGCGACCGTGGTGTCTTCGCGATTTCATGCCAGGATTATCCGTTCCGACTACATAGTTATGGAAGCAAAGACGACAGAGAAGTAGGGATCATGAATTCAGTCACAGAAATGTCATCGATCCGCATGCAGATCATGTGGAACCGCCTGATTTCGGTTGTTGAAGAACAGGCCCAGACGCTGATTCGGACCGCATTTTCGACTAGCGTACGAGAGGCAGGTGACCTGGCGGCGGCTGTGTTCGATAACCAGGGCCGGATGCTGGCGCAGGCGGTGACCGGAACGCCGGGCCATATCAATGCCATGGCCGAAGCGATCCCACACTTCATTGACAGATATGCTATAGCCACAATGGCGCCGGGTGACGTGTACATCACCAACGATCCCTGGAAGACATCTGGACACCTGCACGATGTCACCGTTGTCACTCCGACCTTTCACGACGGTAATGTCGTCGGATTGTTTGCCAACACATGCCACGTTGTTGACATAGGTGGTCGCGGATTCGGGCCGGACGCGAATCAGGTTTTTGAGGAAGGCGTGAACATCCCGATTATGCACCTGTTCCGCAAAGGCGAGGTGAACACCGTGCTGATGGATATCCTACGCACTAACGTACGCGAACCACGCCAGGTCATCGGTGATATCTATGCGTTCGCGGGCGCCAATGACATCGGCTGCGAGCGCCTGGTCCGGATGCTGGACGAGTTCGACGAAGACAACCTGGAGGCACTCGGTGAGTTCATCATTGAAAATTCCAGGCTCGCGACGATCGAAAGAATCAGCAAGCTCAAGAAAGGGAGATACTCGAACAGTGTGACAATGGACGGCTACGACCTGCCGGTGACCCTTGTTGCCGAACTGACGATCGGCGATGAATTTATTAACGTGGATTACAACGGTACTTCACCAGCGAGCAAATACGGGATCAACGTAGTTCTTAATTACACCAAGGCCTATACGTGCTTTGGCGTGAAGTGTGCCGTAGCACCGGATATTCCGAACAACTACGGGTCGTTACTGCCGATCACGTTCTCTGCACCGGAGGGTTGTATCCTGAATGTTCAACGACCGTTCGCCGTCTCGGCTCGTCATATCATAGGCCACCTGCTGCCCGACACCGTGCTGGGCTGCCTGCACCAGGTGCTGGAATCTGGTTGTCAGTCCGAGGGGTCAGCTTCACTGTGGAACGTGCAGCTTAGGGGTGGGCCTGCTGTTGGGGGCGCAGCGGACTTCGACAGTGAAATCCCAGCCTTCGATCTTCTCCATTTCAACGCTGGCGGCATGGGCGCCCGGCCGACCAAGGACGGTCTCAGCGCGACGGCCTTTCCGAGTGGTATTCGCGGTATTCCAGTCGAGGCAACCGAGGCTATTTCACCGGTAGTTTTCTGGCGCAAGGAATTCCGGGAAGGCTCTGGCGGGCCAGGAACCTACCGTGGCGGGTGCGGCCAGGTGATTGAAATCGGTGGCATCGATGGAATTCCGTTTGATGTGCTGGCGATGTTCGAACGTGTCGACAATGCGCCACGTGGCCGTAACGGAGGTCATGAGGGTCTGCCGGGCAAGGTTTACTTGGGCTCGGGGTCAGCGCTGCGGCCCAAAGGGCAGCAGCATGTGCCGGCTAACGATTCTCTGGTCCTTGAACTGGCCGGCGGTGGCGGATTCGGTGACCCGGCCACGCGGGACCCAAACCAGGTCGCGCGGGATGTTCGAAACGGACTCGTGTCAACGGAAAGTGGGGAAAACGATTACCGGGTCAAGCTTTTCCCCGATGGCAGTGTCGATCTGACGAGTACAACGACGTTGAGGGTTGGTTACAAAAAATAAAGCTGGGCCCTTCACATAGCGAAGGACCCAGCCTTTTGACAATTAGACAGTTCTGCTACAGCGCCGGTTTGGGATAGATCACTTTCTTGGCCGCAACTTCAAATGGGTACACTGAGTAATAGGTTCCATTCTGCATCTGGATCAGTGCTGTGCTGATGCCATTATTCTGGCCATCAGGACCAAACTCAATATCATTCCAAGGCATAGGGATTGCGCTTGCCGGGAACCGTGTTGCCCGTAGAGCGTCCCGGATCTTTTCTGGGTCAGTGGATCCCGCGCGGTTGATTGCGTCTATCAGGACCAAGGCTCCAACGAAGGTCCGAATCGGCGGATCAAAGATATCGACGCCTGAATGCTTCTTGTAAATTTCGTTAAGTTTCCCCACCAGCGGAATTCTCTCGGCCATGTCCATAGAAAATGGAGATCGGGAGATAATGCCCTCGGCATCGGCGCCTACGGCCTTGGCGAAGCCAGGCTGATTGTAGCCAGCATTTTGGGCAAGCCACAGTTTGGGGGTGTAGCCCAATTCCTTCATGGTCTTAACTGTCAGGATAGCGTCCCCCTCATAAGAGGTTGGGAAAAATACGTCGGCGTTAGCTGCCTTGAGTAGTTGCACCTCTGCGGTCAGAGAAGGCGTCTTCGCACGGTAGGCAATCTTAGCAACAACTTCGATGCCGTTTTCCTTGCAAAGGCGTACCTGCTCACGGGCGCTGTCGACACCAAACTGGGTATCTTCGTGCATGATCGCGGCGGTTTTGATTTCAATTCCGGTGTTCTTCTGAAAGTCTCGGATGAAATCGAACATAGTCTTGGTGTAATGCCCATCATGAGGACCGGTACGGAAGAACCACTTGAAGCCACGGGTATGTAGTTTTGGTGACGAGGACTCGCCGGTGAGATATGGAATTCCGCGACGTTCGGCGACGTTGCTGGCTGCGGCCGAGACACTACTGTGATACGCGCCGAAAAGCGCGACCACTTTTTCATTGTCAATAAGGCGCTCGGCTTCGGCTCGTCCGATTTCCGGTTTCCCTTGGTGATCGGCAACAATCAATTTTATCTTGGCACCACCGAGATTGGGTAAACCTTCGGTCCGGGCCAAGGGGATATCAAGATCGTAGCTGTTGTTAACGATGTCCACGACGGTTTTCACTGCCGCCAATGCGCGACCCCCGGCCAGCGCAGCAGACCCTGTTACTGGATAGAGTGTACCTAGACGGACTTCGTCCACTGCGTGGACAGTCGAAATCGCCGTGAGGGACAGTAGTCCGCCAAGGGTAATGGATAGAAGTTTTCGGTTGATTGCCATAACGTTCCTCCTGATAGTCGAAATCTGTTGATAATTATCCGTCGATTGTGAACCTACCGCCTTCAAGAACGGCGGTCGTAATGACTGTAACACAACCTGCGACTGCGCAAAGGCGAACGCCCCAGTGTTATTGGCTAGAAAATGGTCACCGAGGTGAAAAACAGCAGGAGAGGGACACAGTTCATTACGACCGAATGCTGCACCAGCAAGTAATTTATAGCCGCTAATTAGCGTTTTCCCCGGAGAGAAATAGCTGGTATGAGGCTCTACAGTTGATAGGTACGAATTGACGAATTCCTCAAAGACATTTTCTGCAGTTACTTGCGACGTGCGTTGGTCAAGTTGGCGATAACGACCCCCCAGTATCTTGAGAATTTGCTCATTCGACTGCCCAGCGGCTTTAAGTACTAGGTATTCGTTCTTAATCCGTTTCCGCCAGATGTCGTTAAGCTCGGTCGCGTCGACAGCCCAGGACGCATCCGTACGATCGAACTGGTAATTTTCATCAATGTCGAATTGAAAGCCTCGGACAAGTGCCTCTTCCACAAACTCAGAACGACCGGCCACAGGTCGTCGTTGTCCCGGAAATGCCTCTTCCAGGATGCAATATTGTCCATTGTCGCTTGGAATCCTTCCCATATCGAGCAGGTGCAGTTGGCAGCAGTCACACCGCCACGCCGCATGTCTTCAAAAACGGACCGAGAAAAATTGGAAACGATCAGCCCATCAATTACGACAAGNTCTTGGTGNAAATCCATTTCGCCTCTGCAAGGATCAGTATCCGGGGTTATCTATGAGACCAGTATCCTGATNAACAATAACTGGCGTTTCGAAATAGCGAATNTCTGGAGCAGAGTAACGCTCTGTGATCCATGCTATTCTTTCTTCATTAAACCATAGTTCAGCGCTTTTCTTATCCTGAAACGTATAACACCCTCCAGCTTCGAGCGTCGCACGATCATAAAGATAATTTTTTCGAACCAGGCCTGGAGTTTCAAGATACATTGGAGCTGTTTCAAGGAATTTTTNCTCAAGAACACTTGCACTCACCTCACTTGGTATTGANAAAGTCACGACGACAGTAATCATATCCTTAACCTCTAACGATTCATTAATCGACCCTACACCATTATAGAAGCGGGTGAACGAGGATACTTACTTTCAACTAAATTGATCTATGAATATGTCAGCCACGAACCAAGAACAGTGGATCAAGACCACCTGTCCACGGGACTGTTATGATGGGTGCGGCATCATTGTGCACAAACGAAACGGGGAGATTATTAAGGTAAAAGGCAATCGCGACCATCCTTCAACGCGAGGGCCACTTTGCGCTAAATGTGCTGTTAGCTACAACGGAGTATGGCTCGATGAAAACGCCCGTTTGCTGTATCCGCTGAAACGATCGGGGAAAAAGGGAAGCGGAAAATTCGAACGGATTTCCTGGGACGACGCCCTCGCAGAGGTTGCTAATAGGTTTGGTGATATCGATCGCGAGCACGGTGCCGATCGAATCTATCATACCCATTACACCGGAACATGTTCCGTCATTGCTGGACAATTTCCGAAACGGTTTTTTAACCATATCGGTGCGACCGAGGTTGATCCGGACACCATTTGCAACGCTGCGGGGCATGCGGCCTTGAGTTACGTTTTCGGTGATTCTGCTGCAGGCTTCGATCCCCGTACGTCAAAAGACAGTAAGTGCATTCTGATCTGGGGAGCGAATCCTGCACACTGCGGACCTCATGTGTACCAGCACTGGCTGCGTGAGCACGGTGCTAAGGTCATTGTGATCGATCCTGTGCGAACCGAGACCGCCACATCTGCCGACCTTCATCTTCAGGTGCGTCCGGGAGCTGACGCAGCGCTTGCCTTCTCCATGCTGCATATCATGAAGAAAGAGTCTCTGGTGGATGAGAACTACATCAAGAATCACGTGCAGGGTTATCAAGAAGTTCTGCCATCGATCGAGAACTGCACCCCTGAATGGGGGCAATCAGAAACCGGGATACCAACAACACTAATCGAACAAGCGGCACGATCGTATGCCCGCGGACCGTCGCTACTGTGGCTCGGCCAGGGGCTGCAGCGTCAACCACAGGGTGGAAATATCTTCCGCGCCTGCGCAATGTTACCTGCGATTACCGGCAATATCGGAAAACCAGGTGCAGGTTTCTACTATTTGAACGATACGATAGGCATCGGCGGACGCCGTGGAGGTCCATCGATCTACGAAAAGCCACAGCTAAACGACGGGCCCTCCCCTGTCAGCCAGATGGACATACCAGCATTACTCCAGGATCCTGCGGCGATCCGGTCGTACGTGGTATGGAATTGCAATCCACTCGCATCAAATC
>PCBE01000104.1 GCA_002731295.1 Acidiferrobacteraceae bacterium | reverse complement strand
CAAATGCCAAACAAAAACGACCAAGGGTGAATATTTGCAGTTTCTGCCCCAACGGTGGGCTGTCTGGTTGGTTTTTCGGATCCCGAAAAAAGACAATGACTACTACTGAGCCGCCGTCGGAACTTCGGGGTTGGTCCGGCATGATCAGCGAAGAGAGGTTGACGGTGACCCAATTACCGTCTTTGTGGCGTATGCGACAACCGCCTGCGCCGAACGGTTGGTGATTCAGGAAACAGTTGTAAATTTCACAATCTGGGGTACAAAGAGGCTCACCTTTATATAAAGTACTCCGCAGAACGTCACCGCAGTGTTTGCCAACCACCTCGGTTGCCGAGTAACCGAATAGTTGTTCCGTCTTATGATTCCATGCAGCGACTCGACGTTCATTGTCGATAGCCAGAGCTGCATCGGATGAAAATTCGATCAGTTCAGAAGCAATTGTGCTAGTACTTTTGTTCACTGAACTTTTAACTGAAGCTAGGTTATTGCTCGTATATTACGCGAGCCACGCCACTCTGTGAAGCGGGACAATCTGTGGCTCGTGCCACGAACTCACTATTAAGACCGATTTCTGAGAAGGCGCACTTCCTTGACCAAGATCAGTAATGTGAGTGCTTGCTTTCGCTTCCAACGCTCAATTCCGATACCTCTGTCCCCTACTGCCAAACCAACAAGTCGGAGACAGTTTTGCATTATTTTTTGTAATTTCTCCTCCTTAGCTGAGATGGCTGTTACCTTGGTGTATAGGCCAAATTGAATACACACAGTACAGTCGTATATGATCGTAAGTGTTGGTTGTTGATCCAAGTCAGAGATCAACTGTGTATGTCGAAGCCAAAAGTACTATTCAGTTCGGGCTTCGAACTATTGACATCAGCTCGCTGAACCTGCTTCGGATCACACAATTCCTGCATTGCCTGCTGACAAAACTCTGCACTATCTTTTTTGACTGCATAGCAAAGAATAAAACGTCCAAAGTAACTTAGAGCATGCCAATCAACTTCAAGTTGAGCGAGTTTCCTAAATTTTTCGACAGTTTCAGGCTCAGTGCCTTCCAGCCAATTAGCACTAACAGTGGGCACCTCAGATACTGTGTAGTCGGTAACACTTCCAATCTCTTCCAACATCGACATCAGTGCATGTTTGAACAAACTGACATCATTGTCACTCGCTGAAGAAATCAAACCTATGCGCTGTTCAAGAGAAAGCGCCCGCCAGTCGTCTAAACTTATCTTAACTCCAGCCAGATCTAGTTTCATCCGCACTATAAGCGGTATAAACTTGAAATTCGGATCAGCTTCACGCTCACAGGTGAGCAACATTCCAGAAGCATCTATTGTATGGCTCACTGGCAAAGCTTTGTTCATCGATTCCCCTATAGATATTCATTGGCCATCGCACTCAACTATTGTTGGCTGGAGGTTGAATATTTTTTCAAGAAAAAGAACGAGTCGATAAATACTCAACTACACTTCGCAGTATCGTTGGCCAGGCAGCCTCTTGTTTTGATCTAAGTCAATTGGCTTATCCTCAGGTTTTCGAATACAAGCACTATCTGTGAAGCGGGACAATCTGTGGCTCGTGCCACGAACTCACTCTTAAAGCCGATTTCTGAGAAGGTGCACTTCCTTGGCTACGGTCAGTAATCAAGAGTGAATTTGACCCTAGCATTGTTATCCCAAAAGGCAACATGGCGGGAGTATCATCAACATGGCTATTTCATGCGGCGACATCAAGAGTCCGTCAACCCACAATGCTAAANCTCTCTTGGACGCTGTTGCTCTGATGGAAAATACTGATGTGGTCTGCGTCATTGATGATCTGAATGATCAGCATCAAACCAACTATCACCTGAGCGACTATCGAATGAACAGACAGCTTCCGATCCCACTCAAATCAGCGTTACGGACGAGGTATAGAAATCGGGCTTTGGAGCAGTCTCAGATAATAGAAATAATCGACAAAAAGACCCAGAGAATTCCTGTAATATCCAGCGCCCTACTGTTGCTGTTAGGGGCGATCCTGCTGCTGTAAACCAACAACACCTTCCTCATTAAATAGAAGACTGTCCAGTTTTTCCATGAAGCGGAACATCTTGTAAGGTGTGTAGCGTCGGCTCATGAGTTCAACCCCCCGGGAACTGGGGATAACGTCCAATTGGCCCGGGTAACCCTGTTTGGTACCACCCAACGCCGACAAACAACCCATGGTGAATTTCAGCGTCTATCGCAGCAGTTGCCGTGATTGCCCTGACTCTGACCCTTATTAAATGGGTCAGCGCTTTATGACACCAGCTCAAGCAGAACAATGGCCCCCTGCTACTGCTGGTCATCGGGTTGACACATCACCCCCTGACAGAAGGAACTGGGCCTAATTTCCTGACAGTTCCCAGCCTGCCAATCAGGTAGACTTTTCATCAAGGAGATCTACAAACAAATTAATCGTATCTAAAACAGATGATTGACTTGACCGGCAAGACCATACTCGTGACGGGGGGCTCGCGCGGTATTGGGGCAGCCACCGTACGCCAACTCGTCGCCCAGGGCGGCAGCGTAGTCGTTCACTTCGGCTCCAACCTTACCGCTGCACAGGCACTCGCTCATGAATTTGGTGAGCCTTCGATTCATCTATGTCAGGCAGACCTCACATCTGAAAGCGAAACTGAACGCCTGTGGGATAATGCCGTAGCCTGGCACGGTCGTATCGATGTCCTGGTCAATAACGCGGGCATCTACGAAAAGTCACCCCTGAACCTTGATCTTGATCGCTGGCTTGGCGACTGGCAACGAACGTTGCGCATCAACCTGTTGGCCGCCGCCCAACTTTGCCGCCGTGCCGTCACCCACTTTCGTGAAAGCGGTGGCGGCGTGCTGATCAATGTTTCGAGCCGCTCTGGCAAACGAGGCGACAATATCGACCACTTGCACTACGGTGCCTCCAAGGCCGGTATGCTGGCTCTCAATCGAACCATCGCCCGGGATTGCGCGAAAGACAATATCCTTGCCTACGGCATCGCACCGGGTTTTGTACTGACCGACATGGTGAGCCCGGTAATTGAGGAGAAAGGACTCGCCGCCATGGCAGCGATGTATCCCACCGGGCGTGTGGCGACGCCGGAAGAGGTGGCTAGCTTGATTACTTTCTTCGCCAGCGGTGCAGCACCCCAAGCAACGGGCAATACTATTGACTTAAGCGGTGCAGCTGAGGTCACCTGAAAAAGGACACTATCCTATGCCCTACTGCGGGTGTCGTCTGGCTCCGAACTGGGCGGACCCAATCCATGAGCTTAGACCACATACCATCAACAGGATAATTACATCGTGAATCAATTTTCTCCTGATCGGCTGGTTTCCCAAGATGACTGGAGCGATCTCACCCGAGTTAAGTCGGCACCCGAAATCGACATCGACCGCCTGCATATCCATCGTTTGACGCGGCTTCGGTCATGTATTCAAGAAACCGGGGCCGCAATGTGCCTGCTTGTCAATCCGGTCAGCCTCCGGTATGCGGTCGACTACCGGGCTTATGCACTGTTTCAGTCACACATTCCCACGGCCTACCTGTTTGTACCCGTTGATGGCCCGGTAGTCATCCATGGCGCCTTGGATTCTGCCCCCATGGCGGATGAATTCCGCAAGGCCCGGCCGATTTCCTACTTCGATGGTGCAACAGAGCTTGAGAGTAATGCAAAGGAACTGGCGCGTGATGTGGTCAATTACCTTAAAGAGATCGGTACCGACAATCGGCGGGTGGCCGTCGAATACGTCAATCCCAGTATCACCCAGGCGCTGGAGGCGGCAGGACTTGAAGTGATCGATGGTGTACTGGCCTCCGAAAACGCGCGGGTGATCAAATCGGAAGATGAGATCAACTGTATCCGCTGGGCGATCGCTGTCGCCGANCACGGAATCGCCAAACTAAAAACAGCAGTTCATGCAGGCGTGACCGAAGCCCAACTGTGGGGCTTACTCAACTACGCCAACCTTGCTAACAACGGTGACTGGCACGACGGTCGCATGCTCGCTTCTGGGCCGCGAATCAACCCCTGGATGCAGGAAGCCACGCTCAGGCGCGTAGAATCAGGGGACCTGGTGGGCNTTGACACCGANATGGTCGGGCCGCAGGGCTACTGCGCCGATATTTCTCGGACCTTGCACTGCGGTCCGGCAATGCCAACCAGACGTCAGAAAGAACTCTATCGCCTTGCNCTGGATGAGATCGAACACAATCTACNNCTGATCCGGCCGGGGATCACTCTGGACGCCTTCCAGCAACAAGCCTTTGTGCCGCCAGAGGCNTTTCATCAGAACGCTTACACCTGTGTCATTCACGGGGTAGGCATGTGTGATGAATATCCNAGAGTGAATCCTNTATTTCGTGGACCCAATCCCTACAGNGGGACATTGGAAGCAGGAATGATAATTTGTGTGGAGAGTTACATGGGTGCTGTCGGGGAACGCGACGGCGTTAAACTGGAACAGCAGGTACTGGTAACCTCGGACGGTTATGAAATGCTCTCTAGCGANCCGCTGGAACCGTCNTTGCTGGACTGATTGACAGATAGGTTAATCGTATCGTCTGCAACGCTTTAATGGCTGTGTTCCNNCCGCCACTCGTGGCACGATGACANCACCACCNNTTCGNAGACCNATCCCGGGCATCAGTAACCTGCGGGATCTGGGCGGCTATGCGGTACAGGGCGGNTCATTGCGCTGGCANACACTGTACCGCTCTAACGAGATCTCTACGACGGATGCCGACACNCTGAGCCGGCTCCAGACACTGGGCATNCGNACCCTTTGTGATTTCCGAGATGACAAACAGAAACAGAAAGTGCCTATCGAAGTGTCGTTCAGCGCAAACACAAAAACCATTGCGNCNCCCATCAGTGTCAGCGTGCTGATTCGCTCNGCNCTTTCCGGTGAAAAACTCACGGGCACAAGTGCGCGAAAAATACTAGCGGATATCTACCGATCTTTAGTGTTGGACCACGCAGATGCCTATAAGCTCTTCTTCAACAGTATTTTGGANCCGAATAACTTTCCGCTGGCCTTCTGTTGTGTGGCCGGCAAAGACCGCACGGGTCTGGCGGCTGCCCTGCTGCTGACCGCACTCGGAGCCTCTCGTGAAACGGTATTCGATGACTACCTGCTATCAAATAAATACTGGGAAATGCCGACAGATGTNCTCAGAGAAGAATCNGACGAAGTNCGGAAGGCCGTTTTTACGGCCGACACGCACTACCTGGAAGCAGCTTTTGCAGCAATGTCAGAATACTACGGCTCGGCTGAGAGTTTTATACAGAATACCCTGGGTCTTAATCCAGCGCGTAGAGAAGATGTGTTGGCACAGCTGGTTGAATGACAGGAAGACGTCTTAACAGCTCTCGGAATNTGTCCTANGAGGNTATCAANCGATACTGATAAAGGTGCTCATAATGTNGCCGTACTTTTTTGTACAACTGTTTGGCGCGGTGCGGCGCACTGGAAATATCCGTGTAACCCGGCTTCTGCGGTTTTAGTCCAGTCGAGCCTTTCAATTTCTCGTGCCAGGATCCGCNGTCATACCAGCTATATGAACTCGTATTGATACCCGCCTCCCAGGTGAGTGCCTCTTTNATAAACGGTAGACCAACAGCATNACAATAAGCACGGACAATGCCTTCCGGATTTTCGAGCAGATCATCCGAATCAATAACCGGTGGTGCCTGACCGTCTCGATCTNAGATACGGTCAAACAGTGCACGTTGCTCCGCAAATGCCAGTTCCTTNAGGTGCACGTCTGGCCAGCGCTTTTGCACGCTGGTGACGACCTTCGCCGCATCACGAATCAGAAAGGTATGTGTGAAGTGACTCAGAAACTCATCGGTCCAGTGCTTCTCGATGTAGTGGGGAAAATCCTTGGAGAAAATCGGNCCTTGCGCCGCTGCCCGTTGAAGGTTGGACCAGACTAGCGCAAACGTCAGGCCAGGCTTTCTGGGACTGTCCGGTGTCAACCGGGGCCACGGCGCGCCATCACCCTCGTACCACCATTCTCCGAATGGTTCGTGNAAACACGTGAGATCACCGCGCTGGCGCATCATCCATTCAAANGCNGTNCCGGTAGACCGAGGTGTTGCCCATAGCACGAGAATCTCATGCACNGCTTTTAGTCCTTCAGCGAAGACAACAAATTACCCTGCTCAGTGACGGGCGCCAGACCCAGCGTCTTNAANANNCGCCAGTAAAGCGCGTTGTCATGTGTGATGAGTGGTTTNCCCAACATTTTCTCGAGCCCNACTTCCAATGAGACGAAACGCTGTGCCAGGCCATCGCTGTCGCGCCGATAATTNCTCATGCCGATNGCNAGNTAGGCATCTACATTCGGCGCCTTGGTGGCAATGTACTCAAAGGATTTACGGGCAAGATCACCGTCAAAACACCAGATACAGTCGTTAAGAGCCTCCTGACTCTCAAACCAGCCCTGGTCAACAAAGTTGCCAGCCCACACNACGTCAAACCCCGCTTCTTTCAAAAAGCCTGCCGTGCCTTGCCACCANTCCGGCCAGTGATAGACGCCGTTCAGCGCAACCTTGTCGACACNCAGTTCACGCAGGGCCTCCACCATGGCATAGCCCGCCATGTGAAACGGCGTTTCATAAGTCTCACTGAGCTGTTCGCAGNACTCGCGNATGCCCTCGACCCCCAAACCGCTGGCATGCACCCAGTTCGAGCCGACCTGACCGCANACNTCAGCACCGTTGTTGGCCATGCATTCGACAAATTCCTCCAGCAGGTTGAGGTTCTCCTTTCGCTGGGAGAGTTGATGCGTATATGACGGCANGTGCAGCATCCTGCCGTGTACACCCACGGTTTCCGGTGCCATGCGCAGAAAATCCGACGGCGAAGCATCGAAATCCCGCGGCGGACAGGTAAAACCAACCTGATGAGGGAACAATTTNTTTTTCGAATCCGACCAGTGGATTGGTTTCTGGTAGTCGTTCATGTGTGCTCCAATGGCAANCACTTCTTATAAATAGTTGCGCGTTTGAAGATACGAAATGANCTGTTCTACGAGCGTATCNGGGTCTGTATCTTCGGCGTTGAGGNCGATTTCTGCGTTTTGCGGCGGTTCGTAGGCCGAGTCTATACCGGTGAAGTTCTTCAACTGCCCGGCTCTTGCCTTTTTGTAAAGCGATTTCGGATCACGGGCCTCGCAAACCGCAAGCGACGCATCCACAAAAATCTCCACGAACTCACCTTCACTCATGAGCGAGCGAGCCATCACCCGTTCAGAGCGAAACGGTGAAATAAACGACGCCATAACGATCAGACCCGCATCGGCCATCAGCTTAGCGACTTCCGCAACGCGCCGGATGTTCTCGACGCGGTCCTGATCAGTAAATCCAAG
The DNA here is from genome assembly GCA_002731295.1 of Acidiferrobacteraceae bacterium. Lineage (GTDB taxonomy): Bacteria > Pseudomonadota > Gammaproteobacteria > Arenicellales > UBA868 > REDSEA-S09-B13. Next base: position 8,037 of record PCBE01000104.1, on the reverse strand, counting down.
ATCACGACTGAGTCCATGACGAATATTGTCCCCATCGAGCAGATAAGTGCGTTTACCCATCGCGTGCAGTTTCTGTTCCACCCGGTTAGCAATGGTCGACTTACCGGCGCCCGATAAACCGGTAAACCACAGGACGCACGGTGTCTGCTGGTTAGTCCGTGCACGTGCTGCCTTATCGACGTCCATGTCGTACCACACCACATTGGTAGCCCGGCGCAACGAAAAGTCGATCACACCGGCGCCCACTGTCAGTTTCTGAGCCTTATCGACCAGGGCAAACGCCCCGGCCCAGTCATCACTGTTGCCATCGGCGAACGGTACCGCCCGATCCAGGGCGATCTTGCAGTAGGCGATCTCTCCCTCAACCAGCGTTTTAGCTGCGAGCTGCTCCAGCGTATCTGGCTCAACTCGATACGACAGATCCGTGATCTGGACGGTCGTTTCGATGCTCGCGAGACGGATCAGATAAGGCCGTTCGGGCAGCATGGCATCACGGCCGGTCCAGATCAGGTGAACCGCAAACTGGTCCGCTGTGGGCACATCATCTTCGGGTGCGGCAGATCGGTCATCAGCGACCGGATCAAACGCCCCGTTCAGCAGTGCTGCCGACACATCACGCACCTTTTGTACTTTGCTGTACTCCGATTCTTGTGTCGTACGCTCTTTCATAGTCTGTGGATCTGTTGCTTAGACATTAAGTGCCTGGACACACCACGATATTTCCTACGTGGTGCTTGTCGATAAATGCCTGCTGAGCGGCATGAAACTGCGACAAAGGGAAGGTCGCTGCAAGCAAGGGCCTGATATCACCCTGCTCAATATAGCGCACCAGATCCTCAAACACGCCGGGTGGTGCCACCGTGGCACCGGTAAAGATGAGGTCCCGTAGATAGAACGTCCGCAGGTCGAATTCTACGACCGGTCCGGCAATGGCTCCAGCACAGGTATAACGTCCCCCGCGCGCAATGGCATCGATCAGCTGTGGCCACCGAGCACCCCCAACCACATCTGCCACTACATCGACGGTATCGCGGCCGATCGCCGCCTTAAGTCGTGATCGGATATCTGTCACATTACGTTCAAGCACCGCCGCAGGACCGAGGTCATTCACCGCCTTAGCTTTATCAGCACCACATAGCGCAACCACAACTGCGTCACGTCGGTTGGCCAGCTGCACCAGAGCAGACCCAACACCACCTGACGCCCCGGTCACCAGCACGGTATCACCAGCCGCGACTTGGGCACGATTCAGCATATTTTCTGCCGTAACATAGCTACAGGCGAACGTTGCCAGCTCCGCATCGGACAATGCGCAATCGATTGGATGGACCTGACGCTGACTGACCTTGGTGTATTCGGCATAGCCGCCGTCACACTCACTGCCGAAGTAACTGGTTTTATCGAGATTCATGGGATCACCCCAGTCGCGGAGCCAGCCATCGACCAGCACCCGCTGCCCGATGAGTGTGACATCAGCCTGAGGCCCTACCGCCACCACGATACCGGCAACATCCGCACCTTGTATTCGTGGAAAACTGACTGGGCTGCCGCCCCAGGTGCCATCCTCCCCATCGGCACCCGCCAGGGCATCTCCGGTGGTCGCTTCCATGTTGCCTTTGGAGTACCAGGCACTGCGGGTGTTGACATCCGTGTTGTTGAGCCCGCAAGCGCCCACATGGATCAACACGTCGTCGACCTGCGGAACCGGTGTGGGCCAATCATCATGAAACACCAGCTTATCCAGGCCACCGTGGCCCGTCAGTACAACCGCCTGCATGGTGTCAGGTATATGTGCCAATGGTGCCGTATCTCGTTTTCGAGTCATGTGCGTTTCAGAGAGTAGGCAGCAACTGGTTCGCCCAGCCATTGCTCGTCAGGGGCAACACCCAGACCCGGAGCTTCCGGTGCAGCCAACAGACCGTCTTTCACACGCGCACCCCGGCCGGGGGCGGGATCAACCGTGATCATGTCCTGGCATGACCACACCCTGAGTCGATAGGGATCCGGAATGGTCTGCGCAAACTGTATCGCATCGGTATCGGCGAGGACCGTTCCCCCGGTCGGCATCACGGATATGCCGATGCCATGAGCCAACGCCAGGTCGCGTATGCGGGCTGCCCGGGTCAGGCCACCCACACGGTTGATCTTGATGTTGATCAATTCAGCGATGCGGTCACTGACGATACGTGTCATATCGTTGAGCGTATCGAGCCGCTCGTCAATGGCCATAGGATGTGATGTGACACGCCGCACCGCCAAACAATCGTCGAGTGTCTCGCAGGGCTGCTCGAAGGTGACCGGTAGGTCAGACACGGCATTCATCACGGTCACCGCCTCTGCCCGCGTCCAGGCACGATTGACATCATAAAACACAACTTCGTCTGGTTCCCGGTGGGCCTCCAGAAACCGAATTCGTTCAATATCTTGTAAGGCATCAGCACCCACTTTCGCGGAATGCACTCGGTATCCGTGCGTACGGTATCGCTCGATATCCGCCAACATCTCCCGGGGCGTACCGGTTGAAATTGACGACGCCACCGGTATCGGCTCTGGGTAACGCCCGCCCAGAAGTTCTCCTATTGGCAATTCCGCGGCCTGTCCAGCGATATCCCAGCAGGCGATGTCGATTGGTGCCTTGGCATACAGGTGACCAGGCAGTGCGAGATCCATCTGGTGGTTGATCGGGCCCGTCTGTCGTGGATCCAGACCCAGAATCGAAGATGCCATTGTTTCGATACCCGCCCGAACACCCGGGCCATGCGCCGGCAGGTACGTGTGCCCCCACGGGCAACCTTCTCCCCAACCGGAAATCCCTTCATCCGTGTCTATACGAACAAAAGTACTGTCCAGCACCTCGAACTTAAGCCGCCCACCCGACAACCAGTAGGGCTTGGCTAGCGGCAGTGATTTCTGCCACAGCGTAATACTGGTGATTTTCATCGTTGATTATGGCTCACACCCGTCGCGCATCCACTGCTGCAACACCTGAATCGAATGCTCAGAGTTCACACCACCTGCCGGATCGATGACCAAAGGTCCTGGCCTATAACCGCGATTCTTGAATCCCCGCTGTTGCGACTCAACCAGGTGGATATCCTCTTCGACCGTGGTCTCGCGGTCTTGGACTGCCAGGTCGTGAATGAGGTCCGATGGCTTTCCGTCAACCGTATACCAACCCCGCGAGACCATCACCTCATCCACCGACGTCGACTGCCAGTGATAGGTATTAAGCACATTACCGGGATAGACCTGGAAAGAAAATGTGGGCCACAGAAACCACGATGAATAATCACCTGCATGGGTGTTGGCATCGAGGTCAATGGGATAACTCATCTGATCCAGGTTCTGACACTCCGTGGTGTGGCGCAGGCAGTATCCCTGAGGTTTGATATCGTAGGTTTCGGCTTTGATGACACCCGTGGCAAATGTCCTGTGATTGATCCGGCAGTGATAACACTCCGAATAGTTCTCAACCGAGACCTTCCAATTGCATTTTTCGTTCACAGAGATTGTCTCGATAGGCTTCAGTAAATCGATATCGGGAACAAAATCACGCAACTGGGTTTCTACTTCCGGAAACCAGCTTCCCATTGGCTCGGCTTCATCATCCAGGTTAACAAAGATAAATCCACAAAACTCCTGAGTAGATACCGATGTCAGACAGATGCTGTCTCTAGCCCACTCGGGCATGACTTCGATATTAGGGCCGCGCAGCAAACTACCATCCAGGCGATATGCCCAGGCATGGTATGGGCAGACAATCGCCTTATCACGGTGGCCCTGACCCTTAACGAGTTCATGCGCACGATGCTGACAGACGTTATAGAACGTGAGCAGTACGTTATCGTAATTGCGAATGCAGAAAAGCTGCTGGCCGGCAATCTCAAAAGTGAAGTAATCACCAGGATTGGGCGCCTGTGAGACGTGCCCGGCAAACTGCCAGGTGTACATAAAGAGTCCGAAGCATTCCTGCTGATAGATCGCGTCGCTCGTGTAGTACGCAGGATCCAAGGTATGGACAACTCCAGCATCACAAGTCTCGACTAACCCCATCCGCCAGCCATTCTCATTTCAATAGACGCACAACTCATGATAGTCGATACTTACAATTTCCCAAAGGCCTTTCCGTTGCGATAGAAGACATCTCCATTACCAACTTAGCAGTGGTAGAAAATGTACGAGAACCTGCTTGAACCAATAGATCTAGGACCAGCGAGGATACCGAACAGGATTTTCAATCCTCCACACGGCACGACGTTGGGATCCGAAGGTGTCGTTACGGATAACCTGATCGCCTACCACGAAGCCCGCGCAAGAGGTGGCGTGGGCCTGATCATTCTCGAGGGCATGGCTTTTCACCCGAGCTTCGAGTTCGAGTCGGCTTACTTGAACGCGGGTCGTGACACCATTATTCCTGGACTAAAAAAGCTAGCCAGAGGTTGCAGGGAACATGGCACATCGGTATTCGGGCAGCTGTTCCATGCGGGGCGTGCCGTTCGATACACCCATGACGGATCAAAACCATTAATCTACTCTCCGTCTGATATTCCCGATGATCGTTATCGCGTGGTACCCAGGCCCATGCCCAATGAAATGGTCTGGGAGGTCATCGATAGCTACGCCAAGGCAGCTGTGCGTCTGGCGGAAGCGGATTTAGATGGGGTCGAAATTCTAGCGAGCATGGGTTATCTGATTGCTCAATTTCTAAACCCGGCAACAAATCGACGCGAAGATGAATTTGGCGGCAGCTTCGAAAATCGGCTGAGATTCTTACGCGAAACGGTTACACAAACAAGAAAGGCCATTGGTCAAGGGAAAGCCTTAGGAATTCGTATCACCCTGGACGAGAAGACGGAAACCGCCCTGGACCCCGATGAGGTCATCAGAATCTGTAGCGCATTGGAAGAGGACGATGACCTGGACTATTTCAGTGTGATTGCTGGTTCATCGTCTTCTCCCGGTAGCTGGATTCATGTCTTTCCACCCATGGCTATCCCCCATGCTTATGTTGCAGACGATGCTGCGCGGCTGAAAAACGCAGTCTCGAAACCAGTGCTGGTTGCAGGAAGAATCAACCAACCTCAGACGGCTTCAGAAATCTTGTCCGATGGTAAGGCCGACATGATTGGCATGGCGCGGGCACTGATTGCCGATCCAGAGTTCGTAAACAAGGTCACCCAGAACAAGAGCGATCATATTCGCGCCTGCATCGGATGCAATCAAGCCTGTGTGGGGCATCGTCTAACGCACCACGCAATTTCCTGCATCCAGAATCCACGAACCGGTAGAGAGCAGCTTTTCCAGAATATCCAACCATCACAATCAACGAAAACTGTCATGGTCATCGGTGGCGGCCCAGGCGGAATGAAAGCCGCTGTGACTGCAGCAGAACACGGGCATCGGGTTGTACTTTTTGAGCAGCAGGCAAGGCTCGGCGGCCAGGTAAATCTTGCAGAATTACTGCCTGGTCGGGCTGAATTCGGTGGTGTCACCACTAATCTTGTCCATGAATTGGAGCGAAACAGTGTCGAGGTCTGCTTAAATTCAACCGTATCCAGTGAGACGATCAACGAATTCGAGCCCGACACAATAATTGTCGCAACAGGCGCAGTGACCCGGCTGCCAGAAGTTGAAGTAAACGATGTAGAACTCGTTCACGCTTGGTCTGTCATCCAGCGACACAAAAAAATAGGACAGAATGTTGTCATCGCAGACTGGGCATGCGATTGGACCGGTCTTGGGGTTGCCCATAAACTGGCACAGGAAGGGCATCACGTGAGGCTGCTGTCGGGTGCCAGTATTCCTGGCGAGTCGATTCCGGGTATTGTTCGCGACCAATGGATCGGTGAACTGCAGAGTCTGAATGTTGAATTAATCAACTTCGCCCGTTTTTTCGGAGCGCAGGATCGCACGGCATTTTTCCAACATATGATCAACGGTGAACCGATCATCTGCGAAAACGTCGACACGATCGTCAGTTGCTACGCACCCCAATCAAATAGGGGATGTGACTGGTTATTCGAGTCAACAGGCACGCACAAACGACCCACACTCATAGAAATCGGTGACGCGCTCATCCCCAGAACCGTTGAAGAGGCAGTTCTGGATGGATTTCAGGCCGCCTGGTCTTTACAGTGAAGACACTCCGGGTGAGCCTGCGGAGCATTTCACAGGGAAAAGAAGCAGCATAGAGGACCGATGAATTCTCTCGATACGACAGGAGCGCCTGGTGGGCAACGACCATTGGTTTGATCCGGATCTATGGACACGCATCACTGAACCCACTGCTCAGGGGTCTGCCCTGCCAAATGCTGCCTACACTGATTCGGCATTTTTCAAGCTGGAGCAGAACTCACTTTTCAAAAACACCTGGGTATTCGCTGCCTTTGCTCACAAACTCCCTAATGTTGGCGACCTGTTACCCGTGGAGGTGGCTGGACAACCCATCCTGCTGGCTAAAAGTGATGAAACCGCCATCAGAGCCTTTCACAACGTCTGCCGGCATCGCGGTGCGATGCTGGTCGATGAATGGAAATCCAAATGCCGCACGATCGTCTGCCCCAATCATTCATGGAGCTACAGCCTCAGCGGCGAATTGCTGGCACGACCTCATTTTTTCGGCGGTGACAAACACGACGTCAACCCCGACCAATGTCGGGAATCAAACTTGATCGAAATTCGATGTGAAACCTGGAACGACTGGGTATTTGTTAACTTAGATGGGAATGCCGCTGATTTTTCAGCGCATATTGAGCCCCTAGTCAATAAACTTGATGGTTACGATCTGAGCGCCTTGAATTTTGGTACCGAGCTGGAATTCGATATTCATGCGAACTGGAAATTGGTAATCGAAAATTTCATCGAGCCTTATCACGTCTTCTCCTGTCATCCCTGGCTTAATTCATTTGTCTCGATGGCAGAACGAAGTCCACCGGTATTCGAAAATCACATTCTTTCATGCGGCTACGAATTCAAGGAAACGGATCCTGCCCGCGGCGAGGGATTGCCGTACTTTCCGAACCTTTCGAGTGACAAGAAAAGGCGCGGAGACTGGTATGTCTTGTTCCCCAATTTTGCATTTGAGATTTTTCCGGACCAACTCGCCACCTTTGTTGCGACACCATCAGGACCTGATCGATGCAAAGAATCGATCGGACTCTATTTTGTCGGCGACGGCGCAAATAGTGATCAATACACAAAGGCGCGTAATGTGGTCATTAATAATTGGCATGATCTCAACAATGAAGACATTGGCATCCTGGAGCGCATGCAGGCCGGGCGCTTATCCGACGGGTTTGATGGTGGCGTACTATCGCCCTACTGGGACCCGGTTCAACAGCATTTTGCTCGCTTGATCGTTGAATCAGTCGCATCGGTATCATCAGAGGTGTGCGGTGGGCATTAATTCATCTGAGCCGGCAATTTCACACGGCGAAAACAATCTAAAGCGATGACCATTCAACCGATTGGATTTTCTATTGGCGACTGGACCCCACCGGTCAGGCCACCCGGCGAACCGATGATCGGACGCTACTGCCGGCTCGAACGCCTCGACGCGGACCGTGATGGACAATCACTGTTCGATGCGTATGCGCTCGATTCCGAAGGCCGCAACTGGACCTACCTGCCGCAGGGCCCATTCGAGAACTATGCCGAGTTCTACATCTGGCTGAGTGACATGGCCAAGCTGGATGATCCATTTTTCTTTGCCATCATAGATGGTGAAAGTCAGACAAGTGTTGGGATTGCCAGTTACCTCAGAATCACGCCATCCGCTGGTTCGATCGAGGTCGGCTATATCCACTACTCCCCGCTACTGCAAAGAACACCGGCCGCGACCGAAGCGATGTACCTGATGATGGAACAGGCATTTACACTCGGCTACCGACGCTATGAGTGGAAATGCGATGCGCTCAATGCGCCATCCCGAATAGCGGCTCAGAGACTGGGCCTGTCTTATGAAGGTGTCTTCCGTCAGGCCACGGTCTACAAGCAGCGCAACCGTGACACGGCCTGGTATGCCACCATCGATCGGGA
>PCBE01000103.1 GCA_002731295.1 Acidiferrobacteraceae bacterium | reverse complement strand
ACCTTCTTACGAACAGATTTCTTTTTTGTAAAACTCTTACGAGTAGACGACGGACTCCGTAGGTCAGTTCGTGAAGTTTTCTTAGTCGTAGGGTTGTAACGGAGGACACCACTTACGAGATTGAACCTTTGTAATGGACCCATCCTATTCCAGACAGATACGGGAACATTACTGGGTCGACGAACCGTAACTTCGTTCTGTGGTTTTGATTTCCACACCTTTGGATCTTTTCGTCGAAGTTTTGTGGGTTTCAACTTACCTTCCCGTGTTAGTAATCCTTCCTTTTTTGTTTTCTTGGTTTTCATCCTAATAACCCCACTAAAACAATAGACCGAAAACAAACAGTTCTATTTGTCGATTCGAGAATAGACACTGTCGGTGATGAGTGATGTATTGATACATTCATATTTTATGTCCACAGATTCGGTTTCTTATATAAAAATCTGTGAATTTTTTTCGGGATGATATTTTTTGTCCGTCAGGGATTTTCGATGTGATGAACTTTGATTAGTTGTTCCCTAAACATTTTCGGTTGTAGGTGTCTTGCATAATGATCTCTTATCACTTGATAAGACACATCACATTGTTCCGTTAGATACTCTATTGGGGTTCCTCCTTGTAACTCGGTCATAATGTAGAAGTGTCGTAGTGATTTTGCATCACGACGATCCCCGTTGATTGAATATCTCAACCCACTTTCAATGAGGAGTTCCCTAAAGTTCAGGTATGGATTAGTCGGAAAAATTAAGTCATCAGGTTTGTGGTCAGGACAGATGTGTTTACAAAGACCACGATAGGAAAAGAACCCACCATATTTAGAAATGATAGTTCTATCTCGTCGTTTCCCAATAATGAATATCTCTAAATGTTTCCTCTCATCATCGTCATCATCGACCATTACGATGTCCTTGTGACGGACCCTTTGTAGTTCATATGGTCTAACACCAGTATGTCCGAGTAGGATGATGTAGTAGTGAAGATACATTCTCACAAGAATGTATTGTTCCCAACCACCACCAAAACTTTTCTTGTTCTTGTCCTCTTTGAGTTTTATCTGTTCCTTTCGTGTCTCTTTTGCATTTCTTATTCTTTGTCGACTGACTTGTAAAAGTTTCTTGTATTCACTACTTGTAAAGGTTCCACGACTTGGTGGTCTCTTCACCGACCCCATCTGTCTAATCAGAGACATTGGTTTTTCTGGTCTCCCAGTTATGAAACCTTTATCAAGACCCATCTGTAGTATCTGAAATATGACCGTGTATTCTTTCTTCAGTCGAGTTTGTAGTAGGTCAGGTGATTTTATTCGTCGTGATTCTCTCCATTTTTGCCATTGTAAAAGTCGTGGAGTATCTATCTGTTCGACATAGTCGTCTTTGAAGAAAGGTTGGATGTAGTTCTTGTATGAAATATTGTGGTCCTTGTAATAGTTCTTATGTCTATGACCTGTTTCACTACTTCTCTTACATAGGTCTAACCATTCCATTGCAAGTTCATCAAACAAGTGGTCCTCACGGTCTAACCGTTCAGTTGGGACACCATCATCCAACTTGGACAACATTTTCCCATACCACTTCTTTGATATATCGATTGCAGTTTTGAGATCATCTGTCTTGGTGGATCTCTGTCTTGTCTTACCATCCAGGTAACATCTTGAATACCAGTTTCGACTTTTTGTTTTCTCCACACCATTTTTGTCTTTTACATACTGAAACAAGGTAATGATCTTGTCGTCCATTTGGATGTTGTGTCGAACGGTTTGTCCTTTAGATGACTTACTTCTCCCATCTTTGGGGACCAGTATTTTTCGTTTAGTAGTCATTATCAAATACTATGCAACTTCATCCAGAAGTTTATAGAGTGTTCCTACTCCGATACTCAGTGTCTTACAAACTTTTGTTTTAGACATCCCCCTGTCGAGAAGTTCCACTACCGTTGTTTTCGTAGAACTATTAACCATACTTGGACGACCGATAGGACGACCACTTTTGGTTCCATTTATCTTTGCATTTTCCATTCCTGACTTTACCCGTTCCCGAATAATGTTTCTTTCAAACTCTGCAAATACTCCACACATCTGAAACATCATCTTCCCTGTTGGTGTAGATGTATCCAGACCCTGTTGGTGTATGTAGAGATCGATGTTCTTGGACTGAACATCGTTGAGGAAAGAAACGAGGTCTTGTAACGAACGACCAAGACGGTCGATAGACCAAACTAGTATCCCATCAAACTTCTTTCGATTTACATCCTTGAGAAGTCGGTCGAATGATGGACGACCATCACGACCCAGAGAACCAGAAATACCTTTATCGAGATACTCTTCTACGATTTCCCAATTGTTTCTCTTTGAGATTTCACGAAGTTCCCGTAGTTGATGATCTACGGATTGGTTTTTAGTGGTAGATGTCCTACCGTAAATGACGACTTTTTTAGACATAGTAAAACACTCCTGTATTTGTAAGTCCTTGATATTAGGACCTTTTCTACTACAAGGNNNATTCTACTANNNTTTCTACTAATATTATAGAGGTCTAATCTGATGGTTATTCGACTTGATACTATTTCCTAAAACANCTGTAAGTCATTGATTTNTCAGTAATACTTGAGTTCTACGATGTTCATATCAGGGTCGTAAATATACAAAGATTCACCATTTCCTTTAGACCCCCATCGTATTCCTGGTCCGTCGTGGATACCAATCCCCAATTTCGTGCACCTTGTTTTCAGGTCTGCCAGATCAATCGGTTTAATTTCCAAACAGAAATGATCCTGATTGATGGTCGNAGGTTCTCGAACGTCGGGGGCAGCGAAAAGATCAATTAGGGTAGAAGAATTCAACCGAATGGATGGAAAGGTGACTTCGCCATTCCTCCACTCCTTCACTCTCTCCGACTCAAGACCCAGTACACCCGCGTAAAACAAGAGTGACGATTCAACATCCCTGACCCGAAGGCCGATATGATCAAGACCAGTAACCGTCACCAGCGGCTCTGGCTGATTTTCGTTAGCTGACATTCTAATCCGGGGACTTGTCGACTGTCGGACGAGACTGGCTCTGCATTTGCTTCTCGCGAACGTAGCGTGATGCCTCTCGGGTTAACCAGCTCCAGAACAACGTCACTGGATCGTCCTCACTGTCGACCGAAGTCGCCAGTGCCCAGTAAGAAAGATCCCCGGGATACGAGATATCGAATGGCTTAACCAAAGTCCCTGTCGCCAACTCACTTTCCACCACCAGCTCAGCCATTAGCGCAACGCCATGACCAGCCAAAAGCGCCTGGGTGGTGAAATTGGGTGAGGTAAAGTGAGGGCCTTTATTGGGATCAAGTCGATCTACGTTGTTCGCCCTGAGCCAGGTCTCCCAATTTGGCCACTCCGGGTCATCCATTGGTGCATCAAAGTGGATCAAAGTATGTCCTCGCAGATCAGCCGGTGTTGTCAGAGGATTTTTTCCGTTGAGCAGTTCAGGACTGCACACCGGGAATACGTCTTGCCCGAACAGTCGTTGTGCCGAGCGGCCGGAATAATGTCCTTGGCTAAATTCGATAGCAACATCAACGCTATCGCGTACCGGGTCCATACTCCGGATAGCAGGATCGATCCGTACTTGAATCTGAGGATTTGCCGTTCTGAAATCAACGATCCTAGGCACCAACCATCGAGCTCCAAATGCCGGAGGCGCGCTGATTGTAAGAATATTCCAGTCTTCCTTATCTCTGACCCGACCAACCGCAGACACCATAGTTTCAAATGCCGAGCGTAAGCCCGGAAGGCAGGCCTGACCCGCTTCTGTCAGCTGCAGCGACCGATTGAGCCGGCGGAACAGCTTTACACCCAAGTCGGTTTCCAAAGCTTTGATCTGATGACTGATCGCAGCGGGCGTCACATGGAGCTCCTCGGCCGCACGGCTGAAACTCATATGCCGTCCAGCAACTTCAAAGGCTTTTAAAGCGTTCAATGGGGGCAAACGGTGCATAGTTGTATAGTTTTTCTAATCTGAACTCAAGAATTTATCATTTGTCGAATTCTCAGAATTCAAACAAAATTACCTGCGTTGAGTGGGTAGTGCCTGAGTCAATTTGGATAAGGGATTTTAACACGCGTTGTGCCCGAACTCTGGTCACTGCAGACAAGATTTTTGTCCTCCTCCAAGTGGTTTTTATGCCCCGCACCCGCGGGGCATTTTTTTATCCCCGTGGATCAATGCCCATGTATCCGGCGTAGTCCGTTGCGACTGCCGCGAACATCGACCCTGCGGTCGACTCTTGGCCCTGATTCAAACGACTGGTTTTGCAGTCACTATTCCGGTAATGATTCGAGGTGGCGTGACCAGTATTCCAGCGTATCAAGATCAACTGCTCTGGCCGTCATCGCTGGCTGACGATCATGAACCTGGGCAATTCCCAAACGTTGTGCCGCTAAACGTTTGCCGTAACACAGCAGATGATCAATGGTCAGCATCAGATAGGACAGTAGCGGCAACACATGCCGAAACTGCGCCCTGGCCGCCGAGTGATCGCCGTTGCGCCAGCTGTTATAGATTTGGACCTGCAGATCGCAGCATTCCACCCCAGGTATGGTTCCAGCACACCCGACACGCAGATTGTCGATCAGTTCAACACCATTACGACCGTTGAACACCGTGAAATCTCCACCGAGTTCCAGCATCAATCCGCTGATATAGGGTGCCGGTCCTTCGGCCTTGAGTATCTGAATATTCTGCGCACGGTTAGCCAACGTTCGCATAGCGGGGTTGTCCAACCCAATACCGATGTACTCGGGTGCATTCTGTATCCCGAGCGGCAAATCAAAGCCGCTGGCAACGGCTGCAAAAAAATCAACCAGGGCATCGATACTGGCACCACGCACCGGTGGCGGCTGCATCACGACCCATGCAACACCGGCGCCGTAAGCGTGATCGATCGCACTTCTTTGCCCTTTAAGCGTGTTTTCGGACACAGTCACCGAGACCGGTACACGATCACCAACATCCTCAATAGTCCATTCGACGAGCTGACGCTTTTCGTCGGTCGACAACTTGTTACATTCCGTAGCCAGTCCACCCACTGCAAGCCCATGGGCACCGGCAGCTATGCACGCACCAACCTGTCTGCGGTGTGCATCCCTATCGAGGCTGTTATCGGCTCTAAAGAACGCATAAAGCATTGGGTAGATGCCGTGAAACACCTTGCTCATGTCATCTGATATCTCGTTGTCCTAGAGAGAGTACTCTCGCGGACTTTGAAATCGGGCAACAGTTCCATACCCAGCCCGGGACCCTCCGGTGCTGAAATGGCGCCGTCGACGATGGGGGGTAGCTCGGTAACGATCTCAGCATACCAACCGTAGTAGAACGCCCGTACGATTTCCTGCACATAGGCATTGGGTGTGGCTTGACAGAAATGGACCGAAGCGCTCAATACGACCGGACCGTTACAGTCGTGGGCTGCTACCGGTGTCAGATAGGCACCAGCAAGTGCCGCACAACGTCGCGCCTCAGTGAGCCCACCGCACCAACCAATATCAAGAATCAATAACGACAGGGCACCGGTATCGAGAAAGATTTTGAAATCATCCGCACCTCCTCGTGTTTCACCCATGGCAATACGTGATCGTACGGTGCGTTTGAGTTCCTGGATCCCGGTTGGGTTGGTCAGAAACACCGGATCCTCAATCCATCGCATACCAATTTCGTCCAGCGCCTGACAGATGATCAGCGACTCTGAAAGATTCCACATACCATGCAGTTCAGCGCTGATCTGCATCCGGTCGCCGTACTCTTTTTTGATGGCCTTGAACGGTGCCAATGCCTTGTCCAGTTCGGCAGGGCTGATAAACTGACCCTGTGTAGACTCAGCCGCAAAATCAAATGGCCAGATCTTCATCGAGTCAATGCCCATGTCGAGAAGACTCCCAGCCAGGCCGACCGGGTCATTGAGAAATCGATCCAGGTCTTCATAGTTCTGGTCTGTTCCCGAAGAGGCAATACCGAAGTTCTGGGTAGTGCCCAGCTTTGTTCCACGTACATACTGGTTACCGGCGCACGTGTTGTAAACCGGAATTTGGCTACGTATACGACCCCCCAGCAGAACCGATATCGGTTGACCGGTTAACTTGCCCAGTACATCCCATAGGGCGATATCCAGCGCCGAGCGGGCACGCAGTTCGGTACTCGCAGCCACAAACCCGATATAAGGACGGGTTCGATAATGGACAGCCTCGATATCGACTGCCGACATGCCGAGCACGATTGGTGCGAGATTTGCATGAATGTAGGCCTCAACCGCCTCAGCAGCATAGAAGGTTTCTCCCAGGCCAACGACGCCGTCGGCCGTTTCGGCCTCCAACCAGAGCAAGTTTGGGAATTCCAGAGAGCGGTATGTGGTCAGGGCTGTGATAGTCATCGCATTGATTTTATTCAGACAGCTTCGTCAACGTCATCGGGAAGGCATAGGGTGATCAGTCTACACTACGCCTTGGGTCAAATACTGACCCAACCATCCTCGACCAACCCGTGGCATCCAATCAGTTTTCGGCCTTACAGGAACACTCTCTACGGACCGGATTCTACGGTGCGAAGTATTTGCAACCGCGATATTTAAGAGTGCGATTCGTAGTGGAAAAATATCTTGGCTGGTGAACGACTGAATTTCTGAGATTTACTACTGGCTCATACCTGTAAGCGTGAAACCGGCTTAACTATTTCCTAGTCGTTTTTATGTTTGGCTTGCTGATCGAAGAACGATGCCGTATCTGGCAACTGCGGCAGATCCACCGCATAGTCAATTGATCTGACTCGGCCTTTTCGTTCACCCCGAACAACCAATCCCTCGTAGCGGTTCGGCATCGGATTGGGTGACAACGGTACAGCATCGTCAGCGGAATACACGGATATAAATAAAGTCCGGGGAGAGATCGATTGATTGGATTTCGAACCATGGAGAAGCCGGGTATGCATTAGGCAGACAGCGCCAGCTGGGCCGGTACAGGTCAGCGCCCTTGAGGCACATTGTGCTGCGATCGCATCATCAATGGCACCGGTGAACTTTCCGTCATGCCACAAGCCATGTATGGGACCAACGTGTGATCCAGCGAGTACTTCCAGGGGTCCATTATTTTCAGTGACTTCATCAACCATCAGCAGCGCAGTAACCACGCTGTCGTTACTGTGTGGTGTAAATGGAAAGTCCTGGTGCCATTTGACGCTGGTTTCACCACCGGGTTGCTTGGAATTTATTTTTGTATGATGCAGCTTGACGTCGGGGCCGATCAGTGCCGCAACACAGTCCGTCATGGTACTGTCTGCCATGGCGTTGAAATACGCTTTTGAGACTTCGACCGGTGCGTTTACCCGCCGCAAGCGAGGTGAATCCGCACAGTGACCTGGCTCGAGGTCATAGCGCGGTTTGCCGTTGAGCGTCTCGCCCCAGTTTTCAGAATAGCCACGGCTTTCCTCAACCCAGTTCTGAAAAGTTTGGCGAAGCTGCTCGAGCGCATCTCCACTAACAACATCCGGAACAATCAAATAACCATTCTCCCAGAAAAAATCCTGCTCTTGCTGTGGCAATGCTGCCATGTGTCACCTCGGCTGCTTACATAGTGTTAGGCAGATTATCAGACACTCACCCTTGGGCGGCAAATCAGCAGTTACACCCGACTTTCTGACGAGAATTCAGGATAAATTGGTGCGCTCGCCAACAGCTAGATCGGAAAGGGCCCGATAAAGCCCCGCAAGCAGTTGCGTTCTGGGCACCAGAGAAGAAACGTAGATGTGTTCTGATTTGGTGTGCAGGCCCTTACCGTGTACACCCAGACCATCGAGGGTCGGTATGCCCAGTGCACCGGTAAAGTTACCATCGCTGCCGCCACCGAACTGACCGTGATCGAGATCAAGACCCAACTCGGCCGCAACACTGGCAGCGATTTCATATAACGCTAAAGTGCCGGCTGTCGGTTGAAATAAAGGACGAACGGGACCGTCATCGACTTGAACACGCAGTTCCGGATCTCCAGTGTCCAGGGCATGCATTTCCCGCCTGATTTCGTCAAATGCACCGGCTGTAGGCGCAACGCACAGCACTTGGGCCCGGCATTGTGTAGGTACCACGTTCACAAAGTCTCCTCCGGATACCACACCAACCCGGTAAGTGACCTCGCGATCAATATCGGATAGCGCCTCTATCTGGCTAATCAATCGGGCCATGGCGCTGATCGCACTCCTGCCCACACCCCGGGCGACACCAGCATGCTGCGCTTTGCCGTAGACCGTGAGTGTGAACCGCAGAAAAGCGTGTCGCCCTGTCACCAGTTTTCCATCGTGTGCAGGCTCTGGAACCAGAACCCAGCGACTTTTGTGGGCTTGCGCTTCGATCAGAGCTCGGGTTGACGGACTGCCGATTTCCTCATCAGGAATGAACATAAATGTAACAGGTACCGATAATGCACCCTGTTCTTCGAGCACATGACCCAGCGCATGTACGGACAGATACATCCCTCCCTTCATGTCCATCACGCCCGGCCCATAGAGCCGGTCCCCGTCCCGCCTGACCGACAATGATTCTTTGAGTGTACCGACCAGATGCACAGTATCCAGGTGACCCAGCACCAGGATACCCGGTGTAGAGCCCCAGTTAAACCGAGCGGTAATCACGTCCCCGTAACCATCGGAACCCGGTGTTCGCTCGACAGTTGCACCCAACGATTCCATGGTTGATGAGGCGACATCCATCATCTGGTTCACAGCAACAGGGTCGTAGCTCGGACTTTCAATCCTCGCCCAGTCAGCGATAGCAGATGCGATCAGTTCCGCATCCAACGGATAAGTGCTCGAATTAATCATGTCACCAAATTTACTGGTCATTCACTCTGGAGGGCTATGATGACCAGAACCCCGGGACGACTCAATACCTATAGACAACACTGCCAGACACACTTCCCTACACACTCATTCACAGGTATGGTAACGCTATCAAAACACTGCCAGCCCCGCATAAAAGGCGTATTACGGGCAGCCAAGAGTATCGAACCAATGCGCGGACACCGCCCATGAACAGAGCCTTCGTCAGAGAAGCTGATGGTGATGAGGTCGTCGAACCGCTATACGAACGACAACATAGTGATCTGCCAAACTACATCACGCCTGAGGGTCTTTTACACTTGAACAACAGAATACGGGCCCTGGAAAACAGTATAGACGCCCTGTCGAGAACTGATACGCTGGAGAAAAAATCTCAGATTGCCCAGGCACAACGCGATTTGCGTTATCTGCTGGAGCGAGTACACCGAGCACAACCTGTCACGCCACCAGCATCACCTGAAAAGGTCCAATTCGGCGTCACTGCTGTACTTGAGGACGAAACAGGTCAGTCGTACAGTTTCACCCTTGTAGGTGAGGACGAAACAGATATAGATCAGGGCAGGATCAGCTGGGCAACTCCGATTGGAAAACAGCTCAGTGGTCGGGTAATTGGAGACCACATTGCCTGGTCGCGGGGAGACCAACAGATTCAACTGGAACTCGTAGATATCCTAATTCTTAGCACACCCTAACGATCATACACCTGGTTAGCCGGACTATACCCTTGGAATAACAACACGATGGCAAACACCACCCACAGCAAACTCGTCAACGTTTTTTACAACACACACCCTATCAGCGAATCCCAGGTGCTGGACAAACTGGCACAAACCGGGGCTGACACATCGATTCTCACTGTTGAACTACTGCAACACCACGACCAGGACCATTTCGGCGGCTTGGCTGCTACCGATGCACTTGCTCTCCATGCGAAAATCAACGAATCAACGCACGTGCTGGACCTGTGCTGTGGACTGGGCGGTCCTGCCCGTTATCTTGCGTATCACTATGGCTGCCGGGTTACCGGGGTTGATATGAATACGGATCGCTTGGCCGGCGCTGTTCGTCTGACCGAAAGAACCAAACTACAAGACCGTGTCCTATTCCACCATGCTAATGCTCTACAAACAGGATTAGCCGATGAAACATTTGACGTTATCGTTTCGCAGGAAGCCTTCTGCCACATTCCCAACAAAAAGACACTAATCACTGAATGCGTCCGTCTTCTAAAACCTGGCGGTCGCATTGTCTATACCGATATCCTTGCGCGTAGCAGTATGACCAACGAGATCCGCAGTCGTCTGGAAACTGAGATGGTATTTTCTGAGTTAAGCACATTGGAACAATACTGCCACCTACTTGAGGAAAAGGGCTGCCAAGTGATCGAAGTAGAGGACCTGAGTGACAACTGGGCACAGATACTGATCGACCGACTCGCTATGTATCGAAGCTTAAAAGAACAGACCGTTTCAAGTTTCGACCTGGCGCATTTCCAAAAATGGGACCGCACCTACAGCTTTTTTGTCGGTCTGTATCGATCAGGTGAACTCGGGGGTGGACGATTTGTGGCACACAAACCTAAGTCGATCTGACAACGGCAGTGTTTTCACAGTTGTTTACGATTGTTCCCGCCGCATTACGTAAAGCCCGCTACCGATAATCAGCATAATTCCGATGACAGCAACTCTATCCGGCGATTCGGAATAAAGCATCAATCCCCATACAACGGCACACGGCATCGCAATATATTCAAATGGGGCAATCACAGACGCTGAAGCCAGACGGTAGCCGCGGGTAACCAGATAAGTACCAACGGCGCTCACCGAGCCCATAAAAACCCAGAGCGCCAGATCAGACTCTGCGGGTAGAGTCCAGCTTCGAAGAAGAAACTGCAGACTTGTATGACCGACATCGCTGAACTGTCCCCTGCCGGTCAGCATACCCATCACCGCACTCGCTATGAATAATGAAATCTGTGCATAAGCAACCATTGTCGCGGTCGAGGCTGTCGTATGCATATGCCGCGTCAGTAACTGCATGCAACAATAAGCAAACGCTGCCGCGATCGCGAATAACCCTTCCCAGCGTATGGCCTCCGCACCGGGCCGCAACATGATCACCACACCGGCCATACCTATCGCAACGCTTGACCATCGTGCAAGACCCACAGATTCTTTTAGCAAGATAGCCGACAGTGCTGTGATCAGCACCGGTGCGATAAAAAATATGGCAACCACTTCGGCAACCGGCATCTTGACCAGAGCCAGAAAAAAACAAGTGTTTGCCACGACCAGCATCAAGCCACGCAGCACCAACAAGGAGAAACTCGACGAGTAAAGCTGCTGGAGCCCCCCACTCATTCGCAGTATGACCAGCGTCATCGACAGTGCAACAGTTGCTCGCACCAGCATCACCTCGTGCAGCGCGTAGGAATCGGCAAACAGTTTTACCATTGCATCTTGCANAGAAACCAACACAATGCCACCCACCATCGAAACGATGCCCATCATCTTCGGTGAAAGCATATGTGGTGTCCCGGATCTTATTATGAGTACAGCTTCGGATTGCAACTACTTAGAAAAATACACGATGCCGACACCGTTAAAACAATAGGGTACCTNCCGCGGAACTGGTGAACTACGCCTGATNCAACTATAAAAACTCATCACTGATTCTTGAATCAAAGCCAATCATCTTGATNAATTCCATCGGCCCGTTTTTTCTACANATCNCCAGGTCAGAGTAACCAGACTTTATGAAATCATGTCTGCAACGAACAACCAGAATGACACGGTCGCATAGGCCGANACTGCAAACAGAACCAGCATCAGTATCCGGTCCTTCGCCCCGTTGCCACGTTTCCAATAGAAAAGNGCGCGAACAAAAGCAATCGTAGCAACAGCAAACACCACGATCAGCAGCAACACATNTGAGAACNACCCCTCTCCTATCATCGACCCTCCCGGTACCATGCTATGGCTGGTTTCATACAAGCTGATCCCGTTAGTGTGAGTATCCTCATGTTACAGTGGCAGCCTGACGATCGCCAGAACACAGAACTGGATTCAAGAACCTATGCTTTATGCTATTCATTGCCTGGACCGAGAAAATACACTGTCGATCCGACTGGAAAACTATGACGCCCACCGGGACTACCTGAACACCACCCAAACCAACATTGTCCTTGCAGGACCAGTGACTGCAGGCGATAGGTCGACACCGATCGGTAGTTTTATGATTATTTGCGTAAATAACCAGGAAGAAGCAGAGCGCTTTAACCACGGTGATCCGTTCTACCAGCTTAATGTATGGGACAAGGCCTCAATCAGGATACAACCATTCATCAAACGACGTGGTTGGTCAGAGNACACTTGACGCTCGAGCAATTTGTAAATAACTGAATGCTGTANACCTGTCCAGCCTGTTTTAAACCACCTCAGTCNGCCAGTGGCCCGGACGGGAGCTTCCTGAAAGCGCCGCTAAACACGAATATCAGAGCCAGCAGAATCACTATACCGCCCACCAATGTCTGATCAGAGGGCATCTCACGTATGACGAGCCAGGCCCATAGCGGTGCGAGCAGTACTTCGAGCAGCATGATTAGCCCCGACTCAGGCACAAGCAGGTAGCGGGGNCCGAGCGTCGTCATAGTTGTCCCCAGTGGTACCANCACAAGCCCCAGCAGCAGGGCGAACAAAAAGCCCTGCGGCGTGAGCGAAAGCGGTAAAGCCATTGGCGCTGCAATCAGGCNGGTTAACAAACACCCNATCACCACCGCTGGAACCATGCTGATTTCCTTAGATCCTCGGACAATCACGAACTTNGTCGCCAGAAGAAATGCAGCACCCAGCGCTGCCANGTCGCCGTTGATCGAGTCCGTATTGAGACTGTTCCGAAAAATGATGATCAGCCCGAGGAGAATCACGGTCGCACCCAGCCAGGTTCTTACCCCTACCGGTTCACCCAAGACGACGCGGCTCATTAAAGCGCCCAGTACTGGCGAGATACTCATGATTACCANTGCATTAGCGACGGTCGTATGCGTCACCGCATAAACAAAACACATAGTACAACCCACATAAGATGCCGAAAGAGCCAGGCCTGGAATACCTATCCGTCTAAAGCCCTTCAACCCCATCGGTTTTTCCATAGCCACTGAAATTACCAGCAACCCCACAGCACCCAACAAACTGCGACACATTAGAATTGTCCAGATATCGGCGTTAATCAACCGAATCAAAACACTGTCAGGACTGACAACAATCACGCCGACAAGCGTCAGTAAANCNCCTGNCANTCGCGTTCGAGGNATAGACGGATGACCCACCGNTCTTTTACAGTTTTGTTCTANAGAGCNGCGCTCGGTCGAGCGCTCACNGCNTCGTACCATCGCNTGGCGTGNNTNGCNTNCTCGGGCAATACCAGTTTTCGCCATGCTGCAAAATCGATCAATACCAGCAGATCAATATCGGCCACAGTAAACGCGTCACCGGCTACAAATGGTTTTTCGCCGACCAAATCATCCACTTCTGCCAGGAAGCGTTCGATCCGCTGTTTTCCCCGTTCAGCAAGTGCTGGGATCTGGTCATAGTTAACCGGGCCAGTCAGAGCACGTCCCTTAAACCCCTGGGCTGAATTCCGCATGTACTCCGCCATGGCCATAAAGCCCCCCATTTCAATATGCCACTGCAGATCGGCGACGCGGCCCCGGTCAATTGGGCTCTTACCCATCAGGGGCGGATCAGGACATTCGGCATCAAGATAGTGCCAGATTGCAGCTGTGCTATTAAGACAGGTTCCATCTTCGAGCTGTAATACCGGCACCGTGCCGTATGCATTCAAAGCAGCAAATTCCTCCTTGAGGTGCTCGCCTGAGCGAAGATCAACTTCGACGGTCTCAACTTGAACTCCTTTTTCAGCAATAAAAATTCTAGCTCGCCTGGGGGATGGCGCGGTCTTGCAGTCATAAAATCTCACAGCATTGTCTCCTTGAAAATTACAATGTATGTAACTCTTATAGTGATTGGAAGCGCCCGGGTTGGCGTTTAGGACGGGTAACTTACCCCTCTTTCAGGGTTGCTAATATATACCGTCGTACCATACTGGGTTTGTGTCGGATTTCTGGTCCTCTCAATACAGAAGAGTCGGCACAGAGCCTAACAGCAAAAAACTGTGAAAATACGAATCGATACTCGAACACTGACGCCAGATGGTTTCGGCATCGAAGTCAGCGGTTTCGACATGTCTCAATCTGATGACCAGTCTGGTCAGGTGCTCACTCAGGCCTTTCTCGATCACGGTGGGCTACTGGTTTTGCGTGATCAAACGCTTGAAACCCCCAACGACCTGTGCCAATTCACCGCATTGTTCGGTGAAGTTGAACACAACGAAAAATATGACCCACGCTATCTGTTACCGGATTATCCCGAGATTCTTCGTATCGGCAACACGATGGAAAATGGACAATACAATGCACTTTTTATCCGTGCCGACCCATCGCCCCTGCTGTGGCACTGCGACGATTCATTTCGTCATCCACAACCCATGGGGTCATGTCTATATTGCGTACAGGCACCTCCGTCAGGTGGTGAGACAGGCTTTGCTGGGATGGCAGCTGCCTACGAAGGCTTGAGTGAGACGATGAAATCCAGGATTGATGGTTTGGTTACCATTCACTCCTATGATCACCTCAATAAACTATTGCGCCGACGAAACCCCCATCGGCCACCACTGAGTGATGCGCTAAAGCAGGAACACCCTCCCATAAGAAGACCGCTCGTGGCCTGTCATCCGGTCACCCAGCGGAAATCTTTGTATCTGCCGTTATGCCATATTGAGGGAATCGAGGGCATGGCTGCCACAGAAGGGGACGCTCTACTTGAGGAGTTGCAAGCACATGCCGTTCAGGAGCGCTATACCTATTTTCAACACTGGCAACCGGGAGACCTCGTATTATGGGACAACCGCTGTACGCTGCATGCGCCCACACCATTCGATGATGAGAACTACAGCCGACTGATGTATCGTCTGACGGTAACAGGGCCGCAAATTTCTGCTGCCTGATGTGCAGACATACCATCCATTCTTGATTGCTTGCAATTTCAAAATCCGCGTATCTGAATGCCCTCTAGATGAGCTCTTTTGAAACCCGTTTTTACCGTACCGAGCGGGCAATCTGGCCCCGCATTCAGCGGAACTTATCGCTCGTGGTGTGGATTGCCAGAGTGATTTTGGCCTGGTTTACCCAGGGTCGCCTTCTCCGCAAAGCGAGCCGCCACGCATTGCGTGAAAAGCGTGTGCTGTACCTGGATGATCTGATCGATTCTGACAAAGATGACTAATCGATTCCCGGCACCGGACTACCATTTCAGTTATCGAAAAGCGCCTGTTTCGGGCAATACGATCAACGGCTTGGGTGAAATGTCGCAACGCCGTGCGCGCCAGGTATTTCATGGCTCTGGGGCACGGAAACTGGAGTGGTCTGCTCTAGAAACGTTCTTTGGGCTGACGATGCCTTTGCAAATTTACATTCGAAACGCTCTGAACCGCTGGGAACTGCGCAAAGCTGACGGCCCACTTGCCCGGAATCGCACACCAGTTCCGGATTCCGCAAAGATGTCTAAGCAACTCAAGTCAATCGCACGACACGCAGGTGCCGGTGCTGTGGGCATCACACCGATGACCGAATATGCATTGTACGAAGGGCAGACAGCAGATTACCAGAGCGCTATCGTCATTGCGCTGCCCCAGAACTACGAAACCATGCGGGCTGTCACCACAGTTAAGGCGGCGGCTGAGACCGTAGACACTTACCGGGATGTCTCCCGGATCGTGATGGCGTTGGCTGCCCATATCCGAAGCCTTGGCTGGCGTGCGCGTGCTTATGGGGAGAGCGCCGACCTTCTGCACATTCCCCTTGCCATCAACGCCGGCATCGGTCAACTGGGTAAACATGGTTCGGTCATTGGCACCGAGTTCGGTTCCAATTTCAGGCTGGCGAGTGTGCT
>PCBE01000102.1 GCA_002731295.1 Acidiferrobacteraceae bacterium | reverse complement strand
TAGACTGAGCGTGAATCGTTCAAAAAACCACTCGGTTCATGTGGCCTCAGGTTCTGGTTCTGATTGGTTTAAACCCGAACGAGTGTTGTTGGTGCGGCAGCAGGCTTTCCGTTCAGCCATATCCGAGGATTTTACCGAAATCCAGGGGCTTGCAGTTGCTGCTGGTTCGCAAGTTGTTTCTCACATCAGTGCAGTTCGGAAGATACCCCACCCAGCCACCTTCTTGGGTTCGGGGAAGGTTCTTGAGATCACCGAACTGGTCAAAAAGTTGGCGGTGGATGTTGTCATACTCGACCATAACGCAACCCCTGTACAGGAGCGCAACCTGGAACAGGCGTTCCACTGTCGGGTGATCGACAGAACACGGCTGATACTCGATATATTTGCGCTGAGAGCACGTACGAGTGAGGGCAAACTTCAGGTCGAACTGGCTCAGCTTAACCATCTCGCTACCCGTTTGGTTAGGGGTTGGACGCACCTTGAAAGACAGCGCGGTGGGCTGGGTCTCCGTGGCCCAGGTGAGACACAACTAGAGACGGATCGACGGCTGATTGGTCGGCGAATCAGGACGTTAGGTCGGAAGTTAGAAAAAGTTAGGCTGCAACGGGCCTTGAGACGCAATCAGAGAGATCGTGTCCCTATTCCCACCGTCGCGATCGTCGGTTACACCAATGCAGGGAAAACGACCCTGTTTAATGCGCTCAGTGGCGCAAGCGGCCTTGTCGTAGACCAGTTGTTCGCGACACTCGACCCTATGATGAGGCGGCTGGATATCAGCGGTTATGGACCGGTAATTATCTCCGATACGGTGGGCTTTATTTCCAGACTTCCACATGAGTTGGTAGATGCTTTTCACTCGACATTAGAGGAGGTCAGCGGGTCCCAATTGCTGCTACACGTTATTGATCTGTTAGATCCAGAGATTACGGAACGAGTCGAGCAGGTTGAACGTGTCCTGGATGATATTGGAGCGGGCGACATTCCTCGCCTACGGGTCTACAACAAGGCGGATCTTATTGAGGATTCTAGTGTCAGATCGCTCGTGAATGGCAGTCGCCATCGAGGGTTGCGCATATCAGCATCTACGGGCAAGGGGCTCGAGGAACTTGTTGGGACTGTGGGCGCTCTGCTGGGCTCGAATAGAGAACGTCGGATGTTAAAGATTCCTTCCGACAGGCCGCGTTTACGGGCAGCGGTCTATCGAATCGCCGAAGTTGCAGATGAGAAAGTAGACGCCGAAGGCAATTGGTGGTTGGAGTTACTGGTGGATTCCGTTGCCGTGGGTCGTCTGGAATCCCAGGAACAGTTCCAGACCGGATGGTGGCAAGCCTTCGGAAAGGACTCGACACGACTGAACGCCATTATCTGACCGGATAATTGGCCGGTCCAGATACGTTGTTCGTGGTAAAATAGATTTCCTGTGAAAAGACACATGATGTGAGGGGAAACCGAGATGGCGTGGAATGAGCCGGGTTCTGACAACCGTGACCCATGGGGTCAGGGAAACGGACAGAACGGTCCGCCTGACCTTGATGATTTGATCAAGGATCTACAGAAGAAATTCAGCGGCATTTTTGGCGGTGGTGGACGTAAGTCCGCAGGAGGAGGCAGTCGCGGCGGAATGCCGAGCCTTGGNGGCAAATCATCGATCTTCATTGTCGTGGTCCTCGGATTATTGTGGATCGCGTCGGGTTTTTACGTGGTCGAACANGGCGAACAAGGTGTAGAACTNCGNTTTGGNCACTATAAAGAGGTAACCGAAGCGGGGCTGAGATGGCATGCACCCTACCCGGTAGAGTCGNTTGAAATCGTCAATGTCCAACAGATCAGGACGGTTGAAGTGGGCTATCGCACTAATACTCGATCGAATCAGTTCGCGACAGTTCCTCAAGAAGCGNTGATGCTCACTAAAGATGAAAATATTATNGATATTCAGTTTGCTGTTCAGTACGACNTTAAAGATCCNCGGNATCTNCTGTTTAACGTCAGCGAGGATCCAGACCAGGTTGTAAGACAAGCCACTGAGAGTNCGGTNCGNGAGATNGTGGGACGAAACACTATGGATTTTGCAATCACCGGNGGTCGGGCCGAGATTGCGCAGGACACCAGTCTGTTGCTGCAGANNATTCTGGANCGGTATCAGACCGGTATCAATGTGAAAGCGGTCGAGATGCAGAACGCTCAACCACCCNCNGAGGTGAAAGGTGCNTTTGATGATGCCGTGAAGGCCCGCGAAGACGAAGTAAAATTCAAGAACGANGCGGAGGCCTATGCTAACGACATTATTCCTAGAGCTCGNGGTAAAGCAGCCCGNGTANTGCAGGAAGCNGAGGCNTACCGAGCCAGNGTAGTTGCNGCAGCAGAGGGTGAAGCATCACGGTTTACTCAAGTNTTGGATGAATACCATAAAGCGCCGGGCGTAACCCGNGACAGGCTTTACATCGATGCGATGGAGCAGGTGTTGAGTCGTTCAACAAAGCTTATGATCGACCAGTCTGGAGGTGGNAATAACGTCATGTACCTGCCCNTGGATCAGTTGATTCGGCAACGNAACGATTCAGCCGGAAGAACCGATCCCACCCGATTTGATAATGCTGGAGGNATAGCGAACTCTCTGGCTGAAACNGGCACCTCCCGTAGCGGGCGNAGCAGTCGGACAGGGAGGGTATCCGAATGAGAGGNAAGGGATTAATTATTGTAATNCTGATNGTAATACTCGGNGCGNTGGGTTCTTCAGCNTTCTATATAGTTGACGAGAGAGAAAAAGCGATCGTGTTCCAGTTCGGTGAAATCGTAGCTTCCAGTGAGGAGGCCGGNTTGTATTTCAAAGTGCCGNTCATCAATAACGTNAAGTTCTTTGACGCNCGGATTCAGACGNTGGATGCCGCTCCNCAGTTNTACCTNACACGGGAGAAAAAGAATCTCGTTGTGGATTCGTTTGTGAAATGGCGTGTGCGTNATGCGCGCGACTACTANACAAAGCTNGGTGGACTCNCGAGCAACGCGAGNAACCGCTTNTCCCAGCGAGTTAACGATGCGCTNCGGCGTGAATTCGGAAATCGNACNGTACAGCAGGTGATATCGGGNGATCGNGTCGAGATAATGACNATTGTCCGCACGAATATCGATGACGAAATAAGNTCACTGGGCATCGAGGTCATCGATGTGCGGCTTAAGCGGGTTGANCTTGACCCAGATATCAGTGAAAGGGTNTATCAGAGAATGGANGCAGAGCGNTCCAGGGTNGCCAAAGATCTNCGCGCCCGAGGTGCTGAGGTGGCTGAAAAGATCCGGGCNAATGCGGATCGGGAGCGCACCATAATNCTCGCGAANGCAAATAAANCNTCTGAAGANTTAAGAGGNNACGGCGATGCTNCGGCAACNTTCATTTATGCAGAGGCATTCAGTCAGGATCGAGAATTTTATCGGATGTACCGTAGTCTTAANGCCTATACAAGAACATTNGATTCGCCGGATAATCTTCTCGTTATNGAGCCNACCTCGGAGTTTTTTCGATATTTCAATNAAGCGAAGCCTGATCTAGCNGATTNATCCGCGCANCCGATGAACTGGCAAGAGTTGTTGGTCGGGCTCTCACTCGTCCTGGTNGTCGAAGGNTTGATTCCNTTCGCAAGTCCGGGNCGATATAGAAGNCTGNTCGAGGTCATCAGNAANATACAAGATTCGCGGTTACGCGNTGCTGGNGGNGCCTGCATGCTTGCCGGCCTGCTGCTGCTCTATGCGGTCCACTGATGANCCGNTTTAGACAATGNGTCTTTGNCGNANGTAGAGATNTATAATCCGATCCAACAATCTTATGGCTAAGAATATTGTTGTTTTGGGTATCCAGTGGGGTGATGAGGGCAAGGGTAAGATTGTCGATCTGCTGACACGCCACGTAGACGCGGTCGTACGTTTTCAAGGCGGTCACAATGCTGGCCACACCTTGGTGGTCGATGGCCAGAAGACGATTCTGCATCTGATTCCCTCTGGAATTCTTCACTCCGACGTTAAATGTTTTATCGGCAGCGGTGTGGTGTTGTCACCCACAGCTCTGATCCAGGAGATAGAGGCGTTGAAGGGCAGCGTCACAGATATTGAACAACGATTACGTATCAGTCATACCTGCCCGGTCATTATGCCCTATCATATTTTGTTGGATAAGCTGCGAGAAAATGCAAAGGGCAAGAAAGCAATTGGCACCACCGGTCGCGGTATAGGCCCAGCCTATGAAGATAAAGTAGCGCGCCGCGGACTCAGGTTTGGCGATCTTCTGGATGAGAATATTTGTAGGTCTCGGATCGACGAAGCGCTCGACTACCACAACTTCGTTCTTAAACACTTTTACCACAGTGAACCCATCGATGCAGATAGCTTGGTCAGAGAATCGCTAACTTTCGGCGAGCAACTCGCGCCTATGGTTGGTGACGTCACTGTGGAGCTGACAGACTGTATTAACCAAGAAGGCTCAATCCTGTTTGAAGGAGCCCAAGGAACTATGTTGGATATAGATCACGGCACCTACCCGTATGTGACGTCATCAAACACGACCGCCGGCGCTGCATCGACCGGCAGTGGTATAGGACCAATGCTTATTGACGGCATCCTGGGGATCGCTAAAGCCTATACGACTCGGGTCGGTAGTGGCCCTTTCCCAACTGAACTGTTTGACGAGACAGGAGCGACACTCGCTTCAAGAGGACAGGAATTTGGTTCTACCACAGGAAGGCCACGTCGCTGTGGGTGGTTTGATGCTGTGATGGTGCAACGGGCATGTTTAATCAGCGGAGTTTCCTCTCTATGCATAACTAAACTTGATGTTCTGGACGGACTTAATGAAATCAAGATCTGTACAGGGTATGAAGTGGACGACACACCTGTCGATATTTTCCCAGACGTGAGCAGGTTATCTTCATGTCGTCCGATCTATGAAGTACTGCCGGGTTGGCAGACAGCGACGTTTGGCATCAAGACATATGCTGCTTTGCCACAAGCAGCAAGAGACTACATTGACAGGCTCGAGCGTTTAACGGGTTGTTCGATAGATCTCATTTCTACCGGTCCGGATCGAGTAGACACGATTGTACGTAAAAGTCCGTACTCTTGAGTCGTGGTTGTCGAGGCTGTACAGAGATGGTACCGAGGGCCGGACTCGAACCGGCACGAGGTTGCCCCCACCAGCACCTGAAGCTGGCGCGTCTACCAATTCCGCCACCTCGGCAAAAGAGTTCTTGGTAAAAAGTTCGGTCAGGCACCTAGCATTGTGGGCCCGACGGCAGACTGCGGGCGCGAACATTACCGTCTGCCCAGTAGGTTGTCAATCGAACATCGAAGAGGTTGTTTGTGCTCAGGATTGTTTTAAAAAGTACTATTCATCGCAAACCGGTATAAGGCAGGTACAACAGTGGTTATCGGTAGTTCATACGATCACAGTTGGCCACTGACGGTGCGATGTTGAACAGCAAAAGCGGTGAAGGGACCGACAACCCAGACGAGTCTTGGCTATAAAAAGGCATATTTCGTACACCGATACGGTCATTCAGACATATGATCTCGCGGCACAGTGGTCTCCGCAGGTTATAGCCGAATCAAAAGAACTCGCGCGACCCACGAGCGAACAGTTTCGGGGACAGTGTCTGGACTTTACCCATCTACCGTTTGTGACAATAGATGGAGATGACGCGCGCGATTACGACGATGCCATCTGCGCCCGTAATGCCGATGATGGCTGGCTGTTGCAGATTGCTATTGCGGATGTGAGTCACTATGTGCGACCTGGAACGGAGCTCGACAAGGCGGCAAGATCGCGCGGGAACTCGACTTACTTTGCCGACCGGGTCATTCCCATGCTGCCAGAGATTCTTTCAAACGATCTTTGCTCTTTACGGCCTGAAGAGGATCGGCTTGCTATTATCTGTAGTATTGCAATTAACTCCTCTGGTGAGATTTTGGAGTGGGATTTTGATCAGGCTTGGATCCGCTCACGACTTCGGCTGACGTACGATGAAGTTGACCAGTTTCTCGAAGAACAAGGAGAACGATTTGATCGGGATTGGGGTAAGGCGGTATGCGAAAGTCTCGACATCGCGTCGCAGATTGTTCTGGCAAGGCAGGATTGGTGTATTGGCACAGGCAGGATCGATATTAATTTCCCCGAGATCGCACTTACATTGGGGGATAATGGCGCGGTGGAAGCTATTGGTTACCGCGAAAGTAACAGTGCGACCCGGCTCGTAGAAGAATGTATGCTCTGTGCTAATCTTTGCGCAGCACAGACCCTTGAGAAGTCTCTAAACAGGGCGGTCTATCGAGTTCACCAAGCGCCTTCTTCGCAAGATCTCAAACATTTACGCCAGGTTCTGCAGCGCTTTGGCCTCACACTGACTGGCGGTCAGGAGCCGAAAATTCTGGATCTTAACAACACTCTCAGTGCGGCCCGAGAGACGCTGGGACGGGGGCAATGGGTGGAAGGGCTAGTATTGCGAACGCTTAAACAGGCGCGCTATGACTCGACGGTAGCGCCTCACTTTGCTTTGGGATTTGACTGCTATACCCACTTTACCTCACCCATCCGTCGCTATCCCGATCTGGTTGTGCACCGGTTGATAAAGAATATATTGGGGTACGATCGTTCAATACACATTGACGCTACGGATGAGCAACTTGCAGATATTGGTGTGCATTGTTCGATGACTGAGCGTCGTGCAGAGAACGCAGAAAGAGCGGTCAATGCCTGCTATAAAGCACAATTTATGTCGGATAAGATCGGGCAGATGTTCAGAGGGTCCATCAGTGGGGTCACTGAATTTGGAGTGTTTGTTCAGTTGCTCGACTTGCCAATAGACGGGTTGGTCCATGTCTCCGAACTCGGGGGCGATTATTACGAATTTAATCCACAAACTATGGAACTGTTGGGCAAGCACACAGGAAGAACGTTACGATTGGGAGATGTCCTTGAAGTCATACTGACAGAAACATCTCCGGAAGAAGGAAAAATCAGTTTTTCCAGCATAATGAACAATATCTCTACACCCAGAGGAAGGATTTACTGTCGCAATAAAAAGACACGTCGTGGGAGATAGACGCTCCGGATCGGCAAGAGAGGCTGCATCGAAAAGTTGCGACCGCCAAGCAATCCTCGGTGCGGGGTCGTGGATCGAACGGGGTCGCTTGATTCCTGACGCCACAAAATACGTTGATCTCATAATGGGTGTTGTATGACCGGAAAACAGTCGCCATTACTATGAATACGATAGTCTCCACATCGTGCGGATTTCACGCAGTTCAGAATGCCCTAAAGCACCCCGACAATGTGGAGGTATTGTTATACGACGTTGAGCGCAACGATCTTCGACTCAAGGAACTCGCTGAACAGGCCCGTCGTTCACAGATTCAGATCAGGGCAGCTGGAAAAAAAGAGCTCGATAAAATATCTTCGGGGGTCAGACATCAAGGAGTCATAGTTATTCACACAACTGGTTTGGCCAAACCCTCTTTACCGCTCGAGGAATACCTAACTCAACTTGAACGGGTGCCACTGATGCTGGTGCTTGATAGTGTTCAAGATCCCCAAAATCTTGGCGCTTGTCTTCGCACTGCAGCCGCTGCCGGAGTCGACGGCGTTATTCTCCCACGTAAGAAAGGTTGTCCCATCACCGCCACGGTAAAGCGCGTGGCTGCCGGGGGCGTCAGTCATTTGTCAATATTTGAAGAGAGCAACTGGAATCGCGTCATGACTACCTTGAAAAATAGCGGACTGTGGATTGTGGGTACTGATGAAAAAGCCGAAAACGATATCTATAGTACAGATCTAGTCCGACCTGTGGCGCTGGTATTGGGTGCGGAAGATAAAGGGCTCCGCAGACTGACGCGAAAACAATGTGATCAGGTCGTGCGTATTCCTGCTGTGGGCGGGATCCATAGTCTTAATGTATCGGTTGCAACGGGTATCGCGCTGTTCGAAGTGTTGCGCCAACGGCGTTCGCCATTACAAAAATAGCTCACAACTGAAAACAGAGTTTGAAATCGGTGCTTGCTCAACTCATTCTGCTTCATGTGTTTTGGACCGATAGTCACAAAATTCTCTAATCACGCAGACAGGGCATCTTGGCGTACGTGCGGTGCACGTATAACGGCCATGCAGAATCAGCAAGTGATGGGCATCCTTAAGGTAGCGTTCAGGCGTAAATTTGAGCAGCTTCTGCTCCACATGCAGCACCGTTTTGCCAGGGCCCAACCCAGTTCGGTTGGAAACTCGAAAAATATGCGTGTCCACCGCGATAGTAGGTTCTCCAAACGCGGTATTCAGGACAACATTTGCGGTTTTGCGGCCGACACCAGGGAGAGCTTCTAGTGCTTCTCTTTCGGCAGGTACCTGTCCGTTGTGCAAATCGATCAGCATGTGACAGGTTCTGATGATGTTGTGCGCTTTTGTGTTATACAGACCGATTGTTCGAATATGGCTTTTAAGGCGGGTTAGTCCCAGATTAAGGATTGCCTGTGGCGTATTAGCTTTGCGGTACAGTTTGTCGGTGGCTTTGTTGACTGAAACATCAGTGGCCTGGGCGGAGAGGATTACTGAGACAAGCAACTCGAAGTTGGATCTGAAATTGAGTTCGGTAGAAGGGCTTCCGTGGACGCGGGCCAGAATTTTAAAGATCTGTTTTCTTTTGTCGGGATTCATGTGAACGACTGTCTTTTAGTCATTATTTAAATACAGACTGTTTTTACGGTCACGGGTGCGTTTTACGCTGCTGAGAATGTTTTCCCGCATGACGGTCTGTGTCGATACTGTATTACTGCAACAAGACTCTGCTGAAAGTTTCGATCTCGAGCGTTTCATCTCGGCCCGCCTGCGTGCCCGGACGACCATACCACTCGAATACTCAGGCCATGGACTGCCAGGTTGATTATCCAAGGGCGAGCCAGTAATGGGTGTCATCTGAATGCAGTCCATTGGGCAGGGCACAATGCACAGTTCACATCCCGTGCATTCATGACCAATTACGGTGTGCATCAGCTTTGAAGCGCCGGCAATAGCATCGACGGGGCACGCTTGTATGCAAAGTGTGCATCCGATACACAGTGCCTCGTTGATGACAGCACAGGCTAAAGGCTTCGCTGTGCCACAATCTTTGTCCAGTGGTACCAGGGGGTTGCCTGTGATTTCAGCCAGTGCACGAAGCGTGATATCACCGCCTGGTGGGCAACGGTTTATTGGAGCGGCCGCAGTACTGATAGCAAGCGCATACTCCCAGCAGTCCGGGTACCCGCAGCGCTGGCACTGTGTCTGGGGTAGCCACTGATCAATTGTGTGGGGATCGACCGCACCACTCATTGAAGGTTAGATTCCTTGGCACATTGAGTGGTCACCGGACGATCAGCGCACACCCATCCCAGGTTCTGCACCACTATCGGGCTCTATGACGAAAATGCCAGATGCATCATCGATACCGGAAGCCGCCAGGATCATGCCTTCAGAGGTGCCAAACCGCATCTTTCTGGGGGCGAGGTTGGCGACCAACACGACATGGCGGCCGATCAATGTTTCGGGGTTGTAGGCATTTTTGATGCCGGCAAATACAGTGCGAGATTGACCATCGAGGTCTAGCTGTAACTCAATTAGTTTGTCAGCACCTTCGACGGTTTGCGCATCGACAACCTTAGCGATGCGCAAGTCTATCTTCGAGAAATCATCAATGGTGATTTCCGGCCGGATGGGTTCGTCTGAGAGATGAGATTTAGTTACGGGTGATTCGGGTTCTATAGAGTCAGCAATCATCTGTTCTACATCCTTGGGGTTAATTCGCGTTAACAGGTGTTGGTATTCCGAGACTCGATGGTTCAGCAACGGCTGAGAAAGGTTCGACCATTGTCCAGGTCCGGAGATATCGCAGCACAGGAAGCTGCTTGAACGCTGCGCTAGAGAGGGAGTTACTGGACTTAGCCAGGTGATCAGTAGTCGAAAAAGGTTGAGGCCCTGACAGCAGATGGCCTGAAGCTCGGCATCAGAACCAGCCTGTTTGGCAACGATCCAGGGTTGTCGATNGTTGACGTATTGATTCGCTTCATCAGCTACGCCCATGATCTCCCGTATCGCCCGGCTGAATTCACGATTGTCGTAAGCCTGGGCTATTGAGGGTCCGGCATCGACGGCTTTTTTGAACAGGGCGGGATCATCGAGCTGATCACCGATCTCGTTCCTAAATCGCTTGTTTATGAATCCGGCACACCGTGCAGCAATGTTCACAACCTTGCCGACGAGATCAGAATTGACACGCTGTACAAAATCCCCCGGGTTTAGGTCAAGATCCTCAACGCGGTTATTCAGTTTGGCTGCGAAGTAGTACCGCAGATAGTCCGGATCCAGGTGGCGGAGATAAGTATCGGCCTTTATGAAAGTGCCCCGCGACTTGGACATTTTTTCGCCATTGACGGTCAGAAAGCCGTGAACGAACACGGAAGTTGGCGTCCGAAAATTNGCGCCGTGAAGAACAGCTGGCCAGAACAGGGCATGAAAATAAAGGATGTCCTTGCCAACGAAGTGGTACAACTCGGTTTTAGACCCCGGTTTCCAATAGGCATCAAAATCCAGATTTTCAATGTTACACAGCGCTTTGAAGCTCGCCAAGTAGCCAATAGGTGCATCCAGCCACACGTAAAAATATTTGCCTGGATATCCCGGAATTTCGAAGCCAAAGTAGGGTTCATCTCGGGAAATGTCCCAATCCCGTAGCCCGGAATCAAACCATTCGGCCAGCTTGTTGACGACCTCGCGCTGTAGGCGTCCAGAGCCGATCCATGNCTTTAACATCGGTTCGAAGTCCGGTAATNGAAAGAAATGGTGTTCAGATTCNCGTTCNACNGGNGTGGCACCAGANATCGCAGAGACNGGATTCTTTAGGTCACCGGGGGAGTAGGTCGCACCGCATGATTCACAGCTGTCACCATACTGNNCCGNGCTGNNGCAGCGGGGACACTCGCCGCGGATGAACCGGTCTGGCAAGAACATNTTGGCGTCTGGATCATAGGCTTGCCGGATGACTCTTCTGGTAATGTAGCCGGCTNCATTGAGNCGNCTGTAAATNGTNTCAGNAAAATAGCGNTTTTCTTCCGAATGAGTCGTATGATAAAAATCGAATTGAATATCAAATCCTGCGAAATCACGCTGATGCGCACTGAGCATCTCTTCAATCAANTGAACTGGCTCAATACCATCGGATCGTGCTTTGAGCATGATGGGNGTACCGTGCGCATCATCGGCACANACATAANGNGCATCNTGTCCGNCGAGCNTTTGGAANCGGACCCAGGTATCTGTTTGAATNACCTCCAGCATATGACCGAGGTGAATTGGGCCATTCGCATANNGTANNGCACTCGTGACCAGNATNTTTTTNGATGACGTTGTCATGGNTGTCGGGNTGCTTGAATACNNGAATTTAGTNGTGTTGGAGAAATTAGGTTGCGNTGGCTTGAGAGCGCAGTCGAATTGTCTCGTTCTAAGCCTTCAAACGTATTTTAGCCGATACGAAAGGTCTATCGGTCCTGTGTTAGCATTCGCATACTGAATTAATCGGGTAGATTTTGGTCCGATCTGATCGCTTAATCCTGTACAACTCCATCTTGGTGAGGCCGTAAAATTCTTATGAGTACAGTAGCAAAAGATGCCGTTGAGGNCGCTTTGTCTGAGATTGTCGACCCTCACACAGGTCTCGATCTGGTGACTGGCAAGTCGGTAAATGACTGTGTGGTGGATAACCAAAACGTTTCGATTGACCTGGTTTTGGGATATCNAGCTAAAGGGTGGCACCCGAATCTAAAGCAGCAGGTAGTCGATGTGGTCTCAAAATTGGGGGATATCCAATCAGTAGAGGTCCGGATCGATACTCAGGTGGTGGCACACGAGGTAAAAAAAGGGGTTACCCCTCTTAAGGAAGTTCGTAATGTGATTGCTGTGGCATCGGGTAAGGGAGGAGTTGGCAAATCGACCGTTTCCGCTAATTTAGCGTTAGCCTTATCTGCAGAGGGCGGGAAAGTTGGTGTATTGGACGCAGATATCTACGGGCCCAGTCAACCGCGNATGCTNGGGATAAGTGGACGACCTGAAATTAAAGGTGAGGAAAGTCTTGACCCGATGCGAGGCTACCAACTTCAAGCAATGTCGATTGGATTTTTGATNGAAGAAGACACACCTATGATCTGGCGTGGGCCAATGGTGACTCAGATGCTGGACCAAATGTTGCAGCAAACCCAATGGAGTGATCTCGATTATCTNATTGTTGANTTGCCACCGGGTACTGGCGACATNCAATTGACNCTGGCACANAAGGTGCCGGTTTCTGGNGCTGTGATTGTGACTACGCCACANGANATTGCNCTTCTGGATGCACGAAAAGCGATAAAAATGTTTGAGAAGGTTGANATTCCTGTTTTGGGTATAGTTGAAAATATGAGCACTCATATCTGTNCGAATTGTGGCCATGAAGAACATATATTCGGAGAGGGTGGCGGACGGAGAATTGCTGACGAATATGGAGTTGGGNACCTTGGTGATGTCCCGCTCGATGTGAGGATCAGAGAAGATGCGGACAGTGGTCGCCCAACTATTGTCTCAGATCCAGATGGTGAATTGGCGAGGGGATATCGGACCATCGCCCGAAAGGTCGGAGGAGTATTGTCTATGCGAGCCCGCAGCTATAGCGACATTTTTCCAGCAATCGTAATCCAAAATGATTGAAACTCGTTTGAAAGTCACCTATGTCGATTAAGTCTGATAGCTGGATTCGCCGAATGGCGGATGAAAGCAGAATGATCGAGCCGTTTGAAGCCGAACAGATTTCAAGTATGGGAGCAGATCGAATCATCTCATACGGTACTTCCAGTTATGGTTATGACATTCGTTGTTCGGACGAATTCAAGATATTCACAAATATCAACTCAGCAGTAGTCGACCCGAAGGATTTTGACGAGAGTAGTTTTGTTGATTATCAGGGCGATGTCTGCATTATTCCCCCAAATTCTTTCGCATTGGCTCGGACCATTGAATATTTCAGAATACCGCGAAACGTGCTCACGATCTGCCTTGGAAAATCGACCTACGCGCGCTGTGGGATAATTGTCAATGTGACCCCGTTTGAGCCTGAATGGGAAGGTTATGTTACGCTCGAATTTTCCAACACAACGCCCTTGCCAGCCAAGATCTATGCAAATGAAGGGGTGGCACAGGTAATATTTTTTGAGGCGGATGAACCCTGCGAAGTATCCTACAAGGATCGCCGCGGTAAATACCAGGGGCAAACTGGTGTAACGTTGCCCAAGGCCTGATCAAGAGAACGAGATATGGCAGGCAACAGTTTTGGTCAGTTGTTTCGCGTTACGACATTTGGTGAAAGCCATGGTCCGGCTCTTGGCTGTATCGTTGACGGGTGCCCGCCGGGCCTGGAGCTTAGCCCTGATGATATTCAACAGGACCTGGATCGGCGTCGGCCCGGACAATCAAAACATACGACCCAAAGGCGCGAGTCTGACCGTGCTGAGATCCTGTCAGGAGTGTTTGACGGTGTCACCACCGGTGCGCCGATTGGTATCGTGATCAGAAACGAAGATCAGCGAACGAGGGATTATGAGCGGATTCGGGAACAGTTCAGACCGGGTCATGCTGATTACACCTATTTAAGAAAGTACGGAATCCGAGATTACCGGGGCAGCGGGCGAGCGTCGGCCCGCGAAACGGTGTGCCGTGTGGCTGCAGGTGCCATCGCCCGAAAATACCTTAATCTTAACAGCGCTATTCAGATCACCGGTTACCTCCAGCAGATGGGAGACATCGTGGCCGAACAACACAGCTTCGATGAAATCTCCCGCAACCCGTTTTTCTTCCCCGATGCCGATAAGATCGGGAAACTTGAGAAATTAATTCAAGCGCTGCGTAAAGCCGGAGACTCGATTGGTGCACGGGTAAATGTTGAGGCGACAAATGTTCCTGCCGGGTTGGGTGAGCCGGTATTTGACAAACTGGACGCGGAAGTAGCCAAGGCTATGATGTCTATAAATGCGGTCAAAGGGGTAGAACTGGGTGCCGGATTTGACAGTGTTATACAGCATGGCTCAGAACACCGTGACGAGATGCACCCGGAAGGATTCTTGAGCAATAATGCCGGTGGAATTCTAGGAGGTATTTCTAGTGGTCAGGACGTCGTGGTGTCAATTGCGCTGAAACCAACTTCGAGTATTCAAATCCCGGGGCGTAGTGTCGATATACATGGTGAACCCGTTGAGGTCGTTACAACCGGGCGTCATGATCCTTGCGTGGGTATACGGGCAGTACCGATAGCTGAAGCAATGCTCGCTTTAGTATTGATGGATCATTTGCTGCGCTACCGCAGTCTTGGAACAGAGTCGAAAGGCCCGTGTATCCCCGCGTCGACGGACATATCGAAATCAGACTAAAAGAATTTCGGCACTGGCTGCCATTTCAAGACTACATCCTGACTTCGGTCAGGGGTTTTTCAGTTCCGTCTAACGATTGTTCGTCCGGAGCTGACAGTAGCTGCGTCACGAGGTATCCCATGTCTTCGATGAATCGTATGGCATCAATGTCTGCACGACTGCCTTGTAAAGTCTGAGCTTTCAAAGACCCTAGTGCATCTAATGTGGGATATAGCGAAATCGGGTCTAGCAGGTTGCTGCAACGGTTATGTTTGAAAATCAGCGTGGCGGCATCCTTAGCTAATTCTGGATGAAGTGCCTGACTCAGGATCAAGTCTCGAGGAACTTGTGCTTCAGGGTAAAGCGGCAGTGCCGCTTCCCCAAGCTCGCTTTGTAATCTTTGGAACAGTGTCAGAAAGCTGGTCATTTTTTCGTGCTAGATTTCTGTTTGGCAGAATAGATTCTTAAGGGTCTGTTGTATCACCAACATCTCGGAGTTTACGCTAAATTATCGGGTGGTAGTCGTCAGTGACAGTCTAGGACGGTTCGGTGATGTGCTACAATTTTATTCCACAATCATTAATTGAGTTTTACTGAAAATGCCTGGGAAAACCCTGTACGACAAGCTATGGGATAGCCATGTTGTGCGTGAAGAAGATGGCGGCACATCACTGATCTATATAGACCGTCATCTGATTCATGAGGTGACATCGCCGCAAGCCTTCGCTGGCCTCAAAGAAGCCGGGCGATTACCGCGCCGTGTCGGCGCGAACCTGGCAGTTGCTGATCATAATGTACCGACGACTGATCGAACCAAGGGAATCAGTGATGCGGTGTCACAGCTTCAGGTTACGACCCTTGATCAGAACTGCAAGGAGTTTGGCATTACCGAATACGATATGAACGATCCGCGACAGGGGATTGTTCATGTGATCGGCCCCGAACAAGGTGCAACACTCCCAGGAATGACGATCGTATGCGGAGATTCCCATACGGCTACCCACGGTGCTTTTGGTGCACTGTCTTTTGGTATAGGTACCTCTGAAGTTGAGCACGTACTGGCGACACAATGCCTTGTGACCCGGAAAATGCGCAGCATGCGGATCACCATAGACGGCGAACTGCGGCCTGGAGTTGGTGCTAAGGATCTAATCCTCGCGATCATAGGTAAAATTGGAACATCGGGCGGCACAGGTTATGCCATTGAGTTCTCAGGCAGCGCGGTGCGTGCGTTGAGCATGGAAGCGAGAATGACACTGTGCAATATGACGATTGAAGCGGGGGCCCGCTGTGGCATCATTGCAGTTGACGAGGTAACGATCGATTATCTCGAGAATCGCACTTACGCCCCCAAGGGCGAGCAATGGGTTGAAGCGAAACAACTGTGGTCTGGTTATGTTACGGACAAAGCTGCGGTATTTGATCAGGAGATTAAGCTTGATGGACAGGCGATTGCTCCGCAGGTCACCTGGGGCACATCGCCCGAAATGGTCATTCCGATTGATGGAGTGATTCCTGATCCACAAGGTCAAGCTGACGGGAGTCGCCGAGACGGTTGGGTACGCGCACTGGAGTACATGGGCCTGGAGTCTGGAACACCGATCAGCGAAGTCAAGGTAGACAAGGTATTCATTGGGTCTTGTACAAACGGAAGAATTGAAGACTTAAGAGCCGCAGCGCAAGTTGCCCGAGGTCATAGTGTTGCCTCAAATGTCTTGTTGGCAATGGTCGTTCCGGGGTCCGGGCTGGTTAAGCGCCAGGCTGAAGCAGAAGGGCTGGATGTAGTTTTTACTCAGGCAGGATTCGAGTGGAGAGAGCCCGGTTGTTCAATGTGTCTTGCGATGAATGCCGATCGACTGGAAGCTGGCGAGCGTTGTGCCTCAACCTCTAACCGGAATTTTGAAGGCAGGCAGGGCCAGGACGGGCGCACACACCTGGTCTCGCCTGCAGTGGCGGCGGCTGCAGCTGTAGCAGGCCATTTTGTTGATCCTGCCGGGTTGGAGGTTAAGTCCTGATGGAAGCTTTTAAAACAGTAAAAGGCGTTGTCCTACCTATCGATCGCTCAAATGTTGATACTGATGCGATTATTCCGAAACAGTATCTGAAGTCGGTAGCCCGTTCAGGTTTCGGTGCAAACCTATTCGATGAATGGAGATATCTGGATCATGGTGAGCCTGGGCAGGAACACAGCAATCGGCCAATAAATTCAGCTTTTATACTGAATGAAAAGCGCTATACCGGTGCTGAGGTTTTGCTGGCTCGCAGTAATTTCGGCTGTGGATCATCTCGCGAACATGCGGTGTGGGCACTTCATGATTACGGCATCAAGGTGATTATCGCATCAAGTTTTGCCGATATATTTTTCAACAACTGTTTCAAGAACGGTCTGCTGCCTCTTGTATTGTCCGAGGATATTATT
Source organism: Acidiferrobacteraceae bacterium (assembly GCA_002731295.1). Classification (GTDB taxonomy): domain Bacteria; phylum Pseudomonadota; class Gammaproteobacteria; order Arenicellales; family UBA868; genus REDSEA-S09-B13. Next base: position 568 of record PCBE01000102.1, on the reverse strand, counting down.
GATGTCTTATTTGAGTCGATCAAAGATGAACCAGGCTATATGCTCGAGGTGGACCTGGAGTCTCAAACCATCATCACTCCAGATGGCACGCAACATTCATTTGATATTGAAAGTTTTAGGAAGTACTGTCTGATTAACGGTTTCGATGACATCGATTTGACTTTGCGGCATAAGAAAGATATTTCGGAGTTTGAGGCAACGCATAAGCAGAGGATGCCCTGGCTGTTTGAGGATATTTCCTAAGATGGAGTTGTGCGGTTTGTCTGGGTTCGATTCGGTTCGGTTGCCAGTCATGTGTCTTCGGAGAGCGGAGTCTCTTGGCCAATAGCATAAATGTTGCCGTCGTCGGAGCCACCGGAGCGGTGGGTGAGGCAATGATCGGCATTCTCGAACAGCGCAGCTTTCCGGTTGGCTGTTTGTTTCCGCTTGCGAGTGAACGGTCAGCAGGTAGTACGATCAACTTTAAAGGCAAATCAATCCAGGTAAAGAGGCTGGACGAGTTTGATTTTTCCACAATCGATGTTGGTTTGTTTTCAGCTGGGGGAAGTGTATCTGCCGTCTTCGCGCC
>PCBE01000101.1 GCA_002731295.1 Acidiferrobacteraceae bacterium | reverse complement strand
TGGGTTTTTCTTTTCGGGCACGTGGTGGGCGTACGGTAAACCCTGATATCCCGACGATTCGATCTTCTTCGCCCAACAGGTAAAGCGTCTCCGTGGTCTCTTCGGTGAGACACACGATCCGTTCTGGATAATTGCCCTTCATCAGTCTTTCATTTCGCACAATGCTAAAATTACATATTAAAGCCTTACAGTACTGTGTCCCCTTCAAGACGTTAATACCCGGTCAATGCCCTCAATGATATCGTGCCCTCGCCGCTCCGCCCTGTTTATGCCTGGCGACAACCCTCGAGCCCAGCAGAAGGCGACCGGGTTGCCGGCTGATGTCATTATCCTGGACCTGGAAGATGCTGTTTCACAGACAAACAAGGAAGCAGCCCGACAGCAGGTCCAGTCGACGCTTGAACAAACAGATTACGGGCAGCGGGAAGTGGTTGTGCGTGTCAATCGCCTGGAGACCCAGTGCTGCGAAGAAGATCTCACAGCCCTGGCATCCAATCCACCCGATGCCATACTGTTGCCCAAGGTCGAATCGGCAGACGAACTGTTTACCGCGACTGTTACCTTGAACGCTCTGGGCGCACCCTCGGACCTCGCGGTTTGGGCCATGATTGAAACACCTCTGGGTATTCAACACATCGAAGAGATCGTCACCGCGACACCCCGCCTGGCGTGTGTTGTCGCCGGCACGGCTGACCTTGCCAGCGCTCTGCGCATCACGCACAGCAGTACGCAGCTGGGTCTACTGTATGCTTTGTCGCGTCTTGTGCTGGCGGCCCGGGCATCTCATATCGACGCCATTGACGGCGTGTTCTTTAACCTGCAAGACAGTAACGGCTTGCGACACAGCTGTGAAACAGGCCGCCAGCTGGGATTTGATGGCAAGAGCCTGATTCATCCGAGTCAGATCGAGACCGCCAATAATGTGTTTTCGCCTGACCCCGAATCTATCGCCTATGCTCGCAAGGTCGTCGCAGCGTGGTCCGAGCTCGATGCTCACAAACAGGGTGTGTTGGTGGTCGATGATCAACTGATTGAGGCGCTGCATGTACGCGATGCCGAGCGATTGGTCGAATTGAGCGCTGCGATAAACGCCATGGAACAGGACTCACAGGCAAGCTGAANNAAGATGACCAGCACCCGCAGAGCGTTCCTGGGATACACCGCNCTGGCCGGTGCCACGGTATTTGCGTCAGCTGNCGGCCTACGTGGTNTTCGCTANCCNAGTCNTCAGTTTGAACCTGCGGCAACGCCCCGATGGGCCAAACACAGCGTCCTTGGCTTCCGCGCTGATGGTCACGGTGCCTTTTACCAACGCGAAGACGCGCGTCAACTGGTCTTTCGGGCCTATGTGCCTGAGCCGGTCGTACAGGTGAACGGTACGTTTGAACTTAAAATAGGCAACGTACACCCCCAGGCACACCTGACCATCGACGGCGACGGAAAGATATCGGAAGAACGCGTCGACGGTCTATTCAGGCAGGTAACCGGAAACAGCAGCAAGGGCACGTTGACACTGCNCTGGGTATTCCCAAAGCAGGACCATTATCGCTTCACCGCCATAGGTGATACCGGCGGTGACCTGGAGCTCGCCTGGGTACTCAACCGCTCCCAACAACTGGGGGCTGATTTTGTGCTGCACCTGGGCGATTACTACTACCAGCCGGTTGATCCAAAACGAACAACCCTTCACCTGGAAAAATCGCCCTTGCCAGTCTTCTCAGCCATTGGCAATCACGACTTTCACAACCGGTTCGGCGGTCCCGACCCACAGGACTTCATTCAGCAGATCGGTCCGAGAAACAGCACGTTCACGCTTGGGAACATCCAGTTCATCAATCTGGACACCGCAGTCGACCACCTGCCCGTATCAGCCGGTAAGCGTGGTCAGCTGCTCCAACACATCCAACCCCTGGCCTCCCGCTCCCAATTGAGTGACTACGTGGTGTTCGCCCACCGCCCGATCACCGACCCACGACCACCAGAGACCCGGCCAAGCAATCACAGTGTAGAAGGTCTTCAAGAAGACGTCTGGCTGTATCGACAGCTCGTCCAACGCGGTGTGAAGCACGTGATCAACGGACACATTCATATCTCGACCGAATTCGACGATCGTCACATCCACACTTATATTTCCGGCCAAGGACTTGCCCACGCCGACATCATTGGCCGTCGCCCGCAGGCGCGGATTCTTGTGGGAGACGTTGAACCGGGAATACCGGTTACCTATCAATGGGCCGATCTCAATATGCCGTTCGAGGCACACTGTAACGAGCGCCTCCACAAGATTCTGGGTGGCCATGATTATGCTGACCAGCTTGAACCATTAAAAGCGGCCTGTATCGCGGCTGACGGCTGAAAATCGGCGAGATCGCAGAAGAAAGTCGATCTTTCCAGATTTGTGTGCGTTGTATAAGCACAGGGCTACCGCCGAGTTTGTCCGAATCATTACAATAGACCGTTCCACGAACAACGCTATACATTTAACTCAGCATCATGTTCACCCGTCTTGACCCGGACCACAGGCATGTCTCGCGCCGCTCCAGCGTGTATGCCCGCAATGTCGTCGCTGCCTCACAACCACTGGCAGCCCAGGCCGGCGTTCAGACACTGCGAAACGGTGGAAACGCAGTCGATGCCGCAATTGCAACCGCCATCACGCTCACCGTGGTTGAGCCCACGATGAACGGCATCGGCAGTGATGCTTTCGTTATTGTCGGTGATAGCCACGGCATCCATGGCTTTAATGGCAGTGGCCGATCGCCTGCAGCCTGGACACCCGAGCGGTTTGCCAGTCGCGAGAACATGCCGGAACATGGCTGGGATACAGTCACTGTGCCCGGTGCCGTCGACACGTGGGTACAGCTCTCGAATCGCTTCGGCCAACTGCCTTTTGAGAAACTTTTTGAGTCGGCTATTAACTACGCTGCAGAAGGCTTTGCTGTTTCACCGGTGGTTGCTTCAGGTTGGGCGCGAGCGGCAGATGAATACAGTTATCTCGAGGGTTTCAGAACTATTTTCATGCCCAACGGGCGTGCGCCCACCGCGGGTGAGATCTTCCAAAGTGAGATCATGGCAAACACCCTGGGTGAGATCGCCCAGAGCCGAGGCGAGAGTTTTTACCGGGGCCGACTGGCCTCACGGATCGTGGCCGACGCTGCGCGCCTGGATGGTGCGCTCACCGAACAAGATCTTGCTGAGCACCAGGGATTTTGGACGGATTGTATCCAGCAGGATTTCAAGGCGTTAACCGTGCACGAGATCCCGCCCAATGGTCAGGGCATCGCCGCGCTCATCGCGCTGGGGATTCTTGAGCATTTAAACATCGATGCCTACGCGATGGATTCCGCCGATAGCGTGCACTTGCAGATCGAAGCGATGAAAGCGGCTTTCGCTGAGACGCACTCTCACGTTTCAGACCCCGATACCATGCGAGTTACCGTAGACCAGCTACTGGATTCGACAACACTTCAACGTCGCGCCGACGAGATTAGTCTGACTCACGCAGCGTCCCCCGTCGCTGCCGTAAAACCCGATCATGGCACTATTTACCTTGCGGCCGCAGATGGCGACGGCATGATGGTGTCCTGGATACAGTCGAACTACCACGGCTTTGGCTCAGGGATCGTTGTGCCCGACATCGGTGTCAGTCTTCAGAACCGGGGACGGGGCTTTTCGCTGCAGTCTGGCCACCCGAACGAAGTCGGCGGCGGCAAGCGGCCCTTTCACACCATCATCCCCGCTTTTGTTTCGCGCCGGGGTGCGCCTTTAATGGCATTCGGCGTGATGGGTGGACATCATCAGCCCCAGGGGCACACCCAGGTGATGATCAGGTTGTTTTGCCAGGGTGCTTCGCCGCAGCAGGCACTGGATGCGCCGCGCTGGCATGTCCAAGAGGACTTTACGGTGTGTCTCGAACCNGCACTGGCACACCTGCGCGAGGAACTGACACAACGAGGCCATATTTTCAGAGAGGGCAAGATCGGCGCATTCGGTGGCGGCCAGATCATTCTGAAAGATGGCGACGGATATATTGCCGGTTCTGATCCCCGTAAGGATGGGCAAGCAGCCGGCTTCTAGACTCAACCTGCTAAGCATTCGGTTCCTCATGAATTACGACGAACGACGCCAGCAGCTGGCTGATACGCTGAAACAACAGACTACTGGCACTGTTCGTCTCGATAAAACCACATCGAATGTTTTTCGGGATCGCCCTAACGCGCAATCACAAAGTCTGCTGGACGTCAGGCAGTTCAATCACGTACTGAATGTCGATCCGCAAAACAACCTGATTGAAACAGAAGGGATGACCACCTATGAAGCGCTGGTTGACCAATCACTATCGCACGGGGTAATGCCAGCCGTTGTCCCTCAACTGAAGTCAATTACCATCGGCGGGGCTGTCTCCGGCATCGGCATTGAGTCCTCATCTTTTCGCTACGGGCTGCCGCATGAAAGTATCGGTGAAATGGATGTCCTGCTGGGTAGCGGCGAAGTCGTGACCTGTACACCGGATAACGAACACCGCGACCTCTTCTACGGCCTGGCGAACTCGTACGGTACCCTGGGCTACATCCTTCGTCTGACCGTACTGGCAATACCGGTCAAGCCTTACGTACAGCTGACACACATACGGTTTGCAGATGTTGATGCGTTGTTCGATGCGGTCAGAACCTGGACCGAGCGCGACATTGATTTTATCGATGGCACGGTGTTCCAGCCGGGAAAACATTACCTGACGATCGGTCGATTTGTCGACGATGCCCCCTATACCAGTGACTACACCTGGATGGACATTTACTACCGATCNATNCCAACNCGCANCGAGGACTATCTTACNGTTCGGGATTACCTGTGGCGCTGGGACACCGATTGGTTCTGGTGCTCGAAAAATCTTTATGNTCAGAACCGACCGATGCGGCGCCTGCTCGGTCGTAANCGGCTCAATTCGATCACCTACCAGAAAGTTATGCGATGGAACACCCGCTGGGGAATTACCCGGAGANTGGGNTNCCTGTCNGGGCAACANCGNGAATCAGTGATCCAGGACATCGATGTNCCCATNGATNGAGCGGCCGAGTTTCTNGATTTTTTCCATCGGGAAATCGGNATNCGCCCGNTCTGGATCTGCCCGGTCGGNCATTNCGTNCAGAGACGAGCNGTACCCNTTNTTTCCCATGNCCGCTGAGTCCATGTATGTGAACTTCGGTTTTTGGGGCGGTGTCAAAACCAAAACGAAATTGCCAACCGGCCATTTCAATCGACTGATCGAACAGAAAGTCACCGAACTCGGAGGAATCAAATCTCTGTATTCGGATGCCTACTTTGATGAAGCTGAATTCTGGTCCATCTACGAAGGTGACAGCTATGCAGCACTTAAAGCCAAATACGATCCTGGTGACCGATTGAAGAACTTGTATCAAAAGTGCGTGCTGAGACAATAGGCACCTAACGCACAACCCTTGGCTCCACAGGCAATCTCCTCCACGATAAAATACCGGCATAGTCATCAGCGTTTTTGTGCGGTACTTTGGGTAACCCATCAATGGATGAAAAACTGATTCTTTACCTGCGGAACTATTGCGGCTACTGCGCGATGGTCCAGGACGTGATTTCAGAGCTTGCAGTGGATGTTGAAGAACGCAATATCTGGGAGAACGACACCTGGCAGAACGAACTCATTGCCGGCCAGGGCAGTGCCACCGTTCCCGTGTTGTGTCGCATGACTGCCGCAGGCGAGACTCACTGGCTGTCTGAATCAGACGCCATCATTCGATTCTTCATACAAACTTACAATTAGGAGCTGACCCCATGGACAGTGTCACCCTCGGTGCAAGCGGATTAAAAGTGTCGCCCTTTGCTCTGGGAACCATGACCTTCGGTGATCCGGTCGACGCAGACACATCCTTCGACCTTCTCGACCTGGCTGTGGAGCAGGGTATCAATTTTCTTGATACCGCGAACACTTACAACGCTGGCCTGACGGAACAAATTATCGGGCAATGGCTCAAGGCACGGGGTCATCGAGAGCAACTGGTGATCGCCAGCAAGGTCCGTTATCCCGTTGGCGANGACCCCGACTCNNCNGGTNTGTCNCCAAGAGTCATCCTGCAGCANCTCGAGAATTCNCTTAANCGCCTCAACACNGACTATCTNGACATCTATTTTCTNCACCANCCNGACGACGACACNCCNATCGAAACCACCTGGCGCTGCCTCGATGCGATTGTGGCATCAGGCAGGGTNCGTTGCCTGGGNCTTTCTAATTTTGCGGCCTGGCAATGTGNACAGACCGTACANCTTGCCAATCANCGTGGCTGGGCACCACCAACGGTCACCCAGGCGNTGTACAACNTAATCTCCCGGGCGGTTGAAACCGAGCTGCTGCCAATGGTGAATGCTTANGGNCTGGGCACCTGCATGTATAACCCGCTCGCCGGTGGTCTGCTCACNGGAAAACATGNNGTNGGCGAAGAAGCNAATCCACNAACCAGGNTGGCCNACAACACCACCTATAGAGCNCGNTANTGGAACGACCGCCANCGNNCAGCTGCGCACCAGATCTGNGAGATTGCCCGNGAGGCTGGCCGCAGNCCCGTCGAGCTGGCACTTCGGTTTATGCTGGATCATCCCNCGGTTGATGTCACCCTGATCGGCGCGACATCGATAGCNCAGCTGCAGGANAACCTNGCNGCTGTNCAGGCNGNNCCNNTNTCGAACGACGAACANCAGGCCTGTCAGTCGGCCTGGGNGGCACTGCAGGGNCCTGTTCCNCGCTACAACCGTGGCAGCGGTGGNGGTAGAACCTGATCCGCCGAAGTACNAAAAATTTNCCCAGGAGCGCNGGCANCTATGCCATTGTCATGCGGGCGCAGGATCNGCAGCAGCTACANATCGGTNGACTCGGTGGGNTGCAACTCTCAAAAGGTTGGTATGTCTATGTCGGTAGCGCGTTCGGTCCAGGTGGCNTGGCCGCNCGAGTCAGCCGGCACCTGCNANGTCACAAGACCCGACACTGGCACATCGACNACCTGATCTGGGCNACAACNGTGCGGGANGTCTGGTACAGCCAGCGNCAACGGGACCTCGAACACTGTTGGGCGCAGGCCGCCCTGGACCAGCCCGCAGCCCGGAACCTTTTACGCGGCTTCGGNGCNTCCGACTGCCAGTGCCTGTCCCATCTGGTTCGATTNCCAACACGCGAGGCGGTAAAGACCCTTTTCAACGCTCTGGNNGCAAAGGTTTGGATCCCNNANCTNTAGACCTTCCCTGTCTAGTNANAAGTATATTAAGATAATTGCTACAATNTTATGATTTNCNNAGANTTTTAGAANTCAAAACCGCTGCCCCTGTGNAGNCACTTACAATGTTCATGACCACCTGATGAGGATAAGACAATGGCTGATAGTGTGAAATTTNTTCTGGATGAGAACGAGATNCCCAAGNCCTGGTACAACATCGTCTCCGACCTGCCCGANCCACCAGCNCCNGTNATNCANCCGGGTACGGGCCAACCNGTNGGTCCCGANGACCTGGCACCGCTGTTCACNATGGCGGCCATCATGCAGGANGTCAGTGCNGAGCGNCAGATCGATATCCCAGAACCTGTTCGNGACATTTACCGNCAGTGGCGTCCNAGTCCACTGTATCGCGCCTACCGGNTGGAAGCGGCNCTCGATACGCCGGCAAGGATCTACTACAAATACGAAGGTGTGAGCCCAGCCGGCAGTCACAAACCCAACACTGCCGTGGCCCAGGCGTTTTACTGCCGCGAAGAAGGTGTTAAGCGAATTTCAACCGAGACCGGTGCCGGCCAGTGGGGATCTTCGCTGGCGCTGGCGGGCTCTTTCTTCGGCCTTGAGATCGAGGTTTTCATGGTTCGGGTGAGCTTCGACCAGAAACCCTATCGGCGCGCGTTCATGGAGACTTTCGGCGCCACCTGCCACCCCAGCCCCAGTAACTTAACTGAGGTGGGTAAAAAGATCCTGGCTGAGAATCCAGACAGCACCGGCAGCCTGGGTATTGCCATCAGTGAGGCTGTCGAGGTCGCGGCCCAGCGGGATGACACCAAGTATTCTCTTGGCAGCGTCTTGAACCACGTGCTACTGCACCAAACTGTNGTTGGACAGGAGGCGATCCGTCAGATGGAACTGGCTGATGATTACCCGGACGTTGTTGTTGGCTGTACGGGTGGGGGCAGTAACTTTGCCGGCTTGTCGTTCCCGTTTATCGGGCGNAAGCTGCGCGCCGAGCAGGACGTGCGGGTGGTCGCGGTTGAACCCGCCAACTGCCCCAGTCTGACTAAAGGCAAGTACGCCTACGACTTCGGCGACACGGGCCAGATGACACCGCTGGTCAAAATGCACACCCTGGGATCATCGTTTGTCCCGCCGAGTTCTCATGCGGGCGGCCTGCGCTATCACGGTATGGCACCGCTGGTCAGCCAGCTCGTGGATCTGGGCCAGGTAGAACCGACAGCCTACTCGCAGACCGAATGCTTCGATGCCGGTGTGACATTTGCCAAGGCAGAAGGCATTCTGCCGGCACCTGAGGCTAACCATGCAGTCAAAGGCGCGCTGGTCGAGGCTATGCGGTGTAAGGAAGAAGGTGAGTCCCGGGCAATCCTGTTCAACCTCTGTGGTCACGGCTACTTCGACATGCAAGCCTATATGGATTACTCATCAGGGAAACTTGCCGACCACCCATACGACGAATCCGAGGTCGCCATGGCTCTCGCTGGTCTGCCGTCGGTCGCTTGACAGACCGCTGACCATGATGACTTTCAACGGACTGACCGGCTTGCCCCGTTGCACCCGCTGATTTAGACTAGCCAAGGTGCGAGATAACGCTATTCACTTGATTTTATTAAGGTTCTTTAACCCGTCATTCACATTTTCTGGAGACGCATAAATGGCATACCTGCTCGATGTACTGTTCCGCTACGCCCACATTGTCTTTGGTGTGGCCTGGATCGGCCTGCTGTACTACTTCAATTTTGTACAGACCGAATACGTCAAGGAAGCCGACGATGGCGCCAAAGCGGACGTTATGGCCAAACTCGCCCCTCGGGCACTGTGGTGGTTCCGCTGGGCGGCCCTGTTCACTTTTCTGACCGGTCTCATACTGCTGTGGTGGATATCAAGCCAACAACGCTACAATCTTGGTATCGTGCTCGGGGCATTGATGGGCACCATAATGATGCTGAATGTGTGGGGAATCATCTGGCCGAACCAGAAAATCATGATTGGACTTGCCGAAGGCGACAAGACGGTCGCCGGGCCAAAGGCAGCCCTGGCTTCCCGAACCAACACACTGCTTTCGCTGCCGATGCTCTATTTCATGGTTACATCAATCCATGGACCTCTGGCGAGCGGGGGCGCGTGGGCCTCAGTGAACACCACAGCACTGATTATCGGACTCGTCATTATTGTCGTGATAGAAGCGAATGTGATATGGGGCAAAATGCTGGGGCTGATTCAGTCAGTCAGCGGAGTAATCACCTCCAGCATCATTCTCACTATAATTATGGCGGGTGTNGTGAACTACATCCGCTAACAACAATGAACAAGGTTTTCCTAAAAGAGGGCGCAGCAACGCCCTCTTTTTTTGACTGCTGGTTAATAGTTTGAACAACAGCACTACAGATCTTATCGCCGCGTACAGCTGATGAACCAGGCAAACCCCCGCAACAACCGATAAAGTTCCGGTAACTGACTCAACCTGATTGCACTGTCGCCATGGCTGAGAAAACGGGTAACGCACAGGTAATTCGGTATACCCTGTGCCGACATCTGACTGGAGAGGCGGCGCGATTCTCCCGGCGGGATCACGCGGTCGCCTCGGCCATGCAACAAAAACACCGGTGTTGTGGAATTCACGAAATTCAAGTCGACCCGGTAACCGGACCAGTCATCACCGAATGCTTGGATGACTTTCTGCAAAAACCTCTGGCGCTGTCCGGAATCACTCAACAGATGCCACAGCCTTTCCTGCTCTGCATCAGTCTCATCCAGCAAAGACCGTAAATTCCAGCCCTCGTCTTCCTTGGCGTTGTCGCGGATACAGCGCTCCAGGTGCCGATGAAACACATCATTTTCGACTTCGACTTCACTGAAATAACTGCGNACCATTAACATTCGTCCATACGGGTCTGCACGCTTGGCATTAACCAGAAAATCACTCACCCGTTCAACATCATAGTAACCCCCGATCAGACACAGCGCTGAGATTCGGGGTCCCAGCGTCACACTGTTAGCAGCACGCAGGGCAAAAACACCCGAAAACGACACGGCCATCAGTGCGAAATGGTGCGTGGTCACCAGATCCTTGTCACCGGCTAACTGCTCCAGTGTGGCCTGCACCTCACTCGGCTGGGCTCGTTCGATCCGCAGATTACGAATGCTCGGCAGTTCTGGCACCAGCACTTGCAAACCAGCGGTGGTCAATGCGACAGCCAGTTGCCTGACCCTGGGGTCTTCACGGCCGAGTACGGACATACCGTGAATAAACACCACAGTGCCCAGCGCCGGCCCAGATGGCATGTACCGGTCGACCAGAATGTCTGCACACTGATGCTCAGATAGATTGTNTGGACGCGCTATGGGGCCCTGCTGAAAACGGCGNAGTAATCGCGCAGTGGCGATCCAGCTGGCAGGTCCTGGCCGGNAGAAATAAGACCGCATGCCAAGTTACGTCGGTTTCATCGCAACAGCAATGTTCGGCGTAGAAAATTATCAACCGATGCCGTCAGCGGGCGCATCACGATTAAAGACCTCGTCGTCTGGTTCCGAGACTAGCGACCGCTGCATGATCACAGAGTCTATCCATCGATCCAGCTTCCAGCCCACCTGTTCCAGCGTACCCACGTGTCGAAAACCAGCATTCTCGTGCAGACGGATCGATGCGTTGTGTCTGGAATCACCGATGATAGCGATCATCTGCCGTTTGCCCAGATCCCGACAGCGGTGGATCANCTCTGTCAACAGGCTACGCCCCAATCCNTGACGATGTTTATCGCGCGCCACGTAGACCGAATCCTCGACCGTGTGACTGTAAGCGGGTCGGCTACGATAAGAAGACGCATAAGCATACCCCACAACGTCACCGTCAAGTTCAGCAACCAAGTAAGGCAGGCCCATGTCTGTAATATGCCGCCAGCGGATAGTCATCTCCTCCCTATCCGGTGGCGTGATTTCAAACGTCGCTGTATGTTCCCGAACTTCGATCGCATAGATGGACTGAATCGAGACAAAATCTTTCACCTGTGCAGTTCGAATCAGGGGCTTGGTCATGTCGCGGTACAGTAATCAAGCAGTTAATAGCTGGCGTAGATTAAAAAAATGGCCGGCAAACGCCGGCCACAGTGTCTCACATCCTCCCNTCGTGAATCTGCTTTAGCAACTCAACCCAATAATGGTGCGATCACCAGTGAGACAATCGCCATCACATTAATCAGGATGTTCATAGACGGTCCGGAAGTGTCTTTAAAAGGATCACCGACAGTGTCGCCCACGACCACGGCTTTATGCACTTCCGAGCCTTTCCCGCCCAGATTGCCTTTCTCGACATATTTCTTTGCATTGTCCCAGGCACCACCCGCATTGGCCATGGTCAGCGCCAACAGGACACAGCCCAGCAGGGCGCCGCCGAGCATACCCCCCAGCGCCGCAGGCCCGAGCAAAAACCCCACCACCGGTGGCGCACCCACAGCCAGTACACCGGGCGCAATCATCCGCTTCAGGGCCGCTGTGGTGGCAATTTCGACACACCGGTTGGAATCGGGTTGTGCGGTACCTTCCATCAGCCCCGGGATTTCTTTGAACTGCCGCCGGATCTCGCGGATCATGTCGAAGGCCGCATCACCCACTGCCGTCATCGTCATACTGCTCACCAGGAACGGAAATATACCGCCGAGAAACATACCGGCAAGCACGGTCGGGTCGCTAATATTCAATGCGAAATCGGGTACGTGGTGAGCAACGGTTTCGATATAGGCCGAAATAATGGCCAGCGCCGCCAAGGCAGCGGCACCGATTGCGAAGCCCTTACCAATAGCCGCTGTTGTATTGCCGAGCTCATCCAGCTTGTCGGTNATCTCACGGACCTCGTCCCCCAACCCTGCCATCTCAGCGATACCGCCGGCGTTGTCCGCAACAGGACCATAGGCGTCGATGGCCATGGTAATACCGACTGTCGCCAGCATACCCACCGCAGCAATCCCAACNCCATAAAGACCTGACAAGTGACTNGAAATCAGAATAATGGCACACAACGCGAGCACCGGAACTGTGACCGACTGCATACCGATGGCCAGACCACTGATCATCACCGTGGCCGGACCGGTCTCACCTGAATTTGCGATCTTTCGTACGGGTTTACCGGCGGTATAGTATTCCGTNACCAAGCCGATCACGATTCCGCCGAGNGCNCCAACCACTACCGATAGCCAGATGTTGATGCTGACATCCACGTAGTGGGTTAATGCAAGTGCAGCAAGAATAAAAATTACTGAAGCGCCGATAGTACCCATTCTCAGCGCCGCATCTGGNGATTTGCCAGAGGAACTTTTGACCAGTTGTATGCCAATGAGCGAACAGACCAGTCCGACCGAAGCCAGCGCCAGTGGCAGAAACATCAGCTTGTTTTGATCACCAGCAGCCAACGCACTGATNACTTCGGGTGAAAGTGTTGCCGCAATTGCAATCGTCGCGATCATGGCGCCGCAGTAAGACTCAAAAATATCTGAGCCCATACCCGCCACATCACCGACGTTATCGCCAACATTGTCAGCAATGACGCCTGGATTTCGAGGATCGTCTTCTGGTATTCCGGCTTCTATCTTACCAACNAGGTCAGCACCCACATCTGCACTCTTGGTGAAGATTCCACCACCGACCCTGGAAAACAGCGCGACTGAAGAAGCCCCCATGCCGAAACCATGGATCACGTGNGCGGTTTCGGGGTCACCCCCAAAATAAAGATACAGCACGCCCANNCCCAGCAGACCCATCGCCGCAACAGTAAGACCCATGATCGAGCCGCCGTAAAAGGCCACAGTCAAGGCAGCGGGGGCACCACTTTCAGCTGCAGCCGTTGTGGTGCGTACGTTCGCNCGGGTGGCTGTAAACATACCGATATATCCGGCCAGTGCAGAGCAAGCTGCGCCCACGAGAAATGCCACCATCGAGCGCCAACCAAGATCTGAAATCAAAATCAGTACCGCGACCACTGCGACAAAGATGGCCAGATATGTATATTCGCGGCGTATAAATACCAGCGCACCGTGGTGGATCATTTCTCCGATTTCGGTAACCTTACCGNCACCCGGCGTGTATCGGAGCACCGCTCGATAAATACCAAACGCTGCAATTAGACCGATGAGTCCAAGCACAATGGGGATAAAGGCAACAGAGGACATTGCAACTCCTTTGAGTTATTGNGGGAATCGACCCACCGACTGGGCGTATTGTGGGCGAAAGCGCGGATTTTACCACGCAGGATGGGGAAATCTAGCGGGTGCGCCTCTCGTGCCACTGCGAATTCGATCGCACAGCGGTCATCTTTGCGTCAGCTACCGCGCTTGCGTCGCCGCGCCCGTGGATGGGCTCGATCGTACACTTTTGCCAGATGCTGGAAATCCAGGTGGGTATACACCTGGGTGNTGGAAATATCGGCGTGGCCGAGCAGCTCCTGGACAGCGCGAATATCGCCACTCGACTCAAGCAGGTGGCTGGCAAATGAATGACGCAGCATATGCGGATGAACATTGCGCCCAAGGCCCTGTCTGCGTGCCCAGTACTGTACGCGGCCCTGAATAGCGCGCCCGCTCAGACGACCGCTACCGGNCTTCTTGCGTCGGCCTAAACCGATGAACACAGCTTGTTCCTCATCAGCTGCATAGCGAGCCCTGCGCTCAATCCATGCGGCAATCGCCTCCAGGGCTTTTTGGCCGATGGGCACCACCCTGTCCTTAGAGCCCTTGCCCGTCACTCTGACCAGTCGCTCACTACGGTTGATATCGGTGAGGTCCAGGCCTGTCAACTCAGACAGCCGGAGCCCAGATGAATAGAAAAGTTCGAGAATCGCCCGGTCACGACAGGCAATATCACCGCCAGACGTGTCGATCTCCAGCAACGATTCAAGCTCTGCAAAACTTAACGTGTTCGGCAGTACTTTTTTTTCAAGCTTGTGTGGAATCACACCGACAAAAGGATTGTTGGAAAGCTTCCGTTCTCTGTAAAGATGGTCTTTGGACACACGGCGTTCGTTCAACAGGTAGTAGTAGAACTGCCGTGCCGCCGACAGTGCCCGTTGTATCGACCGACTGGACAACTCCGAGCGATGCAGGAACACCGGAAAGGCCCGCGCCTGCACGAATGTCAATTGGCGAAAGTTATTCAGTCCNTGTTTTTCTACNAAAGCGGCTACCTTTGAAAGATCACGTCGGTAGGCATTGACCGTATGACTGGATAACCGCCGTTCGTATTNAAGGTGGTCAAGGAAGGCAGAAATGGGTTCTGATAATTCAGACATCAGCGCAGCCTGTGACTGGATTAACGTCGGCAGAGAATCGTGTTAACAGTTTCGAGCATGGTTCAACTCACGTGACAGTGAATTCAATTTCCCCACGGTATACGGTGGTCGCNGGACCACGCAGCCAGAGACCGTCACGACCGGACCAGCTGACCTCAACCATACCCCCGGGCAACTCGACCTCAACGGTGTCATCCACTAACCCCTGTTTGCGACATACGGCCGCAGCGGCACCGGCACCACTGCCACAAGCCATTGTCTCNCCAACGCCACGCTCCCACACACGCAGCTTCAGGTGCCGGCGATCACAAACCTGAACGAATCCCACATTGGCTTTCTGCGGAAAAGCAGGGTGGCACTCGATTGCTGGACCAAGACTTTTGACGGGGGCACAGTTGATGTCATCGACCGACAGCACCGCGTGTGGATTGCCGATGGATGCGATGCGGATCCTGACCTGTTCTTCGCCTATGTGAAGCACATAATCCTTTTCACAGGTCGGCGAATCAAAGGGCACCGCGGCAGGCTCAAACAACGGCGTNCCCATNTTGACCGATACCTGNCCGCCGTCCTCGAGAACCAGTTCAAGCTGTGCGCTAGACGTCTGAACAACAAGGTGACGTTTGTCTGTCCAACCGTTTTCTATCAGATAACGGGCGAAACAGCGTGCCCCATTACCGCATTGNCCCACTTCTGTGCCATCTGCATTGAAAATTCGCATAAAAAAATCAGCCGAATCGTCGCCGGGTGAGGCGACGATGACCTGGTCACAGCCGATNCCAACGTGACGGTCAGCCAGATGGCGGATGATGTCAGGCTCCAGCGGTAATTGTGTGCTGATGTTGTCCAGCATCACAAAATCGTTGCCGAGAGACTGCATCTTGGTGAATGCTGTCGTAGCCAAAATCCCTCCAGATTGGATCCTGCGANCGATCAGGTAACC
Organism: Acidiferrobacteraceae bacterium; assembly: GCA_002731295.1. Taxonomy (GTDB): domain Bacteria; phylum Pseudomonadota; class Gammaproteobacteria; order Arenicellales; family UBA868; genus REDSEA-S09-B13. Next base: position 19,339 of record PCBE01000101.1, on the reverse strand, counting down.
CAATTATAGAGGAGCNGGCCTATCAGGCGCCGCAAGATCAGACCACTACTGTCTGTCTTTCAGTTCCGGACAGACATTGATCCAATCGTAGCTGGTGTCGCCCACNGCCAGAAACCAAGGATTCAAGACACTCGGTTTATTGTATTGCAGTTCGTTCCCCGCACAATCCATCAGACAACCACCGGCCTCATTCAGAATACAATGCGACGCACCAGTGTCCCATTCAGATGTTNGCCCCAGCCTGGGATAGACATCAGCGACGCCTTCGGCGACCAGACAAACCTTCAGGGCGCTGCCCATGCTCACGGTTTCAACTTCCNGCCCGCTTTGTGCTCGCAGCGAATTGCGAAANCGATCCACTTCCGCGCCGGAATGGGATCGACTGGCNACCATTCGGACCACACCATCTTGATAGGGTCTGANTGTGATCACCTCGGCGGCNGCGTCTTCTACCTGACGCCAAGCACCACCGCCGGTGAGAGCAAAATGAGTCGTCCGCCTGACCGGCGTGTGAACCACGCCCAGAATGGGGAAACCGTTCTCAATCAGTCCGATGTTGACAGTGAATTCACCGTTACGCCTGATGAACTCTTTTGTACCATCGAGCGGGTCTACAAGCCAGAACCGTGACCAGTCCGCACGCTGCNGGTAAGTGATTTCAGAAGATTCTTCTGACAGTACCGGCGTTCCAGGCAGGAGCGGAGCCAGCTGCTCNCTGATCAAGTCATGCGCACGGTGGTCCGCCACAGTAACAGGTGAACCGTCTGCTTTCTCAATCACCTCNTAGGCCTGGTCATAAATTTCGAGGATCACCTGACCTGCTTGCAAGGCNACGTCACATACTGCAGCCAATAACGAGTCACTGATCATTTTTCTGCCCGNACATAATCGTCAACAAGNTAGGTCGCCAGCAAACTGCGNGCATCGGTAAAATCATCCCTACCTCTCAATTGATCCAGTTGCCGGAGCGGCCAACCCATAGTTTCGAGCGGTTCCGGTTCATCTCCTGGCAGTGGATCCGGATAAAGTCCCCGAGCCAGAAAAATCATGGTCCGGTAATTCGAATAAGCCGGTGTTAAACCAACCGCGGCCAACTCCACGATCTCGTGGGCTGTATAGCCGATCTCTTCCCGCATCTCCCGCAGGGCAGCATCGCGNGGGCTTTCGCCGGTATCTATCCGNCCCCTTACGAATCCCAGCTCGTAACGTTCACAGCCAACNGCATACTCGCGGAGCAGAAGCAGATGTTGNGGATCCGGCATCGGAATCACAAGAACAGAACCACTGCCCTCGCCCATGAACCGNTCAAACTGGGCGTATTGTCCGTTACCGAACATCAAGTCGACCGATTCGATGTGGAACAGCCGAGTGCGGGCTATGGTGTTGACATCGAGAACCTCGGGCAAGTCGTTCATAAAAGTTGATCCAGGGAGCAATCGNGGATGACAAGTTNCCTTCAGCTTAACGCACTCGGGCGCTCTGCGGTATTTAAGTCTAAGCGCGTATGGCTCATCACCGTTAGAATTAGCCGCATCTGTAACANNAGCTGGTGTCNCTACCGGACTGCCCACNCTGCTCTGACTGGACCCACAAACCGATGTTGAACTGGGCACATATAGATTCGGTACTTCTGGATCTCGACGGTACGCTGCTCGACCTNCACTATGACAACTATTTCTGGAACGAGTTTGTCCCTGCACGCTACGCCCAGAATCGTAGCCTAAGCGTGACTGACGCCAAAACAAAGCTATCGCCCCGCATGCTCGAGCTGCAGGGGACACTGAATTGGTACTGCGTCGATTTCTGGAGCCGAGAACTGGACCTGGATATCCTCGCACTAAAAACTGAACTGCGTCATCTGATCAAGTTGCGGCCCGGTGCCAGATCTTTTCTGTCCTATTTGCAGACCCAGCCCCAGCGCGTGATACTGGCAACTAACGCCCATTTGAAGTCCGTGGCGCTTAAGTTCCAGCAAACCGGACTGGCACCACTGTTTGACCGGGTAATCACATCGCATGAACTGGGCCATCCCAAGGAGGAACAGACTTTCTGGGAAAAACTTCATTTGCTGGAAGCATTTGATCCCAAACGCACACTGTTTATCGACGACAATCTGACGGTGCTTGAAGCTGCCGCTTGCTACGGCATCGGCCACTTGCTTGCAGTATCTCGGCCCGACCTGACACAACCTATACGGACCCTGCCGGGTGGTTTTACCCGCCTTGATCATTTTGACGATTTACTACCCTCAGATTGACCCCGGGTAATGTTTTGAAAGCGTCCACCGCTTCGATCAGTCCGGCATTTAAGCGCATGCTGGATGCTAAAAGGTATCTTCCGGACAAACATCAAGAAACAGCACTGGTGCACTTCGATCGTTTAGCGCACGAACTGGCCGTATCAGACTGCCTCAACACCGACGGTCCACTTGCTCTCATCCAGCGCCGCCTTCGGCTTAAGCCCCGGAAAAACCCCGCCGGCATATACCTGTGGGGCAGCGTAGGCCGTGGCAAAACGATGATGATGGATGCCTTTTTTGACACTGTGCCGGGCAAGCGGAAAAGACGGGTCCATTTTCACCGATTCATGCTGGAACTCCATCAGCGTCTGAAACTGTTGCANCGCCAGCGAGACCCTCTCATGCAGGTGGGCCGCGAAATCGGACAGGANGTCGCACTTCTGTGCCTGGATGAGTTTTTTGTCTCTGATATCGGTGATGCCATNGTGCTCAGCCAGTTGCTGCACGGCCTCACAAACAACGGCGTCACGCTGGTATTCACATCTAATACCAAACCNNATCAGCTATATAAAGACGGATTTCAGCGCGACCGGTTTCTGCCGGCGATTGGTCTGATTGAAGACCGCACGGTGGTTGTACACCTTGACGGCAACACCGATTATCGGCTTGAACTGCTGGACAGATCAGATGTCTACCTGACTCCGGACGATGCTACCGCACAGAGCCAGATGCAATCGTTGTTTACACACCTGGTGTCGACGATACCGGTGACAACGGGTTCGATCACTGTCAACGATCGGTGCATCCGGACCCGCACTCATGGCGAAGGCGTGATCTGGTTTGAATTCAGCGCATTGTGCGAAGGGCCACGATCCAAAGCCGACTACGCAGAACTGTCTCGTTCCTATCACACGATTCTCATTTCCGGAATTCCCCAACTCAACGACAGCCAGGATGGTATTGTCCGGCGGTTTATCGAACTGATTGACGAACTCTACGACCGTCGGGTCAAAGTGATTGTGTCAGCCGAGCGCTGTCCAGAAGGCCTTTACAGCGGCAACCGGTTGTCTGCACCTTTTAATCGAACCATCAGCCGCTTAAACGAATTCCAGAGCGGGGCCTATCTCTCGCTGTCCCATAGACCCTAATTCATCTCTGACCTAACTCACAACCGTCGTTAGGTTTCGACAAGAGCTGCGCAATCCAGCGGTGAAACGCGTGAACACTGGGTTCGTACAGGGGTGAATACCGGCCAGCCCGGGCCAGCGACGACGACAAGCCCTGTTGCTGGGTCTCGATCACGGGAATATCTTCAGCCAAGCCGGCTTCCATTCGACGCTCATAGGCACTCAGCTTGGTCGCAAAATCTGCTTGCTCGACTGATGCCTGCGGGAAACAGACGGTCATATTGACCCGGGTTAACGCCGGCGCGAGCGGCATTGCCTCGAATATCCAGACGGCATCAATAGACGCCGCGAAGGTGAGATTAGGGTAAACCCAACTGTACCGCGTACCCAGCAAGTTGCGCCCCGATAATCCCGGCAAGGGCGGCAAAGGCTGGGTCCCGTCGTCCACCTTGCCCGTACTGCTGACCCCCCGGTGTTCCCCGAACTGGGTACTGAAATTCCCTGCGACCTTATCCAGAGGATCCGGCGATGCGTAATAGACCGAAAAAGTACCCGGATGAACCTTCTGCAGATGGTAATACTCGTTGAATACCTCAAGGAAGATTTTCCAGTTGCACCGCACCTCGAACTCTCTGCTCGATGCGGTAATCAGGTCGCCCAATCGCCAGGGGCGATGTACCGCCTCAAAATCACCCAGCCAGGTGTCAATCGGGGCGGCTGCGCCGTCCACATTAACAAAGGCAAACCCAGCGCGTGACGCCGCCGGCACTGCAACCAACCCATGGTCGGCGTTACAGAAATCAACTGCTCCATCCATCCGCGGAGCCGTCAGTAACGCGCCATCAAGCCCGTAAGTCCACGCGTGGAACGGACAAACGATCCGTTCACAGCGCCCACGGCCCGGCGGCAACAACCGCATACCTCGATGCCGGCAGGTGTTCGCAAAGGCCCGGAGCTGGTGCGATGAATCCAGCAACAGCACCAGCGGGGTGCCGCCAACGTCGAGTGCGAGATAATCGCCCGGTACGACCAGATTGTCGACGCGTCCGACACTGACCCAACCGCCCCGAAATCCCCGAGCCATCTCCCTCTCGAAAAGCACCTCGTCGACGTAGCATACCGGTGGCAGGGATTCTGCCGCCTCGACCGGTCTTAACACCTTTTCAAAATCTGTTTTATTTAACACCTGGCCCCCCGAGTATGGTCCCAAAGCGGGTTATCTACCCTCGAGCACAGCGGCGCAACCCTCAGGTCAATTAATATATCCGTTGTCTGGATCAGTCGTCAGTCAGTACAGATCCAGGGGATCTACATCGACCGACCAGCGCACAGTCCTTGCCCGTTTCAAGCGGTCCAACTCCGCAAGCCAGACTTCCAGAAATCGATGTAAGTGGTTGTGGTCCCGTCCTGAGACCAGCAGTTGGGCCCTAAACCGACCCGCTCGCCGCTCCATGGGCGAGGGTACAGGATCCATCACCTGGATGTTGCCAGCCTGCTCAGCCTGTAGCCAACACCTCGCCCGGGCCTGGGCGGCCTGTAGAAAGCCAAGGGGCGCAGCCTGTTGAGGGGATTCGGCCCGGAGCAGGACAAACCGCGCGTAAGGCGGGTAACCAGCTGCCTTGCGCTCGGCGAGACAGGCAGTGGCAAAACCATCGAAGTCGTGAGACTGAAGCCGGATATAAGCCGGATCATCTGGATAGAACGTCTGTACCAACACAGTGCCACGACGTGTCCCGCGACCGGCGCGCCCGGCAACCTGGGTTAACTGCTGAAACAGGCGTTCTGACGCCCGGAAATCGAAGCTGTAAAGCCCCCTATCGGTATTTAACGCACAGACTAGAGTGACTGCGGCGAAGTGATGCCCCTTGGACAACATCTGCGTGCCAACCACGATATCCGCCTCACGCTGGCGAATTGTCTCTAATACCTCCTCAACCTGTCCGGGGCCCGCCATGCTGTCACTGTCCACCCGCACAACCCGGGCTTCCGGGAAACGCTCGATCAGGGCAGCTTCGACACGCTGGGTGCCCTCGCCGAGGTGATACAGACCCGACTCGGCACAATTCGGGCATAGGGACGGTGCCGGCTGCGATGCACCACAGTGGTGGCAACGCAGCACACCACTACCCGCATGAAGCGTAAGACCCGCGTCACAACGCAGGCACTGCGCTCTCCACTGACATTTAAGACACAACACGACCGGTGCGAAACCACGACGATTGACATAAATAATGCTCTGTTCACCACGGTTTAGGCGTGTCTCGATCGCATCCAGGACCGCGGTGGAAAGACCGTTTTGGTGGGCTGTCCGCGCAATATCCACCAGCTTCACGTCGGGCATGACGGCACCGCCAACCCGCTGCGGCAATAACAACCGGCTATAACGTTCTTTACGGACGTTTTCCAGCGTTTCCAAGGATGGCGTCGCAGAACCCAGTACGACTGGGATTTTTTCAATTTGCGCCCGTTTTACGGCCACATCTCGCGCGTGGTAACGAAATCCATCTTGCTGCTTAAACGATGGGTCATGCTCCTCGTCCACAATAATCAGGCCCGGGCGCAAACAGGGTGTAAAAACAGCCGAGCGGGTTCCTAAGACCACGTCGGCCAGCCCCTGCCGCGCAGCCCACCAGCCCCGGTGCCGGGTCCGCCCACCAAGACCCGAGTGCAAAACAACCAGCTTACCGGCGAGGCCCTGGCTAAATCGCGCCACCAGCTGCGGTGTCAACGCGATTTCGGGTACCAGGACCAGAACCTGTGTGTTCCGGGCTATCGCTTCTCGCGCAATGCTTAAATAAACCTCGGTTTTACCCGACCCGGTAACGCCATGTAGAAGAAAAGCGGCATATTGCTCGAGATGGCTGACCACCTGCGTACAGGATTCCGACTGCGCTGAGGTCAACTGCTGTTCTGTCGCGTGGTGGGCTTGCACCACTGTGGTGCTGTCATCAAGCACGCTGCTCACCCAACCACGTGCTTCCAGCCGGCGCAGTGCATTCAGTACCCTGGGATTGTGTGCCCGCAGTGCCGCTTCTGGTACACCTTTCAATTCGGCATCTGCCAGTTCTGCCAGTACTTGCCGCTGAATAACAGCACGGTCAGACAGCATCGTCCTACTGCGGCCACCCTCGACTGTAATGTACCAGCGGCGTGGCAGAGGCGGCTGCAGATTGCCGCCTCGACGCAGTGCAACTGGCAGCGCTGTGTGGAGCACTTCACCGACGGGGTGGTGATAGTAGGTTGAGGCCCAGTGCAACAGTTTGAACACCGATTCAGAGAACACCGGTTCAGCATCCAACACTTGCGTCACCGCCTTTAATTTGGAAATAGGTACCTCTGCGCGTGCTACCTGATCACAGACTACACCGACGACAGTCCGTTTTTGTAACGGCACTTTGACTCGAACACCGGTTCGGACCACGTCAAGGTCTTTTGCTGGGGCGTAATCAAATACACGCCGCAGGGGTAACGGCAAGGCAACACGAAGTGCACCGCTGAATTTCATTGCAGCATCAAACGTTTGTGTAATAACAAGTTTGTATTAGTCGTTAAAGTTTCTGTCATCTCGCACCAACCCGAGGTAAATAATTGACACACATATGTGTTTCCCTGTTGTGCACAATTGCTGTGGATAACTCTGTGCAAAAATACTCAGCCGTGTGGCAATTTGGCACACGATTAATGGTTAATTCTAAATTGATTAATAAATAAGCAGTTAATTCTTTATTCAAATTCAATACGTTAGGGGTATCCCGGCGTTAGATTACGCACTCGGTTGCCATAGATATCGAACCCAGCGACGGGCCGGCTGGATGTGTATAAAGCGGCCTTCAAATTGTCAAACGCATACACAGCCACACTCGAATCATCTTTTATGATCAATAATTTAGCTGCCGGACTTCGCAACACTTAACAGTTTATTTAATCCTATTGCGCTGCCAAAACAACGCATCAAGTGTAACGCGTACAACACGTTCCGGACACGCCTGTAAACACTGCGTGTTGAATGTTGTCAGTCCACTTCACAAAGCAGCAGTGGCTATTTCAACACAAATGATTACGCCGGCCTTTTGAGCTTTATCATTCTGCCAAAATCAACATATTCACCAGCACCTAATCGCCCGACCGGATGAATTCGATCCGCATGGATTTGTCTTCTGCCTTTTGAATCGTGGCCAACCACCTCGTCATCCAGATAAACCCCTCTGACACGCCCCAGGATCATCGAGGTGGTGTTGTCCCCGATGTTGTGGATCTTATAAAGCGTACAGACAAAAGCCACCCTCGCGTCTTTAAGGCGCGGTAGCCGTGAACCCGCCAAGGGGACTGTTGTCAGTCCTAGGTGATCAACCTCCGATTCGCCTGCCGGCAGTGTTGCAGATGAGGCGTTCAGGTCTTCCAGCTGAGCCACACTGGCGATGTGAACCAGAAAATCCCGGCGTTGCTTAATATTTTCACGGGTATCCTTTGGGCGCCCGTCTGGTTTAAGACCCGTAGAGATCATCACCAACGGTGGTTCGCTCGAAACGGCATTGAAAAATGAATAGGGCGCAAGGTTAAGGCTGCCATTCGCATTCTCACTGAGCACCCAGGCGATCGGGCGCGGAATAACGGTCTGGGTCAGGGTGATATAGATCTGCTGAGGATCCAGTTGGGTGATATCAACGTACATAATTCAATGCTCCGTGACTACGGCGGCCTTCAGGCAGGGGACTAACCATCAGCAAGATCTTGTAGCAACGGCAAAATCGATTCCTGTAGTGCCTTGCGGTCAAGTGGACCGATGTGTTTGTGCCGAATAATGCCTTGTGAATCAATGACAAAAGTTTCGGGTACACCGTAAACGCCCCAGTCGATTCCCACCCGGCCACTGGCATCCACCGGCACACTCACGTAGGGATTCCCCCATTGCTGCAGCCAGGCGCGGGCATCCTGAGGGGAATCCTTGTAGTTGAGCCCAACAATTTCGATCATTCCAGTCGCGGCGATCTCATTGAGAAGCGGGTGCTCAGCACGACACGAAACACACCAGGAGGCCCAAATATTAAGCAGCCACACTTTCCCGTGCATATCGCTGACCGAGGTGTGTGCGGCTGCATCCAATAACTGGGGCAGCTTAAACGTCGGTGCGGGCTTGCCCACCAGTGGTGAGGGCACCTCGCGCGGGTCAAGTTTGAGTCCGATTGCGAGAAAAATACCCACAATTACGAATATGACCAGTGGCAACCCGAAGCGCCACGCTCTAACCACCGCTGTAGACCCCCAGTTCCACCGTCAACGCTCGTATCCGACCGAGTAGCTTGAGATCAACAAAGTCCCTGCCGTCTTCTACCAAATTGCAGATGTGATTCAGGCCATCGAGCACAAAGGTGGTCAGCATTAAGCACCCCCCGACGCGAGACAATCATGTTGTCGTCCAGCAGCAACAGGGGCTCTGTACGCCATTTGATAAGGCCTCAATCGTGATTAGCGCCTCAGTTTACGACCGACTCCGCAGCCCGATTGGACCTTTCGACCAGTTCACCTGCGGGCACATAACCCGGTATAACGGTCCCGTCCTCCAGCACGATGGTCGGCGTCCCACGAACCCCGACCAGTTCGGCGGCTTCCATATGGCGGCCAATCTGGGTTTGGCAGGTCTTGGTTTCAATGGCGATACCCATTTTTGCGTCTGTCATTGCCTGCTGCGGATTATCTGCACACCAGACGGAAACCAGCGTCTCAAACGATGGAGAGTTAACCCCAGCCCGCGGAAAACCCAGATAGCGCACTTTTACGCCTCCAGCGACCGTCTGGGCGATTTCCTGGTGCAGTTTGACACAGTACCCACAACTCGTATCGGTAAACACAGTGATTGTGCTTGCCACATCCTGAGGGGCAAAAACTACCATACCGGCTTCGTCCAGGTCTTCAATCACTTTACGCCGACCCGCACGGCGGGCATCCTCTGTCAGATTGAGGTTCTTGTCGATATCAATCAGATCCCCATACAGCAGATAACGCCCATCGGCCGACAGATAGACGACGCGGGTCCCAAAGATCGCCTGGTAGAAACCGGCAACCGGTGCCGGTTCGACCCGATCGGGTTCAGTGTCGGGCAACAGGCTGGCGGCAGCAGTCAGTACCACAGGCGGTATGTCATCAGCCTCGGCGAGGGCGCAAAAACACATTGATAACACAAGCGTGTGTGTCAGAAATCGCATGAATTTTAGTTTAAGGAGCAGTAAAGGGATCATTAATTACGAAGTATAAAATGCAATAGTGTACTGAAAACCCTGGTGGATAGACCGCGCCAGTCAGCGACTGTCTCCAGAGAGCTTTTCAATGATGTAGCCACCGGATTTTTCGTCGTGCTCAAGCTGCAGTAAGCCCCGGGATTCGGCTTCTTCCAGCAGGCTTCCAAAAGTCCTGAACCCATGATAGCGCTCACTGAACCCGGGTTGCCGGCGTTTTAGGGTCTGTTTTACATGTGAGCCCCATACTTTCCCGCCGTCGCCACGTTCTTCGAACAGATCTTCCAGCGTCGATATCACCATATCGACCGCCTCCTGCTGGCGTTTATCACCCTCACTCATGGTTTTCTTCTTTGCACCGGTTCGGCTGCGGGTTTTCTTGCGAGCTGTCGTGGATACGTTGGGTCGTATCAGATCATCGTAGAAGATGAATTCATCACAGTTCGCCGTGAGTAGATCGGAGGTTGAGTTTTTGACCCCCAGTCCGACCACGTACTTGTTGTTTTCCCGCAACTTACTGACCAGCGGAGAAAAATCGGAATCCCCACTGATCACAACAAAAGTATCCACGTGGGATTTGGTGTAACACAGATCTAGGGCGTCAACGACCATCCGGATATCCGCAGAGTTCTTACCGGACTGGTGAAGATGCGGGATATCAATCAGCTCGAAAGCGGCCTCATGCATGGACGCCTTGTACTCGGCGTAACGGCTCCAGTCACAATAGGCTTTCTTGACCACAATGTTGCCTTTGAGCAACAGCCGCTCCAGCACGGGCTTGAACTCAAACCGCTTGTGTTTTGTGTCACGTACACCGAGGGCAACATTCTCAAAATCACAGAATATCGCCATGTTCTGGGTGTTGGGTTCTGTGCGCATAGTCGGATGATTCCCAATGGTCTCAGGGTTAAGGCTTAATCTACCCAGCGAGACCGGGTAAGAGGTAGTGAAGCGTTCAGTTTAACCGCGTCAACGGCCCCGGGCCAGCAAACCCGTCCCGTCCGTTTATCGCATGATGAACGGATTTGCAGGGCTGGTCTGTTGCGCAATCCAGACCGATTTAACCTGCATGTACTGCTTTATGGCTTCAAGTCCGCTTTCACGGCCGATGCCGCTGCGTTTGTAGCCCCCAAAGGGCGAGGTGAAACTAACCGCCCGGTAGGTATTCACCCACACCGTACCCACACGCAGTTTCTCCGACATACGGACCGCCCGACCTATATCCTGCGTCCACACACCGGCCGCTAGACCGAAGTCAACATCATTACCAATCGAGATGGCGTCTTCTTCCGTATCGAACGGAATGACGGCCAGCAGTGGGCCAAAAACTTCTTCCTGTGCAATGCGCATTTTATTGTTTACATCAGTAAAAATCGTCGGCTCGACAAACTGGCCTCCTTTTGCCGCCGGACCGGTGTAAGCCTGACCGCCCAACACACATTTGGCACCGTCTTGTTTCGCGATCTCGATATAGTCGAGAATTTTCTGGTACTGGGGGGGTGTAGTGACCGGGCCAACGTGTGTGTCGGTCGACATCGGATCACCGATCTGTGCCGTTTTCGCGACCTCGATCAAGCGCTCTACAAACTGGTCGTGTATGGAACGCTGCAACAGCAACCGGGAACCTGCAATACAGGTCTGTCCCGTCGCTGCAAAAATACCGGAGATGGCACCCATCACGGCCGACTCGATGTCGGCATCTTCAAACACAATATTGGGGGATTTCCCGCCCAATTCCAGCGTCACGTGCTTGAATGTCGATGCCGCAATCTCATTGATTTTCTGTCCCGTACGATCTGACCCGGTAAATGCAATTTTTGCAACATCCGGGTGGGCAACCAGTTCAGCACCCACATCCTGACCGAAACCACTCACCGTGTTGACGACCCCCGGGGGGATACCCGCTTCCTCGATCAGGTTCATGAACTCCAGGGTGGAAGCAGACGTGAACTCCGACGGTTTTATAACGGCCGTATTACCGGCAGCCAACGCAACCGAAAGCTTCCATGACAACAGCAACAGCGGTGAATTCCAGGCCGTAATCATTGCCACGACACCCAGTGGTTCGTAACGCGTGAAGTTGAATATCCCGGCTTTATCGGTCGGAATAACTGCGCCCTCCACTTTGTCGGCCAACCCACCGTAATACCGATACCACTGCGACATGTAGTGGGTCTGTGCTGACATCTCGGCGATCAGCTTACCGTTGTCTCTAACCTCGATCTCGCCGAGTTGCTGGGCGTCGCGTTCAATGAGATCTGCCAGTTTATAGAGTAGTCGACCCCGCTCCGTAGGCTTTACATCGGCCCATCCCGATTCAAATGCATTTTTTGCCGACGCCACCGCATGGTCGACATCTGCCGCGTTGCCTTTGGCGATCTTCGCCCACACGTTTCCGGTATAGGGGTTAACGGTATCGAACCAGTCCCCTGACGCAGGGTCTACCCACTGACCGTCGATGTAATGCTGATAACGCTTCACTGCACACCTCCTATGGGATTGAACACGCGAGAGTTTAACCAAGCGGACTGGCCCCGGGCCAGTGAAACGGCTCAAGACGGCTTGAACTTCACCGTCTTGACGCGATAACGCAACCGACCCCGTTCAAGCAGATCAGCGAGCTCTGGCGTTGCCTGGAGATAGGCCCGCAGATCTGCGCTCTGAGCAGTAAACGGCAACAGACCCACGATCACGTTTTCAATCGCAGGTGCGCTAAATTCAAACATGCTCACAAAACGATCACNACGATTCAATGCTCGAGAAANTCCCGACAAGACCAATTCGGCACGATCCGCAAAATTGATACTCAAGACACCGTCGTCTGNCAAACATCGTTGAAGCTTACGCAGCCAGGCACTGTCGAATTGGACGCTACGCTCGGGCACACCATTGCCGCCACCAAACAGATCATCGATAACCAGATCAAATCCAGGACCCCGGTAACGGGCTACATAATCTCCGGCATCGGCATGTAAAAGTTGTGCCATCTCTGGTGTGACGCCAAAGTGTTCCCGCGCCACGCGCAGGTGAATTGGATTGTTGTCCACACCCACGATTTCGATCGGATCAAACAATCGCTTGAGCTGACGGATGACCGTCCCGGCGCCCGTCCCCAGCAGCAGTATTCGCCGCGGCGACCTGTCTGGACGAAACAGCGCCGGCAGCCAAAGCAGGTCCCAGACACTGCCGGTGAGGGGGCAACGCTCGCTGTACTGGCTGTGCAGCACACCGTTGCTGTAGAACCGCAGACTTGACCCTGCTGCTCTGACCTCGTAGCGGGTGTCATCTGTGGCATAAGTCCACACTATTGCCATACGGCGCTCCCGGGACCTACGGTCGGCGACAGCGCAGACTCCTTTTTATGATCGTGTCATCACACCAGTGTAACCTGCATCGGCCAAGGTCCGCCGTCAGCGGGTGATCTCTTCTCCGGCTCGTTGTTACGCCACGTCAAACACCTAAGGCCCAAGCAAGTTGAGTTACACTCGCAATGGAGACAGTGACCCAATTCAAAGATCCAGTATAAATATTATTCCCCTCACCCATGAACGACACGCTATTTTCGCTGTCTGGCCGCACGGCGATGGTAACAGGCGCTTCCAGTGGCCTGGGTCGAACGTTCGCATCAGTGCTTGCAGCTGCCGGTGCCTCGGTCGTATTGACGGGGCGGCGAATGGAACTGCTGGAACAGGCGTGTGTCGAAATCACCTCGCAAGGTGGCGAGGCCCTGGCTGTAAACATGGACGTGACGGACGAAAAAACGGTCACTCAGGGCTTTGATGAAGCAGAGCGTAGTTGTGGATGCATCGACATTCTGGTCAATAACTCGGGTATAGCCCACGGAGAGTCTGCACTTGAGATTGCGCCTAGTGATTGGGACCGCGTGATTGACACCAATCTAAGAGGTGCCTGGCGAGTGGCCCGCGAATCAGGAAAGCGACTCATCAAGGCAGGAAAACCGGGCAGCATCATCAACATTGCCTCAATACTCGGTTTTCGTGTGATCAAGGGTGTTGCGCCCTATGCCATCTCCAAAGCCGGCCTGGTTCAGATGACCCACTCACTTGCCCTGGAGTGGTCACGCTATGCTATTCGGGTCAATGCCATTGCCCCTGGTTTTATCAATACCGATATGAACAGGGAATTCTTTAAAACAGAAGCCGGTTTGAGCATGCAGAAACGTATCCCGATGCGAAGAGTGGGCGATCCCGATGAACTGGCCGGTGCGTTGTTGCTGCTCGCCTCGGATGCATCCTCTTACATGACCGGCAGTGTTGTAACTGTTGACGGAGGGCACCTGCAATCAACTCTCTGAGTATCCACTCATGTAACGGGTTACCCGACTAGCAATCTGCTACGAACAGCCCGGAAAACCTAAACAAATGGAACCTGCCTTACTGGAATCCAGTTGTCTGATCGGCGGTTATGACAGCTCTTTAAGAGCCGCCTGTAGCGCCCTGAGATCCAGAAAGTATCGGCAGATCTCCACTTCACCACACAGCAATACCGGAACTTTATCGCCGTAAGTCTGGCGCCAGGCCGGCCACAGATCGACATCTCGATGCTCAATCTCAAATGAGTACGCCGCCTGCAGTTCGCGCAGCTGACCCACCATATCTTCACACAAATGACAATCTGCACGAACGTAGATGACCAGTTTGGCCTTCATCCAAAATGCCTTGGGTGTGAACTCAAGTCCCGCAGTCTACGCCGAAATTGTCGGGCTAGTTTGCAAAACAGCCGGCAGCACCGTGAACATGCTTGAGTCATAAGACATCCCAACGTATTATTTGACCGCGAAGCCGCTGGCGCCCCGCCATTACCTACTTCAAAACTTTTTTGTGCCATGAACTTAAACAGCCTCGATCCCGCGTGGATTGGTAAAACCTTTGACGACTTTCTGTTCCGTCCTCAAAAAGGCATCACCGAAAGTCGCGCCGCAATCTCACTTACATCGCAACTTACCGGTCAGGTGTCGCTAGAACTGCCCATCGTATCGTCCAATATGGACAGCGTTACCGGTTTGGATATGGCCGAAACCATGGCGCTAGAAGGCGGACTCGGCGTTATCCACCGGGGTCAGAGCATTGAAAAACAAGCGGCTCTGGTCAGTCGGGTTAAACGCAGCCACAGTGCAGTGATAGAAAATCCCTTGTGTCTGCCGATTACAGCAACGGTTGGTGAGGCCAAACTGTTTGCCCGTCGCCATAACATCAACGGGATACTGATCGAAACTGCTGAGGGCAGCGGTGTTCTCGCCGGTGTGCTGACTCGCCGGGACATCCCTTGGCAGCGTGATTTTGATGACAGACCGGTCGCCGAATTTATGACCACCTTCGACCGTCTGACGACCGCTCCGGCAAATGTCAGTACGGAAACCGCCGAACAGATTATGTTTGAGGGCCGCTTTGAACGACTGCCACTGATTGATGGTGAACGCCGAATTCAAGGCCTGATTACCCGAAAAGATGTTCGCTTCTTACGTGAGCGACCTTATGCCAGTAAAGATAACAAGGCCCGGTTGCTCACTGCCGCAGCGATTGGTTGTGCCGGTGATTATTTGGAACGGGCGGACGAACTGCTCAAATCGGGCACCGATTGTTTTTTTATCGACATCGCTCACGGCCATTCCACAGTGATGGAAACAGCTATAGACCAACTGAAATCACGATGCCCGGGGGTGCCGCTGGTATGCGGTAATGTGGCCACTGCTGATGGTGCTCGTTTCATGAGAGATATCGGCGCCGACGCCGTTAAGGTCGGGGTCGGTCCCGGCCGCGGCTGCCGCACCCGTTTAGAAACCGCAGCCGGTGTGCCGCAGCTGCAGGCCATCCGGGAGACCTGGTGTGCCGTAGGGGGTGAGATTCGTATCATGGCGGATGGGGGCGTAAAACATGACAAAGACATTTTTCTTGCACTGGCTTGTGGTGCCGATACGGTGATGCTCGGCAGTGCGCTTTCCGGAACGGACGAGGCACCCGGTCGGGTTATTGAGGACCCGGCGACACACACCAAGAAAAAGATTTATCGTGGAATGACCTCGCCTGAAGCGGTACTGGAATCCTTATACGACAGCGACGATACCGATGCCGTTGATGCGGCGCTTTATACACCTCCTGAGGGACAGGAGATTCAAGTACCCTACAAGGGCAGTGTGGTCGACATTCTGCAGCGCATTCGCGGCCACCTCAGATCAGCCGTCAGTTATGCGGGCGAAACCTCTCTGTCTGCCGCCCGCGAAAAGACCCTGCCCGATCCACTCAAATTCATGGTGCCGCTGTCCGAATCATCCCGTAGAGAATCCTACGAGCGCTGACCCAACAATAGTGCTCGTGAACACCGCCCCCACCCACAGCGATTGACCGTGACAACTGGCCGCGACGCCGCAGCCTGGCATCTGGTGGGGCTGGTCGCTCCTGTGGCCATACTGTCGGGCAACCTGGCCGGGGGTGCCTGGACCTTGTCAGGGGTTGTTTTGATACTGCTGGTCTATCCCGTACTCGATGTTGTCAGCGGTACCGGTCGACCCGCATTGGTGACGCATACAAGTAGGTCCCTGCTCGCGGGACTGCCCTATATCCACGTGATATTGCAGGGGTGTGTGTTTGCGACGTTGATCTGGCGTGTACATCTGGACGGTTACGCCTGGACAACCTGGATCGCTGCATTGAGCAGCGGACTCAACACGGGCATCAGTGCCATCGTTGTCGCCCACGAAATGGGGCACAGCCGCCCCCTGACCTTTCGTTGGTGGCTCGCAAGACTTAATCTCCTGACAGCGATGTACCTGCACTTCACACTGGAACACAATCGTCAACACCATCCGGCCGTAGCCACCCCAGGTGATCCCGCTTCCGCGCCCCGTGGTCGAGCACTCTGGTACCAGCTGGTTTGCAGTGTGCCGGCTCAGTTCATCGACGCCTGGCAGCTGTCGGTGCGCAGTGGTCGGACCGGACTGCGCAACACGGTACTCAGGGGCCTGGCACTGCAGTGTCTGGTCATCTTAATCCTGTGGACGGCGTTGTCGGGCTGGGTAGCACTGGTCGTTATCTTTCATGCAGGCGTTGCTGTTTTTCTGCTGGAGTATGTCAACTATATCCAGCACTACGGTCTGTCTCGGGATATCACCGAACGCATTGCGCCACGGCATGCCTGGGAGTCGCAAACACGCTGGTCGCGCTGGACCCTGCTCGAACTGCCGCTCCATCCGGCCCATCATCTCAGCCCATCGCTACCGTTCTGGCAGCTCGACCCGATCGAAGGTGCACCAACTCTGCCGACAGGCTACTATGGTCTGTTCTGGCCCTGTCTGTTTCCACCGCTTTGGAAAAGATGGATTGACCCGAGAATACCCACTACTCCTTAAACTGATCCGGAACTATGAAGAATTACCTCTCAGAGCGTCTCGCACAGATTAAACCCTCTCCTACGATCGCAATATCGGACAAAGCCCGTGAACTGCGGGCAGCCGGAGAAGATGTCATCAGTCTGAGCCAGGGGGAACCAGACTTTGAAACCCCTGAACACATCAAGGCAGCGGCCATCCAGGCTATGCAGAACGGTCAGACCCGCTATACCGCTGTTGATGGTATCCCCGAACTCAAACAAGCCATTCGTGAAAAATTCAAACAAGACAATGGGCTGAGTTACGAACCCTCACAAATCTCCGTCAGCACTGGTGGAAAACAGGTGCTCTATAACGCGTTTATGGCAACCTTGAACGCCGGTGACGAGGTTATCATTCCAGCACCGTACTGGGTGTCGTACCCGGACATGGTTGTTTTGGCGCAAGGCCGTCCGGTTTTTGCTCCTTGCCGGGCGAAAAACGACTTCAAGCTCACTGCTGAAGAACTGGAGGCGGCCATCACCCCGGCGACATGCTGGTTGATACTGAACAGCCCCTCCAATCCGACCGGCTGCGTCTATACCCCAAGTGAACTTAAGGCCCTTGCAGAAGTACTCCTGCGCCACCCCCAGATCCTTATCATGAGTGATGACATCTACGAGCATCTGATTTATGGCGAGGCCGAATTTTCAACCCTGGCGCAAGTCGAACCGGAATTAATCTCGCGCACACTCACCTGCAATGGGATGTCCAAAGCCTACTGCATGACCGGCTGGCGTGTTGGATTTGCCGGTGGCCCGGAACCATTGATCCGCGCGATGGCCAAACTGCAGTCTCAGTCCACCTCCAATCCGACCAGCATCTCGCAGTATGCAGCCATCGCTGGACTGACCGGCGGGCGGGCGTTTCTTAAAGACATGTTGAGTGCCTACGAAGAACGCCGCAACACTGTTGTGAGCTTGCTGAACGGGGTTGCGGGTATCACCTGTGCCACACCGGATGGTGCGTTTTATGTTTACCCTTCATGCCAAGGTCTTTTGGGCGCCATAGCCCCTGACGGTGCTCAGCTCGAAAACGACACCGATGTTTGCGCCTATCTGCTCGAAGCCGCCAAAGTTACCGTGGTGCCAGGGGAGGCCTTTGGCTCACCTGGATACTTCCGGGTCTCTTATGCACTGGGGATCGACCAGCTGGTTGAGGCATGTGATCGAATACAGCTCGCCTGCGAGAAGCTCGAACGCACCTGAGTCGGCCCACGTAACTGCAGCCGCCGAACGTACTGTGCATGTCAGTGCATCCGGCCCACCGGTGCCACATTGCTGTCTGCCGGCGCCGGTGAGGCGTGGTGCAATATCATGCGCCACCCATCATCGGCGCGTCGGTAGGCATTGGTGGCGAGCACAACCATCGTTTTGACCCCATCGGACTCTTCGACACTGATGTTTTCGCGTACCAGGTGAATCGCATGTGAATCTCCGCTGAATACCCAGGGGTCGCTCAGTGTGAATCGCAGTTGAACGTCGTGAGCAAAGATCGCCTGCCAACTCTGTCCAATCGCTGATTTACCTTCGATACGCTCACCAAATGGATGAATACACACGGCCTCGTGGTCATCCCAGATCAACATCATCCCTTCAAGATCGGACATTTGGAAAGCTGCGTAAAAGGCAGTTTCCGCTTCCTGTGCTGATCCGAATTCCATCTGAATGCTCCCCAGCCTACCAAGTTATGCCACGGGACTTTATCGTATCGCAGTCCACTTGGGGTCTGGTGCTACAATGAATTGCGTTACCATCTGGAGAAGGTGATGGTTTAATCAAGCAAACACCGTAAGGGACCCGTTATGGATGAAAAAAACCGGATTGAACTAGAAGCGGCGGCGTTTAGAGGGCTGGTCCAGCACCTCCAGAAACGAACGGACGTTCAGAATATCGACCTGATGAACCTGGCTGGTTTCTGCCGGAACTGTCTGTCCAAATGGTATCTCGCAGCTGCCGAATCACAGGATGTCGAAATGGACTACGACCAGGCACGCGAGCGGGTTTACGGTATGCCTTACGGCGACTGGAAGTCCGACTATCAGACAGCGGCCACGGATGAACAAAAGACCCGCTACGAAGAATCAAAACCCCTGCACGCCGAGATCAGTGGACACACCTGAAAAGCAATCGATAGACTGACCGCGACTGACTGGTTCAGGTCAGAGCGTCCTGGATTAGTGAATACTCCCGTTTGAAGGGCACCCCGTCGGGGTCCGGCAGTGCATCGAGTTCCCGTGCATAGCGGTGACCATGGTAGACAGCTGCGGCAATGGTCCCTGGCGCCATACAATCACCAACCCGGGTCAGGCTGAACGGCAGTGTCTCCAGCTGGTCTTCATCGGTACCGGCCAGCG
>PCBE01000006.1:6842-11424 GCA_002731295.1 Acidiferrobacteraceae bacterium | reverse complement strand
CACGTCCACGCCAATCAGGACTTAGTGACTCAGCCAGGTGAGATGGAAGGTTGGAATTTACCGCACAACCGACGTGCCAGTTTTCACAATCTCCACCGAATTGTCCGCTATGGATTCAGTGTNCGTGCTCCCGAAGTACTCAANCTGACCNGCTNCACTGATNNACGNATCNNCCAGCTAGATTCCGTCCAAAAGTTGTGTAACGCCAACATCTTCTCAGCAATGGTCGTACTTCGCGGCGATCAGCTCATCTATGAACAGTATGCACCTGATTTTGCCCCCCACCAGGCACATACGATTATGTCTATCACCAAGACCATGACGCATCTGATCGTCGGGCGATGTGTAGAGGATGGTCTGATCGACNTGAACGCCAAGGTNCGNGACTACCTACCGGAGATCGGTTCCGGCTATGCCGATGCAGCAATACAAAACGTATTGGACATGAATGTCGTCAANGACTACTCCGAAGATTATTCGGANCCCCACACAANGGCCCTGNNTCACAATACATCTATGGGCTGGCGCCTGCCNGCAGNCGATACCCGATTAACNTCAAATCGGGANTTTCTGTGCACAATAAANTCTGACNATTTNTTGAANCGCTCNGNNGAGGTNAATTACAAGTCCGCCAGTACCGATGTTCTAGCCTGGGTTGCTGAGCGNGTCAGTGGNCANAGNCTGCNAGATCACTTNGTCNANATNGTCGAAGCNNNCGGNNTCGANCACANNTTCCACATGTCTACGGANCATACGGGAATNCCGAANACCAACGGCGGNGTNTGCCTNAGNNCNCGNGATCTCGCNCGNTTTGGTCTTGTCTTTACCCGNCNGTGTCGNGGNATTANNGGCGAACGCGTCGGAAGCNANNCNTTCATGAATGCAGCAAGANNCTGCACGGGTCCGGTTTATCCACCCCCAGACAANCACATACACTATGGTAACCAACTCATGACCAATGGCCGTTGGATAGGNCACGGTGGCTGGGGTGGNCAACTANTGATAGTTGACCCCGAAACTGCAACAGTCGTAGTCTTTTTCAGCGTGCTGGAAAATNGAAGCGCCTCCGATGACAATCACAAACGTGCTATCGTTCAGATGGTTGANGACGTGATCGAATTATGAATAGACCGTGAGACAACTGGGACACTTTGATGAATAACAATAAACACCTCGACACACCGATTGTTTGCGAGGGTCTGTGGAAGATTTTTGGNGCTAATCCCACAAATATCCTTAAGGAGGTCGATCCTAACTGGTCAAGAACTGAGGTGCAGGAAAAGACCGNACACGTTATCGCGGTCAAGGACGTCTCGTTTCAAGTCGAACGCGGTGAAACATTCGTGGTGATGGGACTCTCTGGNAGNGGTAAATCAACTTTGGTTCGCTGCATCTCCCGTTTGATCGAACCCACGCAGGGTGAAGTACTGGTCGATGGCGTGGATACCGTGACTATGCCCGAAAAAGACCTGATCGANCTNCGCCGACATAAATTGAGTATGGTGTTCCAACACTTCGGCTTGCTCCCNCATCGCCGTGTTGTCGAAAACATCGCCTATGGCCTTGAGGTGCGGGGCATGCCTCGGGACGAACGCCTCAAGAAAGCTGGGGAAGTGCTGGAATCTGTCGGACTGAGCGGCTGGGGTGATAATTACCCACGTGAGTTGTCGGGTGGCATGCAGCAGCGNGTCGGTCTCGCACGCGCGCTGGCAGTCGATCCGGAAATCATGTTGTTTGACGANCCCTTTAGCGCACTTGANCCGCTGATTCGCCGTGAAATGCAGGATGAACTGCTCCGACTTCAGTCCGTGGTTCGCAAAACGATGGTGTTCATTACGCACGATTTCCTGGAAGCCATCAAAATGGGTGACCACATCGCGATCATGAAGGATGGTGAGTTCGTCCAGATCGGAACGCCTGAAGAGATCGTCGCCAATCCTGTAGACGACTACGTACGGGACTTCTCTGAAGATGTGCCCCGGCATAAGGTTCTGACCGTCAACTCCATCATGGATACCGACTGTTGTCGTTGCGGTGAACACGAAACTGTGGCCAGTGCGCTAGCAATAATGGACGGACAGCAGGCTCAAGCGGCCTATGTCGTCGGCCCAGATAATAGCTATCAGGGCACCTTAACCCGGGTGCAGGCCATGGCTGCATCGAATTCAAGCGCTTCAATGACCCAGCTTGCTCAGAAAGACAACGCCGCATCGCCGGACGCTCTCATCGAAACATTGATCGCCAATGCAACCCAACTGAACTACCCGATACCTGTTATCGATTCCGATAACAGACTGCTGGGTGCAGTTGACCATCGCGCGATACTACTGGCAATCGAAGGTAGTTGAACCATAGCGAATTGAGCGAGTCACTCAAGCTGCTCACATCACCAACAAATAATGAAGCTCTCTAACCAACAGCGGGAACTGATCAAGCCGGTCGGTATAAGTGCAGCTGTAATTGCGATTTCAATCTTAATTGCACAGCTCACACCGGACGAGCAACAATTTCCAAAACAAATTGTTGATGCCTTCCCGTTTGCCGACTGGATCAATAACGGACAAGCCTGGCTAAAGGAGAACTACCAGTGGGCGACTCGGGCATTTGCGGATGTTATTCGCAATTCAATTGACGCGGTCGAGATGTTTTTGGTGTTGACAACCTGGCCTGTGATTGTACTTGGCATCGGTCTAATCGCCTTTAGGTTCGGCGGCCTGCGCCTTGCCTTAGTCTGCGCTCTGTCGACCATGGTCTGGGCCAGTCTGGATATGTGGGATGCTGCAATGTCAACCCTCAGCGTGATGTTTGTATCTGTGCTGNTNGCNTCNNTACTCGGAATCGTGCTNGGAATNTTCGCGTCCCAAAACGATCGATTTGAAGCTGGAATTCGACCNATNCTNGANACCATGCAGACNCTNCCTGGCTTTGTCTANTTACTNCCTGCAATNTTCTTTTTTGGAATTGGNTCNCCNCCNTCTGTCCTNGCGATCGTAGTCTACGCGCTNCCTCCNGTCGCACGNTTAACCAACTTGGGGATTCGCCAGGTNCCCCANGAAACGATCGAGGCAGCNCGCTCTTTTGGTTCTACGNACAGGCAACTGCTGTTCAAGGTAAAGCTCCCGCTGGCACTGCCATCGATCGCAATGGGNATCAACCAAACAATTATGATGGGNCTNGCCTTGGTNGTTCTTGCTGCCTACATAGGCGCCGGAGGACTGGGCTATGAGGTTTATGTCGGTCTCCGCCGNCTTAGATTTGGNCAGGGTCTAGAAGCGGGTATCGCGATNCTCCTCATGGCAATTATGTTNGACCGGATCACTACCGCCGNNAGCCTNCGNCANCAAGGCAACGATCCAAACAAAGGGTTCAAGTTNCTCCCTANCCGACTTCAGGGACNACCCTGGGCCGANACCTTTGAACAAGNTCCTCACNNTCNTCTANGCAATNTNCGGNGCGATTAGTGGTCTGTATNCGAAATTTCTGGCTGGTCTNGCNCAAACNATTACACGCCCGTTAGGTATCANATTCAGCACCGGNCTCCATCGACAAGTNATCACCANCGGGTATTTCCTNACCTCAGTGACCCTTCTTACACTGGTCTATCTTTTCGACGCCCACGTCACCGGATTTGGCAACTACCCCTCCAGTTGGGAATTTTCAATCCAGAAGCCAGCCGATGCGGCGTTGGAAGTACTCACAACGAGTACACTGTTTATTGGCATCACGACATGGTTTCGTGGTTTTGTTTTCAACTGGATGTTGGATCCGCTCGCAGAATTTCTGGTTGGCCTGCCCTGGTGGTATGTGATTGGCTTGCTCAGCGCTAGTGTCTGGCTAGCCTGCAACAGAACTACCGCAATCGTGTGTGTGTTTGGCTTGCTGTTTATCGGCGCGACAGGTTTATGGTCGATAGGGATGTTCTCGATGGCACAGATTCTGGTATCTGTTGTTCTGTGTATGGCAATCGGGATACCGCTGGGCATACTTGCCGCTGTAAACAATACTTTCGAGGCCATCATCCGACCGGTATTNGATGCGATGCAGACACTACCCGCGTTTTGCTATCTCATACCNGTNCTGATGTTCTTTGGAGGTAATGTGGTCTCGGCAGTGATTGCTATCATGATCTACTCGCTGCCGCCGGTTATAAGACTAACTAACCTGGGGATCCGCGAAGTNTCGACTGAGGCTATAGAGGCAGCAACCTCGTTTGGGTCGACATTCTCTCAAACACTATTGAAAGTGAAAATACCGCTCGCTTTGCCTTCCATAATGATGGGTGTTAATCAATCCATGATGATGGCGCTAGCTATGTTGATTATCACTCCACTGATTGGNGGTGGTGGCATTGGACGGGAAGTCTTTGTAGGACTCTCCCAGGCCGACACAGGCCANAGCCTCCAGGCCGGCCTGGGTATNGTGTTCTTTGCGGTCGTCCTAGATCGACTGACCCAGGCCCTGAGCGTACGCCAACAAAAAGCACTGGGTCTTAATATTGGNACACANTAGTCAANCNNANTGCAACGCATNCNNNNGCNAGCNNCTGNGATTANTTTTNTNTTNATATTACAATNANTTGCTG
>PCBE01000006.1:0-6837 GCA_002731295.1 Acidiferrobacteraceae bacterium | reverse complement strand
CANAACCNNNCTGACCCGCTTCTCCCCAAANNGANNCNTTTTAANTTATACTNTCTTNACGCAGGNNGATTNNNNGGNATNAAATCANNCTGATTCANCACCAANGGAGGNAATCAATGAANATTTGTAAGNTTTTNCGAANNTTCACNGTNGCNCTTGTNGTTGCNCTGGGAATGGCAACNATNCCGGCNACATCCTATGCAGCCAAGGGCGTTGTTAAGATCTGGGAAGGCGACTGGACTGGAAACTTAGTCTTTGGAAAGCTGACTGAGATTATTCTTGAAGAACATATGGACTACAAAGTCAAGCAGATCTTTATGGCCGGCACGGCGGGCTGGGAAGCGATGGCAGCTGGCGACCTGGACATCGCCTTGGAGACCTGGCCGAGCTACAACGCAGATGCCAAGGCAAGATATTTTGCTGAATACGGCGGTGATGGTTCTGTCGTTTACGTCACNGAATCGGGTGTGGTTGGTGCAAGTGACTACTACGTGCCGCGTTATGTGTGTGAGGGTGATAGCGCTCGCGGCATCAAAGCCACAGCACCGGATCTTTGCATGCATGCCAAAGGGCAATGTACAAACTGCGGTTTNGAAAAGCTCAACCAGTATGCCGATGTCTTTGCGGCGCCTGAAACNGCTCCAAAAGGGCGNCTTGTTGGTTGCCCNGTNGCCGGTTGGGGGTGTGACGACCAGAAGCGACTTGACCTCAACGGCGTAAATTTTGAGGCTGTCGAACTTGGAACCGACACCGCGCAATGGGCTGAACTTACNGCNGCTTTTAANCGNGGNGANCCGATACTGGTGTANGCCTGGGAACCNNTNTGGATTTTNGCNGCCTNTGANNTGGTCGGCATTGGCATACCNAANAATGGAGACGGNAGCTGTTGGCCGGCATGCGGTTGGCCTGAGGACGTGACCTTTCAATCCGCAAACCCAGACTTCGCTAATAGTCACCCTGATGTGATTCAGATGCTTAAGAACATGAAACTTTCCAACGCTCAGCAGGCACCGATGATTTTTGATGTGGACGTCGAAAAAATGACCGTTGAAGATGCGGTTCGAAAGTGGATGGCATCTAATGAAGATATGTGGAGACCCTGGATTCCGTAGTAGTGTAGGCATTTAGAAATTTTTNGGAATCTGAAACCCCCGGCTTAGCCGGGGGTTTCTTTATTTGGGCANCTTTAGCACAGCCGGACNTGCTAACCTGACCCAATCTTGCGAAGAGCAAGATCTNCCCTGTTTCAAATTCAGCCCCCTACNGGGAATACGGATGGGCCAGAATCCACAAACAACTGATACGTTTGGACTCGAATCTATAAATGCCTGCTTTGNATGAGTNTCATANAAGAGGTTTTNNTGTACCAGANACTACCGNAAAAGGGTGACCANTGATGTCTTTCCNCCACACCCATACGCTTGTGGNTGCTTCTGCNAAACACGAATAAGATAGCAGGATGAAACNCCTGTTTGCCNTTGTTCTATCTCTTTTGATGTTGGCNGGANTTTNTGNCGATGCTGTTGCTGTAAATANNGATGATCTAGACAAACTTCGGAAAACTAANGAATGTTNGAAATGCGATCTCACTGGNGCAGACNTACGTGGNGTNAATCTTTCTGANGCAAATNTGAANTGGGCAAAAATGACTGGGGCAAATCTNGCTGATTCAAATCTGAGTGGNGTGAATATGTATGGCGCACATGCCGGTCACGTAATTCTGACTNATGCNNATCTGACTGGAGCAGATTTNCGTGGAGTAANTCTGAANTGGGCAAAAATGACTGCGACAAATCTGACCAAAGCANATCTGAGCGAGTCAGATCTGCTTCTNGCAGATCTGACTGATGCGAATCTGGTCGGGACTATTCTGACCAGGGCAAATCTGATGCGGGCAAATTTGAAGCGGGCAAATCTGACTGCAGCAATTNTGATTCGATCTAATTTGATAGGGGCAAAACTGGTTGNGGCAANAATGACGGNGNCAAATCTGACCANAGCAAATNTGAGCGAANCTGATCTGACNCTNGCAGATCTAACNAGGGCAAANCTAACTGACGCAAGTCTTTGGGGTGCAGAACTANCTGAGGCAAATCTTTCTGACGCAGACCTCACTNGGGCAAATCTAAANGGTGCAAATCTAAAGGAGACNAAATTTTGTANAACNACNATGCCNGACGGAANAAANNACANNTCGGGNTGCTAGTTTCTGCCGTCGGGATTCTAAAAACTCGAGNCGCTTACTCTAACCCAGTNGTAGCGAAAAANAGNNCNAGCCTGACNTCNTTTNGCCACAGTTCTGATTCCNGGNCGACGCTGAGGATTTATGAAAGCAATCACTACAATNTGTNTAGGAAAGATGCTTAAGNGCNNCANGGNAATCGTTTCAGCAGTAATTTGCATGATGTTCCTGTTGGTTTGGTCANCACTNGCTGC
Organism: Acidiferrobacteraceae bacterium; assembly: GCA_002731295.1. GTDB lineage: Bacteria > Pseudomonadota > Gammaproteobacteria > Arenicellales > UBA868 > REDSEA-S09-B13. The sequence continues at coordinate 4,401 of PCBE01000006.1, read as the reverse complement.
TTCTGANGGGCNACAAANNTCGTTGGGTTGTTCGACAGGAGATTCGGGTGTTGTACCGCCCTTCCCCTTCGATGTAGGCGATGGCAACGATTACGGTCAGCGAAGGCTCGAACTCACTGTGCCTTCCAGGTGCCAATGTGATGGCAAGGATTGCACACCGTGTGCGATTGTTGTGGGCTATCACGGATATAGCGAAACCGGTACCAGTAACCACAGCTGGAAGAGCCGGTTGGAGCCCAAAGGCGAAGCAGTCGGTTTTATCAGTTTGTATCCGACTGGGGACCTAACCGAGACCAACTATTTCAACTGGGGTGCATTGAAAAAGCGCCGCAGTAGGTTGCGTCAAAACTGGGCAGTACCCTCGTGCCAGGATCCTGGGGACGGCTGCTTACTGATGGATGGTATCCCCTGCGATTGGTGTGGTTCGAATACGGAAGACGATGCAATATCAACCCGGAGGGAAATAGACTTCACCCTTGCGATCATAGACTGGACGATGAAAAACCATTGTGTGGATCCGGAACAGATTTTTGGCACTGGATTTTCAAATGGAGGGTTGTTGGCTCATCTTCTGGCACGACATCCAGACACATCCGGACTGTTCAAAGCTTTATTACCGGTCGGTGGCGTGGATCATGCGGGCAGAAAAGACCATTTGAAGTGGATCGATGCACCACAGAATGGGGATTCGCCATGAATTCTGCATGCCAACGAAATATTCGACCGGTTTGAGCCGTATGATGGTCGAGCCTATACCGAATACGCCGGTAACGCCGGCGGCGGTTGGAACTCGGTGTGGCTTTATCCCCCGGTGCTGCAGATCTTTGCCAGATATGCAGCAGAGAACGGCGACTATTCAGATTGTGGTTTTGGTGCAACCGACGTCGGTGATCGATTCGGTATCCTGGACGTTGGTGGTGTGGTTCCCGAAGGTTATCGGCGACTCTCGGATCTTGAGGGTGAAGGCCAGGAGACGTTCCACTGTTTTACTAAAGATACCAAGGACAAGACGTGTCGGAAACTCGCCATTTGTCTATGGGATGGTGGTGAACGCGGCGATGATTGGGTCACCGTTGGGATAGGTGCGACTCATGAACGTTCTGGACGGGAGTGGATTGGTGGTGCGGATCCGGCAACGGATGGCACTGGTCCGATGGACATTATGTGGCGTTTCTTTCAATGGTCAGTGGGTGATAAGTAATGGCATATTTCATCGGCAGACAGGGGGAGCCCTGGTAGGGGTCAGTGAGCTTGAATCAGCGGATGGATAAGCGGATTCAGGTTACTCCACTTCATTACAATCCCTATCATTCGACTAACGAGGAGCGTATCCGAACTCATGTCCTGTTTCTCAGGGAGAACGAGATCAACCGAGAGAACGCGGTATTGCTTACCGGTGGCGCGGTGGTCAACGTTTGCACCATGAGTTTTAATGAGCGGATACGGATGGCCTCGACTGTGATCGAGGAAGGCGGAGACATTCCTGCCGCGGTTGGAACGAACCAGCAGTACCCTCGGATTAGAACAGCTATCCGGGCAGCTGCTCTGGCCGCTTCTTCTTCCCATGTGTCCTGCCCTGTTCGCATTTACTTCTGCGAATAGAAATTCAGGCAACCCCGAATCCACAACAAACTTAGACGGTCCCACTAGAGATTAAAGATGCCTGCACTGCCCGACAGACGCTCTGAAAACATCGCTAAAGTAGCCTGTACTGTAGCCGGTGCGATATGGGGGCTATATTGGATTCCTGTACGAGCCCTACACGATGCAGGTATTCAAGGGCTATGGGCAACTGCGGTGTTTTATTTTGTGCCCTTTGTACTGATGCTCCCAATCGGCTTGTTGCGCTGGCGGCAGATAATCTCTGCGGGTTGGATGATGCAAGGGATCGCTATCATTGGTGGCCTTTGCTTGGTTTTGTATTCGACCGCATTTCTCTATACGGATGTTATCCATGCAACCCTACTGTATTACCTGACTCCTATTTGGAGCGCCCTACTCGCACGAGCGTGGTTAAAGGAACTCATAACGAGGGACCGCACACTGGCCATTATTCTTGGGACAGCAGGACTGCTAATAATCCTAAACCTAGATCAAGGTCTTCCACTACCCAGGAATCCTGGTGACTGGATGGCGCTCGTGTCAGGACTAATTTGGGCCCTATTTGCCAACGTAATGCGTCGTAGTGAGTCTAGCTATAACACAGTAGATGTTCTGTTTTCTTGGTTTTTCTGGGGCACCATAATAGCGGTGGCACTTGGACTGCTACAAATCCTTGACAGACCGGATCCCCCCAGTGCCCAGCAGATAATTACAGTTCTCCCGTGGTTAATCCCAGTGGTTCTCTTCCTGATTATCCCCGGGTTTTACGCTATTACCTGGGGTGTTCCTTTATTGAACCCAGGAACTGTAGGCGTTCTATTTATGACGGAAATCAGTGTAGGTGCCATCAGTGCAGCACTCCTAACGAATGAACCCTTTGGCACTCGGGAAGTCCTCGGTGTGATATTGATTACCGCAGCAGGCCTTACAGAAGTTGTCGTGCCTGTCCTGGCTACTCTATTTCCTGGTCGTCACACACGACGCGAACGGAATCGTTAACTAATCGTCAATACTCACGCTGCTTTTCGGCACCGGCATATAGAATCTCCGACAAACGCGCGTTGACTTTATTTCTAAACTCCACGTTTGCAAGATCTATCTCGGCCTTGGGCCTTGGGCCCTTGATAAAATTGCCGTAGCCATCACTCCCCCGGACCAACAAGGCGTAGTCCTCGCCGTGCACTTGGCGGGTACTGGGATGAGCAAAGGACTGAAGCGCAATCCCTATTCTCCGATCAGCTGTTTTATTAGGGTGCGACCCATGGATTGTTCGAGCATGGTGCAGAGACATCTGCCCCGGCTCGAGTTCTATGTCCAACGCATGTTCTTCATCGATATCCTCTATTTGCTGACCTCTTGTTAGGATGTTGTCTTCACCAAATGTGTCGATATGCTGTTGTATATCCAGCAGATGACTACCCTGGATCACGCGTACACAACCATTTTCACGAGTGCTCTCGGTCAGTGCAATCCAAGCAGTCAGACCATCCTGTGGCTCGAGGCCCATATAGGTCGCGTCCTGGTGATAAGTCACATGATGCAGACTGTTGGGTTCCTTAATGAACAAAACTGTATTCGTCAAAATAATGTCAGGACCGATCAGACACTCAACGGCGTCAAGTATCTCTTCGTGGTGCACTATTTCATCAAGGCAGGTGAGTACGTAGTGGGCATTGTTACGTTTTTCTGGTCCAATTTGCTGAGGGAAACATTTTTCTACAGATTCCAGGCGACGTCGCAGTTCTTTTGCAACTGCCGGCGGAATCACGGTAATCGGGGCGACCACGCCGTCTTGTTGATAACGTAAGACCTCCTCAGCAGAAAGCTTAGTAGCCATCTAGCCCCTCTCTATCAATTCATGCAAGTGGACAAGTGCCTGGCACAATCCAGAATCATTGACTCAAACAAAAATAGTCTATTCGACACGATTAGACAGTTCAATCAGGTTGCCGTCGGGATCCCGAATATAGATTGAACGAAGGCGTCCGGTTGCACCCGTACGCTCCACTGGGCCTTCTATAACCTCGACCCCCGAATGTACAAGCTTTGTGTGTAGCGATTCCACACGCTCCGAGACTATAAAGCAAAGGTCCGCAGAACCTGCGATCGATACCCTGGCCTTGGGTTCGTAATCCCAACCGGCGGGATGCAGATTGATCTTTTGATCGCCAAAATGAAGCGCTACTCGACCGTCACCGAAGAGTCGCTTTTCCATTCCAAGGTAAGTTGTGTAAAACATGGCAATAGCATCGATATCGGAAACGGGCAATACCAAGTGATCCAGTTTTTCGAGTGTCATTGAATGTGCTCGGAGTTTGTTTCGGGCCTATTTGCTTATCCACCAAAAACCCCCGGCACCAAAACGGTACCGGGGGTCAGGAATTATATGCCTGGCAGTGTCCTACTTTCACACGGGGAAACCCCGCACTATCATCGGCGCTAAGCGTTTTCACTTCTGAGTTCGAAATGGATTCAGGTGGTTCCCACTCGCTATGGCCGCCAGGCAAACTGGCTGGTGGGTCACTTTAGTGACCCACCAAATTTTGTAGTAGTGATATAACGAAACTGCATATACCGCTTATCAATCTTCTTGGGTGTTATATGATCAAGCCTCACGGGCAATTAGTACGGGTTAGCTTAATGCATTACTGCACTTCCACACCCCGCCTATCAACGTCGTAGTCTACGACGACCCTTAAGGGACCTTATAGGTCCAGAGAAACCTAATCTTGAGGGGGGCTTCCCGCTTAGATGCTTTCAGCGGTTATCCCGTCCGTACATAGCTACCCAGCAATGCCA
>PCBE01000100.1 GCA_002731295.1 Acidiferrobacteraceae bacterium | reverse complement strand
CTTTATCTATGACCCATCCGTCATGAAAGTAGTCACCCAGGTCGGACTGGGCCCACGCCTTACCATCACTGGCAGATAGTTGAACTTGCTGCAGGGCCATTGAGAAAAGTCTAATNGCNTCTCCTTCATCACGTTGTACACCACGCGCTGTAATCAACATGCGGGCAACACGTACCTGAGCCCTGGGGTCCCCTTGNGNAGCCAGGGGCGCGAGAAANCGGTAGGCCTCGCTGTAGGCGCCCTCNTAGTAGGCCGTGAGTCCGCTCTGGAGATTCAGAANTTCTTGTTGAGAAGCCAGGTTGTCCGCTTCGGCTTTNTTAGCAGCNGCTTCTGCCTGGAGTCTTTGCTGCTTTTCGGCGAGTTGCCGGCGTTCCTGAAGTTGTTGCTGTAACTGGAGTACTGTCTGATTCTGTGGTTCGATAGCCGCAGCAATCCGCAGGTTTTGCTCGGCAATCCCATATTCACCGGCAGCGAGTTCTCTTCTGGCCTGACGGAGAAAATGTTCGCTGATGCTGCCGATGCCATTTCGGGCNCGTTGATTATTGGGGTNGAGATTGAGTACTGCCCTGTAGAGAGTTAAGGCATTGTCACCCTGAGGTTCGANNAACTGGTTGTTCTCGAACGCNTTCGAAGCCCTGGTGAGTAACTGTTCAATGCGACGGTGTCGGTCCCGTATCTGTTGCTGGCGGGTTGCNTCGGCGATTGCGTGTGCNTTTGCCGCGGCCGCNACCTGTTCAAGTCGCCTTTTTTCAATCTGGTCAAGTTTTTGTTGAACGTCGATGACANCCTCTGATGCTTGATTGATTGTCGCGAGTAACGAAAGTTTTTCGCGGGCTGCTNCAAGATCACCGGCATCAATCAGAGATTCAATGCCGTTGATGGNCTCGCCNATCAGATNTTTTATGCCTTGTGTGGCTTGTAGATTATCCGGATCTAGCAGCAACACTTCCGAGAATTCCTGATAGGCATTACCCGATTGCGGATCGAAAGAACGGCCGGCTCGATGGTGTATTCGAGCTGCTTTAAGGTGGGGGTCAGTCAGGGCGGCTATCTCGGTTAGTTCACGGAATTTCTCGGCCTTCTGTTTGTCAGCAGAGCGTGTGAATACGGTAATGCCATCCTCACTCGCGGTATTCGAGATCTGTTGTGATGGGTTNCCGCCCGCGCTGGCCGTATCAGATGTTGTGTTGATTTCTATTTTTGCAGGTGTGGCGGAGGGTACAGTATTCGCGTTCTGCGGATTTAGCCACCAATAGGCAATAATCAGCACCAGAACACCTGCGGNGATTAGGCCCAGTGTTTTTCCCTTGTTAGGTGGGCCAGAGTCGAGTGGTTTGTCATCCGCCTCAACAGGTGTGAAATTGTCACCAGAGAGTATCTCACCGGCGCTACGAAGCNCGTCGGTAACAGTTTGGTCTACAGACAGGTCAAAACNCTTTTGAAAAGTGCTTTCTTGCTTCGCTGATGGGTTGTCTGTGCGGCTTGGCGCATGCAAAGGTTCAACGTCCTGTGTTGGACCGTTACTTGTTGTTGTCAGATCCCGGGGCTGGGTTGACTTAGCGGCAAACACATTGTGTGNAGATTCGGTATGTTTAGCAGCGCTATTCTCAGACCCTGGTGCCAGGTTTGCGGCGGACTTTTTCAGTGCGGCCAGCGCAATTGCGGTTGCTCCACGTGAGGTTTTGATTCTTCCGTCCGAGCTGTTATCCGGTAGGGCTGCACGAACCGCTTCGCTTTGGTTTTTGATTCCGTCGTGTCGTCGGGTAAAAATGTTACTACGATTAAGGGCNGCATGCGGTGCTGTCCGTGTTCGTTGCTTTATGTTAGTTCTTGTTTCTAAAGGAGTTTTTNCACTTCCAGCGGCCTTTGTAGCTGGTTTAAGANTAAGTTCAAGTGGATCAGAATATGTGTCATCGTCGTCAGCCGATTTTCTGGCATCGGGGTCCAGCCAGTTGAATATTACTTCTGTATCTTCCGGNCGTTCGGTAGTTCTGAGGGCGATAAGCCAGTCGACAATTTCCAAAAAGCTGCCGGAGTAGTAACCGACACCCGCTTCTACTGCCGGGACGATCGGATCNGGTATACCGCGATCAATAGCATCCATGCGGGTTGAAGACGGAACCGGGGCTGCGCAGGTTATGCATTCGTAGAGTACCGAGCCCAGGGCGTAGAAGTCTGTCCATGGGCCAATTCGGCCCCGGGCCGTGGATAACTCCGGGGCACGATAATCCGATGGCACTGACTTATCTGCGGGCGGATAATGGAACCGGTCCGTATTGAACCCGCAGATTGCCAGTTGTTCGTTGTCAGAGACAAAAATATTTTCAGGTGCAATCTCCAGATGGAACAACCCTGCTTTATGTGCTGCCTCTAGATAAGTCAGTGCCGAGTACAGCATTGCCTTTAGGGCGTCCTCCGGCAATGGCTTGCCGGTTTTGAGCAAATCTCTCACCGAAGCCAGTGGTCTGAATTTGATCGCGTAATAGGCGCTGTCATTGTCTTCTGAGTAGTGGACAACACGGCCTGCATGATCAATCTGGCTGAGTACTCTGCCGAGTAGCAGAAAATCCTTCAGCCCCTGTTCATAGTCTTCATTGAGTGAAGCGTCCCAAAGGAGTAGCGCCAGGCCATCTTGGTCCCGAACAGCGAGTTGCTTCGGAAAGAACTCCTGAATAATGGCGGATCCGCTGTTGGAGGAGTAGGTGTAGCCACTGTCGGTCGAGGCCAGCAGACGGTTAATCTGAAAATTCCCTAATCGGGCGCCAGGGGGAAGTGGAGCCGGTGAGAGAGAGTCATCCCTATCGGAAGCATCGGNCTCCCGTTGTCGTGCCGGTGGGCGTGGCTTGAACGTCACGTGGCGATACGGTCGACAGCGGTTTTCAGGGAGAAGGATGACACTAGACAACGGGTTCGTTGTCCATTATTAGGCCAATGGCGCAAATCTACTGCGCTGGCCAATTGCTTGTTGCTTTTTCTCAAGCGGTGACCGATCTCAACAAACCCCGTTATTGTTATGGNGAAAGGCATCTACCNACTTCGACCGAGAGTAGNCCTGACACCGTGAACTGCAACTGCCGCTTGGCCGTGTATGATACCGATATATTCACCGCTTGAGAATACTGGTAAGTGGTTTTCTTATGGTTTGTGCAGTCAGCTCTCACTTACAGATCCANGTACAGTCCGATGGGTCTGTGAATTNATGGAACCGGGTATGCCAAACAGCGCTCAGACTCGTATGGCGCACATTCAGCCGCCCATAATCCCGCTAATCANCGAATTAATTGATCAGAACCCCGGTACGATTTCACTGGGGCAGGGGGTGGTCCACTTTGGGCCACCGCCTGATGTACTCAACACAGTGAAGGNCTTCTGGAAGGATCCTGCTAACCATCAGTATGGACCGATCGAAGGGAATGAGCGTCTTCGACAGCAAATTAGAGACAAACTTCGACTGGAAAATAGATTGCAAACGGATGATCTGGCGATTGTTGTCACGGCCGGTAGCAATATGGCCTTTTTTAATGCCATCCTTGGGATAACGAAACCTGGTGATGAGATCATCATTCCAAGCCCGTTCTATTTTAATCAGGAGATGGCCGTTCTCACGGCAGGTTGCCGACCCGTCACTGTGCCAGTTGATCAATCCTATTTGCCTGATCCGGGGCTGATAGAAGATGCGATCAGTCCCCGGACACGCGCTATCGTTACCATATCACCGAACAATCCAACGGGTGTNGTGTATCCGGATACCTTGCTNGATGANTTGAACGAGATATGCNGTCGACATGGGATTTATCACATCAGTGACGAAGCCTATGAGTACTTTGTATATGGCTCGAGTCAACATTACTCACCAGGGTCGCGCACACAGAGTNGCGGGCACACTATTAGTTTGTATTCGTTGAGCAAGGCTTATGGCTTTGCCGGTTGGCGTATCGGGTATATGGCTTTCCCGANACAACTGCTCGAATCCCTCAAGAAGATTCAGGATACCAATGTCATCTGCCCGGCTATTATCAGTCAGCATGCCGCACTTGCGGCGCTCATGTCCGGTAGGAGTTATTGTCAGCCTTATGTCGAAGAGATGGCTGCAGTGCGGTTGTCAGTTCTGAAGGCACTGTCAGTTCTGGGTGACCAAATTCGAGTGGTTGAGCCAACAGGTGCATTTTATGTGTTCATTGAAGTGCCAAACACTACACTGAGCGACATGNTGCTGACCCAGCGATTNATCGAGGACTACCAGGTGGCAGTTGTCCCGGGTCGGGCCTTTGGTATCTCGGATCGCTGTAGCCTACGGGTCTCTTACGGTGCATTACGCACCAAGGATGTGCTCAACGGTATGGGCAGGCTTGTCGATGGACTCGGTCAGTTAATTTGANCTGTTGAGGCCCAGTCGGTTTACAGGCAACCACCAAGTGGTATACGCTTTCCCAGCGAAGGAGAGGTGGCCGAGCGGTTGAAGGCGCACGCCTGGAAAGTGTGTATACGTTAATAGCGTATCGAGGGTTCGAATCCCTCCCTCTCCGCCAAACCTAACGGGGNCTTAGTTTNTTNGTTTTCGTNCNNGGNATTTNCTNTTACGCACGTTGCAGNNCNTNTAAAAGATGCNCCNTACGCGGNTAAAANGGTAAATNTAATATGCTGTTGGGACANTAAAGCCTCANCCTGNCGCAACAATACNANGTATTACGGCATAATTGGNCGGACAGATGTTGTGATGTGTCTGAAAAAANGANNATTTTNATGCACACCTTNATGCNTCTCAAAAAGNTCTGTGCGCTANCAATCGGTTGCTCTTTGTATNNTNCNATGTGACNGCGAATGTAGGGTANCCTNCTCCCTANATTAACGGGGTNACTGGTTGNAGTNTNNTANTTTTTGACACCCNCGAAACCCTGCCNAGTAATCTGTCTTAGAGNTNNTGGATCNGCTGCCCCGGAANNATATGGTGTTCAATATTCNAAAAATANNTATTAGAGTACTTAGACAATGAAAATCCATGAATATCAAGCCAAAGATATTCTTCGGCAGTATGGTGTGGCGCTCCCANAAGGTTGTGTATGTTTTAGTGTTGAGGAAGCCGTTTCCATCGCGGAGCAACTTGGCGGAAGCCAATGGGTTGTCAAAGCTCAGATCCACGCCGGTGGTCGTGGTAAAGGGGGTGGGGTTAGATTGGCTGACACTATTGCCGAGGTTCGCGACCATGCAGGTGCAATTTTGGGTATGACTTTGGTAACTCATCAGACCGGGCCAGAGGGCACCAAGGTGAAACGTTTATTGGTTGAAGAGGGGGTATCGATCAAGGATGAAATGTACGTCGGCTTGGTGGTCGATCGTGTTTCGCAAAAGGTTGTATTCATGGCCAGTTCCGAAGGTGGAACGGAAATAGAAAGAGTGGCTGCAAAGGCACCCGAAAAAATTTACAAGGTTGTGGTGGAGCCAAGTACTGGCCTGACGATGGACGAGGCCAAATTCCTCGCTGGCGCTATTGGTATCCCAGATACGTTGCATGCAGAAAGTGGAAAAATTTTCCAGGCACTGTATCAGGCCTTTTGGGACAAGGACGCATCCCTAGCCGAGATCAATCCTTTAATTCTAACTGAGGATTCTCGAATCATGGCTTTGGACGTCAAGATCAATTTTGACGACAACGCTATGTACCGTCATCCAGATCTGCAGGAATTACGTGACCTGGATGAGGAGGATGAGGATGAGGTCAAAGCATCCAAGTTTGGTCTTAACTATATTTCTCTGGATGGGACTATTGGCTGCCTGGTAAATGGTGCCGGCTTGGCAATGGCCACCATGGATATTATTAAGTTGTACGGTGCATCGCCGGCAAATTTCCTCGATGTAGGTGGTGGCGCTACAGCCGAACAGGTTACCGAGGCATTCAAGATTATGCTCAAGAATGAATACCTTAAAGCCATTCTAGTGAATATATTCGGCGGTATCATGCGTTGCGATGTAATTGCTGAGGGCTTGGTGAATGCGGCTAAGGAAGTGAGCCTATCGGTGCCGCTGGTGGTTCGTCTGGAAGGTACCAACGTGGAAAGAGGTAGAGAAATTCTAAACCATTCAGGCATTGCAGTGATCAACGCCACTACAATGGCTGATGCTGCTGAGAAAGTGGCAGCAGCAGGTGTATAAAAGTATGTCCATTCTTATAAATAGAGATTCGCGAGTTGTTACCCAAGGTATTACCGGGAAAACCGGCATGTTTCATACGCATCATTCCATCGCGTATGCCAAAGGCAAGGATTGTTATGTTGCCGGCGTTACACCAGGCAAAGGCGGGCAGGAAGTAGAGGGAGTGCCTGTCTACAATACTGTTGCCGAGGCGAAGCAGGCTACCCGTTGCAATGTTGCGGTTATCTACGTGCCTCCGCCATTTGCCACTACTGCTATAGACGAAGCTGTTGATGCGGAAATGGAAGTCGTGATCTGTATTACCGAAGGGATTCCAGTCAAAGATATGATTCGCACCGGCGATCGGATGCGTGGATCCAATACGATCCTGGTAGGTCCCAACTGCCCCGGTGTTATTACTCCTGAAGAGCTGAAGATCGGCATCATGCCAGGTTATATACACAGAAAAGGGCGAATCGGTGTGGTTTCCCGGTCGGGGACGCTGACCTATGAAGTTGTGGACCAGTTAAGCAAACTGGGCATGGGACAATCGACTTGTGTAGGCATTGGTGGGGATCCTGTAAATGGTTTAAAACATATAGATGTCATGAAGATGTTCAACGACGATTGCGATACGGATGGTGTTGTCATGTGCGGTGAGATTGGTGGTTCCGATGAGGAGATTTGCGCTGAATGGATAGCTGANAATATGACAAAACCGGTGGTCGGGTTCATTGCTGGGGTTACTGCGCCTCCTGGCAAGCGCATGGGTCACGCCGGCGCTATTATTGCNGGTGGCAAGGGCAATGCATACGAGAAAATCGCAGCACTTGAGGCAGCTGGGGTCAGTGTGACGCGCAATCCATCGGAGATGGGGAAATTGATGTTCGACATGCTATCGTGTTGAAATCTCAGATCCTGTCAGGGTAGCGATTGCGAATACTGGCAAATACGCNGTTGTCAATGTNTGGGTTGATCCNAATGANTATGCANCGGGCANTAANGCACAGACCATGTNNAANTAANANTTNATTTNNAACTTNGATANCCTTAANNANGTAGAGAGAATCAATGTCACAACCGCTCGATGGTATAAGAATTCTGGATTTCACACATGTCCAGTCTGGCCCGACTTGTACCCAGTTGCTCGCATGGATGGGTGCCGATGTGATAAAGGTGGAGCGTCCGGGTGTTGGNGATGCCACGCGAAACCAACTCGTGGATGTNGAAGGAGCTGACAGNCTNTATTTCACCATGCTCAATCACAANAAACGTTCCTTGACCCTCAATTCCAAAAATGAATCAGGCAAGGAAATACTCGAACGGTTAGTGAAAAAATGTGATGTGTTGGTAGAAAATTTTGCTCCAGGTGCACTTGATCGGATGGGTTTTGGCTGGGAACGTATNCAGGAACTTAATTCTCGCATGATTATGGCGTCGGTTAAGGGTTTCGGGCCAGGGCCATACGAGGACTGCAAGGTTTACGAAAATGTTGCTCAGTGTGCTGGCGGATCAGCGTCTACCACGGGTTTTCACGATGGTTTACCAATGGTCACCGGTGCGCAGATCGGCGATTCCGGCACCGGCCTAAATCTTGGTTTCGGTATCCTGGCGGCATTGCTGCATCGAGAAAAAACGGGCCGCGGGCAACGTGTGCTCGCCGCGATGCAGGATGGTGTTCTCAACTTATGCCGGGTCAAACTTCGTGACCAACAACGATTGCAGCATGGGCCATTGAAAGAGTACTCCCAATATGGTGAACAGATTGAATTCGGTGAAGCGGCGCCCAGAGCCGGAAACGATTCAGGCGGTGGGCAGCCAGGCCGTATCCTAAAGTGCAAGGGATGGGAGACGGATCCAAATGCCTATACCTACTTTATAACTCAGGCTGCCGTNTGGGCAAATATTTGCGATGTTGTCGGCAAGCNGGACTGGAAGGAACACCCNGACTATTCAACGCCGCTAGCGCGTCTGTCACGCCTGAATGAGGTCTTTTCTGCGATTGAGGATTGGACCATGACCAAGACTAAATACGAAGTCATGGAAATATGTAATCCACTGAATATCCCGGTTGGACCAATCCTTTCAATGAAGGAGCTCGCCGAAGAGCCATCATTGCGTGCAACTGGCACTATCGTCGAATGTGATCACCCCGAGCGTGGGCCCTACCTATCGGTCGGATGCCCGGTAAAGCTTTCGGACAACGATGTCACAGTAACACGTTCGCCCCTGTTTGGTGAGCATACCGATGANGTGTTGTCGGAAGTTTTGGGGTACAGCGATGAGGAAATTGCATCTNTCAAGGAAGCTGGGGCTGTTTAGATGAAGGTATGTGTGGTGGGTGCAGGTGCGATCGGTGGCTACATGGCAGTGCGGATAGCAGCTGCCGGGCATGAGGTCTCCGTTGTTGCACGTGGCCCCCATCTAGCGGCCATAAAAGCCCATGGGATGAAGCTGATAGAAGGNGATCAGGAGACAATCTCTGCAGACCTGATAGCAACGGATAAGATCAACGAACTNAGTTCCCAGGATCTGGTTTTGATGGCGCTTAAGGCCCACCAGATTGAATCGATCGTGGCTGACCTGACGTCTGTAATGGGCACGGAAACCATTATGGTGACCCTCCAGAATGGGATTCCATGGTGGTACTTTCAGAANTTTTCGGGGCCCTANGCGGGNAGGCCTGTTCGAGCTGTAGATCCACGCGGAAAACTATTCGATGGAATAGATCCTGACTNCCTGATAGGTTGTATCGCCTATCCTGCGGCTACTATCGTCGAGCCNGGGGTTATACGGCATATAGAAGGCAATCGATTNCCGGTTGGAGAACTGGGTGGCCAGGAAAGTGAACGTGTGCGCCGGGTATCGGCCCTGTTGGAAGAGGCTGGCTTTAAGTCTCGGATCCTCGATGATATCCGCTCTGAAATCTGGTTGAAGTTGTGGGGTAACCTGACCTTTAATCCTATCAGCGCACTGACTCATTCCACACTTGAAGATATCTGTCGATTTCCACTGACGCNGGAATTGTCAGCGAATATGATGACTGAAGCGCAGGCTATCGGTGAACGACTCGGAGCCCACTTCCGAGTACCAATGGAAAAAAGAATCGCCGGCGCAGAGGCTGTAGGCCCGCATAAAACATCAATGCTTCAGGATGTCGAACAAGGNAAGCCCCTGGAAATAGANGGCATGCTCGGAGCGGTGATCGAATTGGCGGCGTTAACCAAGATCGAGGTGCCGACTCTCAAGGCACTTTATGCCTGCGTCAGCTTNCTGGACCAGACNGTACAAACCGGTCGCGTGAAGATCAAAGGAATCCAGCACAGGTAATAGACTATCGTTGGAATTCCAATGACAGTCAGAATNCGGAGCTGAC
>PCBE01000099.1 GCA_002731295.1 Acidiferrobacteraceae bacterium | reverse complement strand
GGCGGCACCGCCAGGCAGGCCGCCGACCCCATCGGCGACCGCCAGCAACAGCTTCCCGTCCCCCCAGTCAAACACCCCCAGCGCATCCTCATTGGTTTTGTGTTCCGCTATAGATCGATGGGAATACACGACCACCTGCCCAACCAGGCACGCGATAGTCAGGGGATCATCGAGATCCGTACCGCACATCACGACCGGCGTGCCGGCAGTAGAGGCAGACGTCAGACAGGCCACCTTGTCACATCCATTCCATCGTTTCCAGGTGATGTCGCAGTTTCCCGGCACTACGAAATTCCCGTGCAATCAGTGTCCGCTTAAGCCCTTTACAGATGTCTTTAACCTCCTGCGGTTGCCGCGCATAGTGGCGCTGCCCACCGATAGCATCGTAGAAGATGCGAATGAGATCGTACACGTCATGTTGAATATTCTCTGCATTGGGGGCTCCCCAGTGGAACATGTCAAGCAGTTTGAGTTCGAATCCCAGGCCATATCTCAGCACGATGATGTTGTCGGCATGTAGATCACCATGATAGTCACCTAGTTTGTGTATAGACTCAATACCGATAGCAAGAGCATGTAACAGGTGCACACCTTGGAATGGAGAAAGCCTGCGGCCACGTTGCCGCTTCAGAAAATCGGACAATAATTCGCCTTCGACAAATTCTGACAACAAAAAAGACACTTTGATGTCATTGTAGATAAAGGTATCCCGGGTGTGATACTGAATCACCACAGGACAGTGTCGCAATTTATGCAGCTTCCTTGCATAAAAACGCAAGGCACGGTCACGAGGATTTCGCCGTGGAAAAAATATTTTCACCGTGCGCTCGATACCGGTACCGCGCTCACGTACCAGGTAGACCTCACCTTCCCATCCTGCACCCAGCAAAGTAACCACCTGGTATTTTCCAGCCAGGCAGTCGCCACAATGGAGATTAAAACTCCAGATTCTCGGCTGTGATTTCATCAACGCTACGTCGTCAACATCCTTCGTGGTGTGGCACCATCTAAAGTTTTAGTGCCCATAGACCGCTTGGTAAAAGATCAAATTAACGGGGTGTGGTCATTTATTCGACGACTGCCCGTTTTGAGTTCAGGCCTGCTGATCATTAAGGTCCGGCCCAGACTCGGCCTCTTTGGTCTCCTTGGATTTGATTATGCGTGAACAGTACAAACCCGCTTCAAACAGCAACCAAACCGGCACGGCCAGCATAGTTTGTGAAAAAATATCGGGCGGCGTCATCACCATACCCACCAAAAATGCACCCACAATGATGTAAGGCCGCTTGCTGGCCAAACTATCCGGTGTAGTCATACCGACCTTGACCATCAACACGGTTGCAACCGGCACCTCGAACGCCAGGCCAAAAGCGAAAAACAGCTTCAGCACAAAACTGAGGTAGGCATTGATGTCGGTCATCACCAACACCCCTTCGGGTGCGGTACTGGTGAAAAAAGCAAAAATAATCGGGAAAACTGCGTAGTAGGCAAACAAAATTCCGAGGTAAAACAAGATACTGCTGGATACCAGCAGGGGTACTGTCAACCGTTTTTCGTGACGATAGAGCCCCGGGGCCACAAACGCCCACAACTGGTACAACAGATAGGGCATAGCGACCGCCACTGCTAACGCAAAAGCAAACTTGAACGGCACGAAAAACGGACCGTGGGGCTCGGTTGAGATCATGCTGTTCCCTTCCGGCAACGCATCCATCAGTGGGGCCGCCAAGTACTCATAAAGATCGTTTGCGAAGGGTGCAGCGATCAGAAACACGATCAAAATAGACCCCCCACCACGCATGATGCGATTACGCAGCTCCAGCAGGTGGGACATAAACGTCGTTGCCTCATCTCCGGGTCGTTTGCTCGGTTCAGCCATGGTCTAATCGGTCAGGACGTGGGNATCTGNTTTTCTTTGGTCTGTGAAGTGCCCGTGGTGTCATCCACGNGAGNCTCGTTTTCTGCCGACTGAGCCGAATCGTCGGTGGCTGTGACATCGCTCACTGACGATTGAATATCATCGGCTGATTTCTTGATAGACTCGACGACAGACTCCACGCCGCTGTCATCGGCANCCTCCCCAGCAGCACTCTGAAATTCATTTTTTACGTCACTGATTTCATCGCCCAACTTACGAAGGTCAGCCAACTCGCTCTCACGCATCTCCCGATCAATGTCGGACTTGACGTCAGCTACCATTCTGCGGGCTTTCCCGACCCAGAAACCGAGCGTGCGTGCGACTTTGGGCAGCCGTTCGGGACCCAATATCACGAGGGCGATAATCGCAATGATTACGACCTCGGAAAATCCGACGTCAAACATGATGCGGCCTCAGATAACGATCAGACTTTTTCCGTCTTCACGTCCTCAGTCGCCTCTACATCGGCAAGATCGTCCTGGGACGCTTCAGCCTGCTGATCCGCCGTCTCGGGATCTTCGCTGTCACTGTCGCTGTCACCANCCTTGACCTCTTTCATTGAACTACGGAANCCTTTGATTGCGCCGCCCAGGTCACCACCCATGTTGCGTAGCTTCTTGGTTCCAAACAACAACAGCACAATGACCANTACGATCAGCAGCTGCCAAATGCTTATGCCTCCAACACCCATGAGATTCTCCTCTTTTTNATCTGCTATCTTGACAGGNTNACNACCCACCCNAACCCACCGATGGANCGCNCCCTGATANTTGAATAATAACCCTTTTTCCNAAAATCCACGTAAATGTACNCGTCAAACANCTGCNCAAANCAGNCACAGCGCCCTACTCAGGNCCCAGTAACCCGGATTTCATCGGTTTCCTATNNTCATTNAACCTAAGTACCTGCACCANATTAAGTGGATANTCTTCAACGCCCAACNCTGACTCACGCCGATCATTTCGTCNTGANCCACGTTNATGCCGCAGAGAAATTTACGATGTGTGCACGGCNGCGTGGGGATACCGNCCNCTNGAGATNCGCTGGATACGGGCACCACACTGGGCGAGTTTTTCTTCNATGCAGTCATANCCACGATCAATATGNTAGATACGATCCACAACCGTCTGGCCTTTAGCNGCCANTCCGGCCAGGACCANACAGGCAGANGCNCTAAGATCNGTTGCCATCACCTGGGCACCACTTAAGTTTTTNACACCNCGCACCAGNGCTGTATTACCNCGCAACTCTATATCGGCACCCATCCGCTGCAATTCCTGGACATGCATAAATCGACTCTCAAATATCGTCTCCGTTACTNCTGCTGTACCCTGAGCAATACTGTTGAGGAGAATGAACTGTGCCTGCANATCTGTTGGAAACCCGGGAAATGGCTNAGTTNTCAGGTCAACTGCCTTTAATCGACNCCCATCCACAGACAGGNCTATGGTGTCCTGATCAACCNTGATCGAGNCACCCATGGCATCGAGTTTCACCAGTACNGCATCAAGCAAATTCGTTTCTATGCCACTAAGTTGAATCTGGCCNCCGGTTGCAGCCGCNGCTGCAAGATAAGTACCGGCTTCAATTCTGTCNGGCGCAACTCTATGGTATGCGCCACTTAACCTTGCCACACCCTCTATTTCGATCTGACCGGTACCNGCACCACTGATCCTTGCNCCCATCGCGACCAAGCATTTAGCGAGGTCTACGACTTCGGGTTCTCNGGCNGCGTTTNCCANNATTGTCCGACCGTCGGCCAGTACNGCTGCCATCATCAGGTTTTCGGTNCCCGTNACAGTCACCGTGTCNAAAACAATCCGGCANCCCTGTAAACGACCCGCCGGTATGCTAGCCCGGATGTAGCCACCTTCTACCGTGACTTGCGCCCCCATCATCTCGAACCCCTGGATATGNAGATCGACTGGCCGTGAGCCGATCGCNCANCCACCGGGGAGCGACACCTCGGCTTCACCGAAGCGCGTTAGCAGCGGCCCCAGAACTAAAACGGAGGCACGCATTGTTCTGACCAGCTCATAAGGCGCCCGATGACTGGTCAATTCAGCCGCATTAACGTCTATCGCCAGCTTATCGTCGACCTCAATTCGTACCCCAAGGTGACCGAGCAGTTCCAGTGTTGTCGTGACGTCCTGTAGATGTGGCACATTGCTAACAACCAAATTCTGATCAGTCAGCAGCGACGCAATGAGAACCGGTAGCGCTGCATTCTTTGCGCCTGAGATTCGAATCTCACCCTCTAGCGGAATGCCGCCACTGATCAGAAGTTTGTCCACGTGCTAAAACATTTGAGTGCTGTTTACGCCTTCCGTTGATTCTGGTTCGAGTGGTTACGCCTGTCCAGTTGTTCCGACCACAATCAAGCAAAAGGCGCCCGCAGGCGCCTTTATTAACTCACCGACTCAACCCCGGGCTGTCAGTTTGCGACTGTCTCCAGTTTGGCCTGAAGTTCACCACTTTCATACATTTCTGTCACGATATCACTGCCGCCCACAAATTCTCCGTTGATATAGAGTTGCGGGATAGTCGGCCAGTTCGAAAAATCCTTAATTCCCTGGCGAATTTGGTCATCTGAAAGTACGTCGGCTGAGGCGAATTGCGCCCCGCACGCCTGCAGAATCTGCACAAGCCTGCCGGAAAAACCACACTGGGGAAAGTCGGGACTTCCCTTCATAAACAGCATGACACTGTTTTCCTCGACAATATTTTTGATTTGTTCCTGCACGTTCATTAGCGTCCCCTTTGCTTACCTGCTCGTTGATAAAACCCGTCGGCTCAAGCGTTACTGTGGTGTCACCGTTCGCATCGACAGCGCATGAATCTCTTCGTCCATCTTGTCTCCTAGCGCCCCATACACCATCTGCTGCTGCTGAACACGGCTTTTCCCTTCAAACCCGGCGTAAACCACGACCGCCTCAAAATGTCGACCGTCACCTGAGATCTCGACCTGCGACCCTGGCAGATTCTGCTCGATCCAGCCCTTGATGTCTTCAGGTGTTGGCATAATTCGAAAATTTTATTGCGATCGTCCCCGCACCAGGACATTAAATCCCGATACGATCTCAAGAATATATCGATAGGCCCAAAAAGGAAACCTACAAAAAGTAAGCGATTCGACTCCCCACCGAACTGATGACAACACTACCGAAGCGCAAACCACTTCGGCAAAGGCCCTCAGCAGTCCGTGTCCTGTGTCTCCAACGCATGGACGAGGGCCTCGAGCCCTTTGGATCGGATGATCTGGTCGTAGCTGCGGCGATAACTCAACACCAAGCTGATACCGTCAAGCCTGACATCGTAAATCTGCCAGCGGCCGTCCACACTACGCAAGAAAGCATAATCGACTGGCACTGGCGCCTGTCCGGGAAGCCGAACCCGGGTCTGTACCAAGGCAGTCCGGGCTGACTCATCGAGAACAAAGGGCAGGTATTCGATTTCTTCCTGGCCGGTGTATTCGAACATGGCAGTGGCATAGGTTCTGATCATCAGGTCCATAAAAGTACGGGTGAAACGATTTCGCAGATCTGGGCTGGCTGCCTTGAAATGTGCGCCCAGTATGAGTCGACTGATCTTGTCGACCGCAAATTGTGGCAAGACAAGACGATTTACCAGGGAATAAAGCTGGCACTTGTCGGCTGCCAGTGTCGACCGGTTACTGTCGAGCTCAGCCAATAACTGTTCCACCGTTTCATGCAGTATCGTGTGGGGTCGTTGGTCTGCTCGAGCGGGCTGCGCTGCCACAAATAACATTACAGCTGACAACACGATCCCAAGTACACGCATTCCAAGGCGGTCGTGAAGACGTAGCAGCTGAGCAGTCACAATTGTCGACTCACAATGGTTTAAAGATCAGGAGCAATTTAGGCAACAACGTCAAGGATGCCAGCAGCGCAATTAACATCGCCAATGCGGTCAGCATGCCAAAATGAATGGTCGGTACAAAATTCGACAGTGTCAATATAGAGAACCCCGCAATGATCGTTATGGCGGTATACGAGATTGCATTACCAATGCTGGCGTGGCAGTTGCGTAGCGTTATCATGTAGTCTCGGTGATGTCGAAACTCTTCTCTGAACCGGTACAGATAATGAATGCTGTTGTCGACAGCAACACCAATTGTAATCGAGGCAATTGTGATGGTCATCATATCCAGTGGAATTCCGATCAACCCCATTAGACCCAGAATCGACACAGCGGCCAGCAGATTGGGGATGATTCCGATGATGGCCAGTGCCCAAGATCGAAAAAGTATGAGCAACATAATTGCAATGCCCAGCATCACGACACCCAGTGCTTCAATCTGTGATTTGAACAGGCTCTGCAGCATATTGTTGTATAGCACAAGCAGTCCGGTAATCTGCAGACGATCCTCGGCTAGTCCCACATCCTGAACAAGCCCGACTCGCAACTGTTTAAGCAACTCATCGCGACGAAGATCGGCAAGCGAATCCTTGACTCTGACACTGATTCTGGCTTCGTTGTCTGCAACTGAAATGAAGGGGTCTACCAGTGTCGACTTTAGATCCTGGGGCATTCGCTTGTACACAATCGCAAGTTCAAACGCATCAAATGGTCCTTTGTTGATCTGTTCGCCCACACGAACGAGCGACGCCACCGACATCACCTTTCCGATCCCGTAGACTGTCCCGATGTAGTCGTGGGCCTTTTTGACAAGTTCTATCTTGTCCGGGGTGAACCAGTAGTCTTGATCAGTGCCGATATCCGTCGTACCCAACAGTAACTTAAGTTCTTCATCTTCCTCGTCTAATGCCAGCGAGCTTTCGGCTTCAGGAAACCGAATCAGGATGTCCAACGGCGTAGTACCGCCAAGCTGTTCGTCGATGACCCGCAGGCCACGATGAATTTCAGTGTCCTTGCCAAAGTAGTTTACAAAACTGTTTTCCACTTCAAGGCGCATCATGCCGATAAAACTCAAACCAATCAGCACGACAGCCAACAGCAGTATCCACCTGCCATGATGCTCGGTCAGCCTGGCCAACCCCAACGTAAGATGGAACGGCCGGGCGGTTCGTATTTGAGCTCGTGACGCGTGTCCAAGCAACACCAACATGACGGGGAACAACAGAAAACAGGTCAGGAAAGTAACGCCAAGGCCCAAAGACATCATCCAGCCAAAATCAATTACCGGCTTGATATCACTGAATACCAGCGATCCAAAGGCAATGATTGTGGTCAACGCAGTGTAGAGACAGGGCCAGAACATTTTTCGCGTCGTTTGAAACACCAACTCCTGCTGCGACCAGCCTGGTTCATCCCGCTCGAGTTGCCGATATCGAACAATCAGATGGACTGTCATAGACATGGTGATGATCAGCATCAGAGCAACGAAGTTTGACGAAATCACTGTGACCGGCCAGTCCATGAACCCCAGAAGTCCTACCATTGTCAGACCGGCATAGGCACAACTGATCAACGGCAACAACACCCAGCGTGGCTGGCGAAAGATCAGACTCAGAATCAAAACCAGAAACAAAAAGACACCACAACCAAAAACCAACAGATCGTTCCTTATGAAGGTAATCATGTCGTCGGCCACCATTGGCACGCCGCCTAACACCAGTTGCCCATGATCTCGGTGCTGATCCATGACGCCGCGAAGTTGTCCGATCAGCTGGTGGTTATGCTGATCGGCGTGATCTTTTGCCAAGGCGTATGCCTGCTCAACGCGGTCGAGCGATTGCTTTGTGCTGACTGTGACGTTGGCTTGCTGGCTTCGCAACAGTAGCTGGTCACGCTCGGCTTGTAACGCGATTAACTGCGTGTTTTCTGCCAGGTTGACCTGCAGTGCAGTCGTTTTGCCGTCCGCGCTGATCAGCAGATCGCTGAATATAGGGCTGACAATCAGTTCGTCTCTTGCCTTATCTGTGTCGACCAGTGGACTCTCCAAGGTTCGGTAACCACTGGCTATCTCTGATAAAGATCCCTTGTGCTGCTTCAGCAATGGAACATCGAGCAGGGTGACTACCGATTCAACGCCGTCAAGCGCTGTGATCTCATTCTTAATCTGACTGATCACATTGAGCGTGCTCTGAGCAAAAAGATCCTGATTTGGAATAAACGCAACAAAGATGAAACTGCGTGTTTGATATCGCTCAGACATCTGCCTAAATACTCGGAGGTCTTCGTCACCCTCCAGCAGCAGAGAATCAGCAGACGCATCCAGACGGAAATGGCTGACATTAGCTGAGAAAAAGATGAGAACACCGAGCAGCAACGCCAATATCAGGAACGGCCGGCCGAGTATTGTTTTGGAATACAGCACCGGGAAGTCCATCATAAGCCCCTGTTCGGCAACGAACGTCCCGCTGAACGGACCTGCGTTTGGACTTTTAACAGTCCAACAAGCCAGGCGCCGGATAAGTGTTTGGCCTGAATCACGATCCGTATCGCTGAGCACTGACAATGCATGATTCCAGTAGAATAGCCCAGATCACGGCTGCTGGCTGCTTAATCACAATTTAAGGCGTCATGAACAAAATCGATTTTACTCGTGAAGGCCGAGAGGTCTTGTCCCTGGAAAGCCGAGCATTGGGGCAACTCGCCGACCGGCTTGATGCCAGATTTAGCCGCGCATGCGAGCTGCTGCTGGCCTGTGAAGGCCGCGTCATAGTGGTTGGGATGGGGAAATCAGGCCACATCGGCGGAAAAATAGCTGCAACGCTAGCCAGTACGGGTACTCCGGCATTTTTTGTCCACCCCGGAGAAGCCAGTCACGGGGACCTGGGGATGATCACACCGGGCGACCTTGTGATTGCCATTTCGAACTCCGGGGAAACCCCTGAGATCCTGGCCCTACTGCCCATCATTAAACGCATGGGCATACCCCTGATTGCCATGACCGGTCAGGCAGCGTCTACGCTGGGCAATACGGCGGTCGAATGTCTCGACACCAGTGTCGACAAGGAAGCATGCCCACACAACCTGGCACCCACAGCCAGCACTACGGCCACTCTGGGCATGGGAGATGCGCTGGCCGTAGCCGTACTCAAATCCCGCGGATTCAGCCGCGACGACTTCGCGCGATCTCACCCTGGTGGTACCCTGGGACGACGTTTATTGATTTACGTTCGGGATGTCATGCACACCCATGATGACATGCCGCTGGTTACATCCGGCAGTCAACTCACCACAGCGCTGGAAGAGATGTCGGCCAAAGGTCTGGGCATGACTGGTATAGTCAATGCTGAAGGCCACTTGATCGGTATATATACTGACGGTGATGTCCGGCGCTCCATAAATCAGTCCATAGATGTCCAAACCACAATGATTGACCAGGTGATGGTGTCGGACCCGCGGTCAACCACCGCCGATACGCTGGCCGCTGAAGTCGTCCAACTCATGCGTCAACACTCAATCAACGGACTGTTTGCGGTAGATCCGGAACAGCGTCCGATTGGCGCACTCAATGCACTCGACCTAATGCGCGCCGGCATATTCTGAAATGACCGATCGACACCTTGAACAGGCAGTGCTCGTCGCCGCGATAGTGGTCATGTTTGGACTGAGCCTATGGCTTCAGATGAATTTTCTCAAACCCAAATTACTTCAAAATGCACCGATTATCAGCCAAGAACCGGACTATTACATTCATAAGTTCACGGCCACGGGACGTGATACCAATGGCATCGCCTACGTACTGGTCGGCAAGAATCTGAAGCATTTCCCAGATAATTCCTCAACACCAGGGTCTCTATTGGAAGACCCCCGGCTGAATCAGTATGACCAGAATAATTTGGTACGAACAACCTCCAGTGACTCCGGTTGGATCTATGAAGACGGCACCAAGATTCTGCTGCAGGGTAACGTTCAGGTCACCCAAGGCGCAACAGACACGGCCGTGGACAGCGTGACGTCAGCCNATANNATGACCATTAANCTCCGGTAATTAGCCNGNAGGTCNCNTCGTTCGNTGCTNATCCAGNCCGCAATCGTTNNCCCGNANNNCNATCNGTGNCNNCCCTCTNANGGNTGNTNGANCTNGGTTTGTTAGAATTCNNCNTATGNCCCNTCCGCTTNTCGTTGTGGTTNTNCTNGCCTTATCAGTGATNCCGNCGACGGCCGTACANGCGCTGGAAANTGACCGTGANCAANNAGCNNNGATNGANGCAGACGAAGTNGANCTNGACTTTGNNANCGGNNAGCGNATTTACCGNGGCAATGTCTCAATCAAGCAAGGCACGATCAGAATCATTGCNGATGANNTCGAACTNTTTTACCAGGGNGANCAGCTGGAAAAGGCGATTGCACGAGGCAATCCTGCTGTTTTTCGACAGCGNCCNGANNANAAACCGCAAGANGTCATCGGCCAGNGNAAAANTATNNNNCTNGANGANATCNNNAATNNAGTCACNTTTANNGATCAAGCCACAATCAGNCANGGTCGNGATNCNATCTCTGGTGAAACCATCGTCTACGATATGGCACGGGATAAGATGAAGNTCCGTGGTCAGACTCGAACGACCAAAGCACCTGAACAATCAAATGNCGGCTCCAGTCANTCCCCAGCAACTCTCGTTACCAGCGGTTCAGATCGACCGCGCATCGTATTACAACCNAGATCCAAAGAAACCAGTGCAGCAACGGTTGCNAGTACTGGCAGTCCCGGTGCAAAAGACACGTCGACTGCCACTCATTCCAACAATCTGCAGACCGCNGCATTTCGTGCCGCATATGTTGTCGAAGGCGGCGCGTTGATGTATGGCGTTCGCAGTCAGGCTTCACCGTCCATTGGCGCACTAAACGCGGGCGAACCCGCAAAAGTAATCACCTCGAGCGACGGTTGGTCCAAGGTGAATGTTACCCGCGGAGTGAGGGTGTGGATCTACGGTCGTTATGTGTCCGGACAGGGTCCGACCGGTATCGTCTCCGGCGACGATGTACGCTTGCGTAGTACACCGTCGACCGGACCAGACTCGGTCGTGGTCGGGAAGCTCATGAACGGTGCGAGAGTTCGTATCCTTGAAGTCAGCAACAACTGGAAAATGATCTCGCCGCCAGTGGGTTTCGGTGTCTGGGTGCCATCGTTNCGGCTCCGACTGTTGCAGAACATCAACGACACCTGGTCTACCACGTGGCAAAACAACCTTAGCGACGATGAGCAGTGAAGTCGAGATGCGGTGTTACCCCGGACTTACATTGCATACCTATTAATCGGGAGATATTCTTTTGGCCACACTGGAGACACACGGACTGGTAAAACAATATCGCGGTTCGGCTGTTGTCGATCATGTTGATCTGCGCGTAAACAGCGGGGAAATTGTAGGCCTTTTGGGGCCCAATGGTGCAGGTAAAACAACCTGTTTTTACATGATCTGTGGTCTTACCCGGCGGGGAGATGGTCTTGTACAACTGGACAACACCGACATCGGCGATCTTCCCATGCATGCCCGGGCCAGACTGGGGATTGGCTATTTGCCCCAGGAGCCATCGATCTTCAGACGACTGACTGTAGAACAGAATATCCTGGCTGTACTTGAGGCCTTACCCGATCTCAGTGCAGAACAGAGGCTGAAGCGAGCTGATGCCATGCTGTCCGAGTTTGGTATTGCGCACAAACGCGATGCCAAAGGCTACAGCCTCTCCGGTGGCGAACGCCGGCGCGTCGAAATCGCACGGGCAGTTGCCGTGCAGCCTGCTTTTATGCTGCTGGACGAACCTTTCGCAGGTATAGATCCGATCTCCTTGGGTGATATTCGGCGCATCATTACCCACCTACGGGATATCGGAATCGGCGTCCTGATCACTGACCACAATGTACGGGAAACCCTAGGTATCTGTGATCGCGCCTACATTCTTGCACAAGGCCGAATAGTGACGTCCGGAACAGCAGATCATATACTCGCCCACCCTGAAGTCCGCACCATTTATCTGGGTGATGAATTCAGTCTTTGACAGCAGTTGGTTGTTATCCCTGGCAAACTGTTAACCCTGTAATGAAAACGTTTTCGCGTCAGTGAGTTGAGTCTTGTGGCCATAAAGCAATCGCTACAAATCCGAGCAGAATCGCAGCTGCAGCTAACACCNCAGATGCGACAATCTCTTCGTATTCTGCAACTCTCCAGCGTTGAGATTGATCAGGAGATTGTGCAAGCACTCGAATGCAATCCCTGTCTAGAGCAGGTTGAAGAATTCCCAGAAAATACCCCGGTCGATTACTCAAATTCGTCTCGGACGGTTGAATCTGAAGAACCGACCGACATCTCTCACACCTATGACATGGGGTTATCGCGGAACACCGATTCTGACTTAAATCACGTGGCCGGAGTCGAGAGGAGCAGTTCTTATGACACTGTAAAGCAGGACACCACGCTACAGGATGAATTGCTTCAGAGCCTTTCGAATCACCGGTTAAGCAGCAAAGATGTTGCCATTGCACGGGCTGTGATTGGATCGCTGGACGAACGCGGTTACCTTACGGCGAAGGTTGATGATTTACACGAGATTCTTGCAACTCAGATNAACGTCCAGGCACCGGAGATCGAAGCTATGGTGCATCTGGTTCAAACGCTCTCAATTCCAGGGATTGGCGCATACGATCTTGCCGACTGCCTTCGCCTGCAACTGGAACAACTCGGTACGAACACACCTGGCCGAACGGCTGCATTGCGATTAGTCAGGGCACACCTACCACTGCTGGCCAAACACAAGTTCACTGAGTTAATTCGTCTGTTACAGATAGACCGCGAAGAACTGTCGCAAGTCATNGATCTGATTCGCACCCTTGATCATGCGCCCGGGAGACATCTGGGCACTGAGCAAACACACCACGTGGTGCCGGACGTTTACGTTTATCGCCAGGAAGAGAATTGGCAGGTCACACTGAATTCAACAGTCAGCCACAGATTGCGTGTAACGACCTACTATCAACGAAATCTACAGAATCAAGACACCGATACTCAAGAATACCTTAAACAAAAAATGTCGGAAGCCACAGCTTTCATTCGAGGCTTGGATCAGCGCACCGCGACAATTCAACGCGTCGCAACAGAAATCGTTCTGCGACAGCAAGAATTTATGATTGGAGGAGAGAGTCGATTAAAACCACTGACAAGGCGCGAAATAGCATCGGCTCTCAATCTGCACGAATCAACAGTATCGCGGGCGACTGACCACAAATATATGCAGACCCCGAAGGGGATTTTTGAATTCAAACACTTCTTCACCACCAAAGTTGGCGTGAACAAGGGGGAGGGTCAATCAGCCCGTGCGGTTCAGGCACAGATACGGAAAATGATAGAATTAGAGCTTCCTTCGAAGCCCGTCAGCGACAGTATTCTTTCCAAGATGCTCGCCGATAAAGGTATGTCCATCGCCCGACGCACAGTCTCGAAGTACCGCGAACAAATGAACATTCCTCCGGCAAACCAGCGAAAATCAGTGCTCTGACAGCNCGNCCGATCCATTCACATCGAGCCGANCCCTGTNTCCNGNAAACTGTCTTCCGAAGAATATGCGCCCATGAATTCGACAGCACATCCCCGTCTTTTAACAGGATTACTCAGCACGAGCAGAATACGGCTAAACGTCTCAGCTCCCAGCAAGAAAAGAATGCTCGAGGAACTCGCCGGATTACTGTCTCATAATCGATCTGATCTGCATCGAGACACTGTGTTCCAAGTGCTCAATGAACGCGAGCGACTAGGAAGTACGGGGATAGGCGGTGGGATTGCCTTACCTCACGGGCGCTTGAATGGCCTGACCGAACCATTGGCTGCGGTAATCCGATTGCGGCAAGCGCTTGATTTTGATTCGGTAGATGATAAACCTATCCAGCTGATTGTGGGGCTGCTGGTACCAGCTAACGCCACAGAACAGCACCTCAACATACTGGCCAGTCTGGCAGAAACGTTTAACAATAGAGAGCAACGAGAAGCTATTCTCAGGTCGCGTGATGCCCAGACGCTGTTTGCGCTCCTGACCTAACATCACACGGGGGGCACGTCAGAGTTCCAGCGATCAAAACAACTAACCAACAGCCAACACGATGGATTTCATTATAGTCAGCGGTATGTCCGGATCCGGAAAGAGCATTGCGCTGCACGCTCTGGAGGATCTAGGCTATTACTGCATCGATAATCTGCCTGCTGTGCTATTGCCACAGCTGTCCGATTATCTGGGACAAAACACTGAAGGCCTTTCTGACCGAGCTGCTGTCAGTATTGATTCACGCAACCGACAGTTTCTTCAGGCTGTTCCTTCGAGTCTAGGACATTTGCGCAATGCCGGGCTCGCCGTTCGAATCATCTTTCTGATTTCCGATGACGAGACTCTAGTCAGACGATACAGTGAGACCCGCCGTCGACATCCTTTGACCAATGACACAACGACCTTGATCGACGGAATCATTGAAGAAAGGCGACTGCTATCGCCGCTGGAACAAGATGCAGATCGCCGTATAGACACCACTTCTACCAGCCCTTACGAACTACGCGCGATGATCCGTCAGTTTGTCAGTGGACAGAATCAAAGCGGAACAACTCTTGTCTTCAAGTCATTCGGGTTCAAACATGGAACCCCTTCAGATGCCGACTATATCTTTGACGTTCGTTGTTTGCCCAACCCCTACTGGGAAACCGAACTTCGTGACATGACAGGCCTGGATAATACAGTAATTGACTTTCTCGAAACTGATGGCGCAGCACGAGAACTGGTCAACCAGATCAGTAGCTTTCTTGATCACTGGCTGCCGCATTATGATAAAGAAAGCCGAAGTTACCTGACAGTCGCTTTAGGCTGCACCGGCGGGCAGCATAGATCTGTCTATGTCGCGCAGCGGCTTGTCGAGTATTTTCAGTACCGAGATGCCCCTGTTCAGGTCGCCCACCGCGATCTCAACGTGAATTCACTGCCAACCTGACGTGAAAGTTTCACAGAACGTCGAGGTGATTAACCGTCTGGGCCTCCATGCCCGCGCCTGTGCCCGTCTGGTTAAGACCACTGCAGAATTTGACGCCCAGGTTGAGGTACGGGCGGGAGATCATGTGTGCGACGGTAAGAGCATTGTGGGACTCATGATGCTGGCAGTGACCCAGGGCACTCACATTTGCGTGACCGCCGATGGTGACGATGCCCAGACTGCTATTAATCAGATCAAAGCACTTTTTGCGAACCGCTTCGGAGAAGATGAGTAGTGTTATCGCTTAATGGTTCCGGCGTTGGAAATGGGCTGACCTTCGGTCGTGCTGTCGTACTTGAACGCTGGAAACGGACGACCCCTGACTACAGTATCTCCCAGGAGTCCGTAGACACCGAGATCAACCGATTCAGAACGGCTCTGGCTAACGTCAAAGCAAAACTGCACGAGCTACAAAATACCATACCTCTCGATGCGCCACCGGAAACACTTGCGTTTATTGAGGTCCATCTACTGATGCTTGATGACCCGGTGATTTCGGAACAGCCCGTGGCGTCGATACGACGAGACCAGAAAAATGCTGAAAGTGCACTAAAAACACACGCTGACACGCTGGTCGCGTTCTTCGACCAGATCGAAGACCCTTACCTAAGAAGCAAGAAAAACGACGTACATCAAGTCGTAGATCGAGTGATGATCGAGTTGCTTGGGCCGGTGCTTTCCGAACCCACGCAACTGAACTCGCGTCTTGATGACCAGATTATCGTTACAAATGATCTGACACCTGCAGAGACTGTATCCTTGCATCAGCGGGGTGTCCGTGCTTTCATCACCAGCCTAGGTGGACCTATTTCACACACGGCCATCCTCGCTCGCAGTCTACATATACCTGCCGTGGTCGGCTTACACAGCGCAATTCGTTATATCCGGAACGATGACCTGCTGGTCATTGACGCGGCTAACGACACGGTCATCGTCGCACCAGACGAAGACATGCTGGTCAAGTTCCGCCAGCGTCAGAAGGTACATGCCCAACATACGGCAAAGCTTGCCCTCCTGAGTGACCGGCCAGCTGTCACGCAGGACGGCATTAACGTGAAGCTTCTGGCCAACATCGAATTTCCTGAAGATCTGCCTGGTTTAGCATCGGTTGGGGCAGAAGGTGTCGGCCTTTATCGCACTGAGTTTCTGTTCATGAACCGCGCCGAACCACCAACTGAAGATGAACAGTACAAAGCTTATTGCCAGGTTCTTGATTCAGTATCGGGGACAGTCACCATACGGACTCTGGATCTCGGTGCTGACAAGCAGGTGGATGGTGGCCGTGCCGATGGTGAAAAAACGATTAATCCTGCGCTGGGTCTTAGGGCAATACGCCTGTGTCTCAACGAACCGACTTTATTCAAACCCCAGTTACGTGCAATCTTTCGTGCTGCCTCGCGCGGTGACGCTAGAATCATGATCCCTATGATTTCCAGCCTTGACGAACTTGATCAGGCTCTGGAACTGGTCCGCGAAACCTGCCGGGAGCTGGAGAAAGAAGGTAAAGTGTTCAATCCAAACGTTCCCATCGGCGGCATGATCGAAGTACCCGCAGCTGCAGTCGCTGCCGATCTGTTTGCCCGGAAGCTTAAGTTTCTGTCTATAGGGACCAATGATTTGATCCAGTACACACTGGCTATCGACAGAATAGATGACGAGGTCAACTATTTGTACGATCCGCTACACCCATCGGTCTTGCGACTCATCCATCAGGTCATAGAGGCAGGAAACCGATCTGGAATTCCCGTGGCGATGTGCGGTGAAATGGCAGGGGACCCCGTCTTCACCCGACTGCTGCTGGGTCTGGGTCTGCGCGAGTTCAGCATGGAGGCATCCAGTCTGCCGGACATCAAACAACGGATATTAGAGAGCCGTATTGATGAGCTCGAAAACTTCTCCCGTCAGACCCTGGACTGTCTAGACAAGGAATCATTACGACACATGGTCGAACAGCTCAATCACACTCTACACAAGCCAGTATGAGCAATTGTGCCAGCAGTGAGCCCTATGCGCTGCAGGTGCTCGGCGACAGCATGGCACCTGAGTTCCCTGACGGTTGCGTGGTGGTGTCAGAACCAGGTGGCGCCGTACATGACGGTTGCTATGTAATTGCTGACTACAAGGGTGAGACTATTCTCAGGCAGCTGCGTCTCACAGCTGGCAAATGGTACCTTGAACCCCTCAATTCTAAATACCCACACCTCAAGATAGACGGTCCAGAAAACATCCGCGGTATTGTTATTCAGCGTGCGGGCCGCCGCCGTGCTGATCGGCGATCCTACTTGTAGCTGCACGCAGTTTCTCGAGTATTAAAACCTCAACAGATCACCATCAGTTCTGCTGCCGGTCAACACGGCGCCGGATACCATGTTCGACAGCCATAACAGCGGCCTCAACGCGTGAATGTACTTCCAGTTTTCGCAGTATCGCCTTAACGTGCAACTTGACTGTGCCATCTGAGATTTCCAGATGTCGAGCGATAACTTTATTGCTCTGGCCTTCCGCGAGATGACCCAGAATCTCCCGTTCTCGGGGTGTCAGTTCAGTAAACGGTCCACTTGAATCCTTGCTGGGTTGGCGACCATCGTTTTTTACGAGATCTGCCAGCACACCAGTCAGTCCTGGCGCCACCACAGTTTTTCCCGCTTTGATCTCCTGTAAAGCGACCACCAGATCGTCTGGCTCCATATCCTTCATCAGGTAACCACGAGCACCCTTGCGCAGCGCGTTAGCTAGATCATTCTCATCCGCACTGGTCGTCAATATCACGACTGGCACGTCGGATTGTTCAGTAGGCAACGCGTCAAGTACATCGAGACCACTTTTCTCAGGCATGCGCAAATCCAGCAAAATAATATCTGGTGAGAATGTCTCCAGGGTGCCAATCCCTTCCTCTCCACTGCCTACAGATGCCACGACTTCAATTCCACGACGTTCAAGCAAACCACTGAGCCCTGCTCGGAACAGCGCATGATCATCGATAAGTAATGCTTTCATCTTTCCGTCTAGTCTACGATCAGGCCTTTCAGTCACATCCCTGGCCGTTGAATTCCAGTATCACCTGGGTTCCTTCGTTGTTTTCACTTTCAATTCTTAAGTCGGCGTCGATCGCTTCTGCACGTTCACGCATAATGGAGAGGCCAAAATGCCCCGAACCATCAGCGGGCACGTTATCGGTCGAAAACCCAACGCCATCATCTTCAACAACAACACGGTATCGATGCACTTCACCGTGAGTCAGCAGCACCCTGACGAGGTTGGCTTGACTGTGTTTTCGCGCATTGTGTAAAGATTCCTGCACAATGCGCAGTACCTGAGATTCCAGTTCTCTGTCAAAAACTGACTCTGGCCACTCATTCTGTAGAACGACATCGGTCGACATCTGCAGACGAAACCGAGAGACTAATTTTTCTATGGCCGGAATGATTCCCTGTCGCTCAATCGGTGAACGAAAATGGGTAATCAGATCTCGCAACTCGGTATTGGCATCGTCCAGTGCTGCCTGAATTCTTTCCATTTCCTGCCATATCGCGGCCTCATTGTCTTGTCGAAGTGTGTCATCCAAAACCCGCACCTGCATTTTCAGGCCAGCCAGCGTCTGAGCAAGCGAGTCGTGCAGTTCATTGGCGAGCCGAGTCCGCTCTTCAAATCGCAGCACTCGACCGGATTCCTGTTCGAGTTGACTCTGCTGAACGAGGATCTGAGCTTCTTGGTCTTCGGCTAATGATTCCAGCCACTCTGCGAGCCGATTGATGTCGTCAGTCAACCCTTCGGCGTCAATTTTCGATGTTTGCGGTAGGCGTGCAGAAAAATTCCCCTGGCGTATCTCGGACGCCCACAAGCGAATACTGTCGAGTGGCTCCTTCATGGATAGCAGTACTCCGTCAATCGTACAGTGGTCGGTCACCGTACCATCAACTTTAAAACGCTCAGTTGACTGCGATCCTTTCAGTATACGGTCGAGTGGGTTCTGCAACAAACCTCGTCTTATTTACAGTCGCGAACACAGTCAGCCCTTTTGGCGTACGCCTTCAAAAACCATTACTCACAGACGCTTGCGTCTGGCGGCACAAATTGCGGATCATTCGGGTTGAGAAATATAAACTCTTTAGCACCATTCGTTTCCAACCGAACACAATCTAAAAGAGCACCTGCCAGGAGATCGAGGCTGGTGACACCAATCAACACCTCGNCACTGTATTGTTCCAGCACGGTGTCAGTCTCGTCTGCTTCATCAAAACCCATGGCGTAGTCTATGGATCCATCGGGCCTGCGTTTCGCAGCAATACGAAGCGACCCAGTGGTGGGATCGGTTTGGCTCATGGACTGAAAAATCTGTTCTGCAGCATCCTCGGTAATTCTGAAGGACTTTTGCATCGATCTCGGGTTTTCAGTCTTTTTACGCACAAGTTAATTCCTTAATGGCAGCCGCGAACAAATTCGACGAATCGATCTACCCAGGGGTTATCGCAGACCTGACGCTGGTGAGCGTAGGTTGCCAGCAGGTTGTGACAAACATAGCCATCTATCTTGCCGTCAATACCATAACCACGGTTGACCTCAAATACAGTTTTGCTGGNGTCACACAAATTCATCAATCGGGAATAGTGAAATTCGTGGAACCGATAAGATTGTGGCGCNGCCCGTGCAACGTTCGGCCAGGGATGTGCAGCTGTCGAGGTACACACCATGTAGCCCCTCCCAACGGGNCGATCTTCCATGACCACGTCTGCCGGTATGACGCCAACCAGTTCGACAACCGCATCAGACAAGCGCATTGATCGGCATAAATACATCAGTCCACCACATTCAGCATAGGCCGGACCACCCTCCTCAATGNATTTACGGACTGATTCAAGCATACGCTTGTTGGCTGACAATTGATCCATGAATTGCTCGGGGAATCCACCTCCAATGAACAGGCCGTCTACATCCGGNAGTTGTTGGTCATTCAAGGTATCAAAAGGTACAAGTTCCGCACCTGCTCGACTGAACGCCGCCAGATCGTCCGGATAATAAAACCCAAATNCCTTGTCCCGGGCAATACCAACACGTAGATCTACTGTCTGCTTTTTCTTAACNGGCTCTACAAGCATTTTTTCAGTAAACCCATCGGTTAGACCCAGCAATGCCTCAATATCCACAGCGGCGTCAACGGTCTTCGCCACAGAATCCAACCAGATATCTGCCCGATCGTGTTCAACGCTCGTGACTAAACCGAGGTGACGCTCTTCGATGTGCAGTTCTTCTGACCGGGGAATCGCACCCAGCACGGTCAGATCGGTATAACGATCGATGGCTGCGCGTAGTTTGTGTTCCTGCCTTGGACCGGCGACGCGATTAAGAACAACGCCGGCGATTCGGACATCCGGATCAAAAGNGATATAACCCGACAACAGTGGGGCAATGCCCCGTGTCATCCCCGTCACGTCAATCACCAGAACTACAGGAATGTTCAGAAGTTTAGCCAGTGCTGCGTTACTGTCTCCGCCCTCGACATCCAGTCCGTCAAACAGTCCCTTGTTACCTTCGATCAGGACAACGTCGGCTCCAGCTGACTGCCGCACAAAACACTCTCTGATCTCATCACGGCCCATTGTAAAAAAATCAAGATTCCAGCACGGCTGCCCACAGGCAAGTCCCAGCCACATGGGATCAATGTAGTCCGGGCCTTTCTTAAACGTTGAGACCTTGTGGCCGCGTCGTGTCAACGCTGTAGCCAGGCCTGCACTGACGACAGTTTTCCCAGAGGATCTGTGAGCCGCCGAGATCAGAAATCGATTCACTGCTGTGGATGCTCCGCTGCTGGTTCCGCTGTGTGCAGATAATCCGGTGAGGTGCGGCTAACCCTGGTTCGAGCCGGGCAGTGGCCTGGTTACTGTGGGCAGAAATGGCAAGATCCGGACAGCCAACATGGTTATCAACAGGGCTAGGCTCACCCCCCCAATACCCAATGCCAGTTCCGGCAGGGTGGGTAGGTAGTGTGTAATTTCACCATCGTAAAGCCCACTGTCAACGCGATAACCGGACACCAGCCGCAAGGGATAGGCCTGCCCGCCAATTATGGTGACATAAAGATGACACAAACCACCCACGATCACCATCAGCGCGGTGGTCACTGTCCAGGCTGGGNTACAGAAACGACGATCCAAANACCACCAGNCGGGAACAATACTCCCGCACAGCACAAAGCCCANCCAGAACAGCCAGGGGTAGACACCGCCATCAACNANCAGGAATCGTTCTATCCCCTGGTGATGGGCCATATATATATTAGTCAGATGATGCAACGCCATCAGAAACAGTACACCGAGGACAAACACGGCGGAGAGCCGACGGAGTTTTTCTGACAGTTCAGGTGCAACNCGGTAACCGTTCCAGCGACACATCGTCAGAGTTGATACCCAGAAGACAGCCATCCCCAGTGACAGGGACATCAGAATAAAAAGGGGCACCATGATCGCGGTGTCATAGGCATCCCGCGCAACAAGAAATCCGAATATCGCTCCTGTCCCGGAGGTTAAGATCAGTCTCCAAATCAAAGCGACTACCCCCACCGACCTGACATAACCNCGCATTTGCGGCGTCATCATCACCCACAAATAGATCAGCACCACCAACATAAATCCGGTATATAGGAACACATTCCAAGCAAACACCGAACTGAAGTTGTAATACGTCATCGCCACAACCAGNCGGTCCGGTCGGCCCAGGTCCAAAACAAGAACTGCCAGACCGCCTGTTAGTAATGTAACCGCCAACAGACCGGATAGCCGTGCCAATGGCTGGTAATCTGAACGACCAAACACTGAACTGATCGATGCCGTATTAAGCGCGCCTGAAGCCGACAAGATCAGNAATATCGCAAACACNTGAGGTAANCCCCANACCACTCGGTTGTCCATCCCGGTTACCCAATGGCCTTGGGNTTCCATGTGGTGTGCTGCNATCAGCCCGATACCGATCAGAATAATCAACANCCACAACANTAGCCGGTAGCCNGTGTGGGTGCCAGCAAGAACCTGANACCGAATCTTGTCCATACGCTGNNCTCTAAACNCCGCGATAGCGCACACCGGTGTTCAGCNCAAGATCAGGCCGAAGTTCCCGNTGGGGTTGTGAGCGCGCTGTTTTTGACACAGTACTTTCACTGCATCATTAGTATCCCCAAACGCGAGTGCGCCATGCCCATCGACTGCACAACTTTCGACACAGGCTGGCGCACGATCCTGATCCACCCGGTGGACACACAAGGTACAACTC
>PCBE01000098.1 GCA_002731295.1 Acidiferrobacteraceae bacterium | reverse complement strand
TCATCAGGCATTGATCTGAAAGATGCGCAGAACTGGGAACTCGAGGCAATGAGCGACCTTGAGATCCGGAGACGGTTCTATCGTGGTGTACGGCTGTGTCAGGCCTGGGAGGATCTGCCTCAAATTACCATTGCCGCAGCCGAGGGCATGATGGTTGGTGCGGGTTGTGCACTGGGTCTTGCCTGTGATTGGCGCGTACTGGCGAGCGATGCTTACCTGTTTGTTCCGGAGGTGCAGGTGGGTCTGAACCTTCAGTGGGGTGCGTTGCCGCGGCTGGTGACGTTGGTCGGTCCTGCCCGGGCCAAAGAGATTTGTCTTCTGGGTGAGAAAATGTCGTCGGATCAGGCGCTTGATTGGGGGCTTGCCAGTCGATTGTCGGAACCCGGTAAATCAGTCGAGGTCGCACTCGGGCTGGCGCAACGGTGTGCTAGCAATCCACCGATAGCGTCCGCTATGGTCAAAGAGGCTGTCAACGCCATTGCCGGCGCACTGCATAAGGTCAGTAGTTACGCTGATGCGGATCAGAGTCAGTTAAGCGGTACAAATCAGACTGCAGCTGCAGCCAGGAGGCGGTTCGCGGACAGAAAATAGCAGTTCTCCTCAATTCTTCAGATTCAACTGGCAATGATCCCACTACCGGAAGGCCTTCGTTCCCGTCAAGTCGACAACGGCAACGGTCTGACTATGCATGTGCTTGAGGCTGGTTTTGAAACAGCAGATCGGCCGTGTGTAATGTTGCTGCACGGTTTTCCTGAACTGGCCTATAGCTGGCGGAAGGTGATGCCCATACTCGCACAGGCCGGCTATTACGTGGTAGCTCCAGACCAGCGCGGGTACGGCGAGACACTGGGCTGGGAAGCTGACTACGACGCTGACGTGCGTGCTTTCGGGATGCTCAATCTTGTCCGTGATGTACTGGGGCTTGTATGGGCGCTGGACATCGGCAGAGTTGCTGCGGTCGTCGGTCACGATTTTGGTTCACCCGTTGCCGCGTACTGTGCTTTGCTGCGCCCCGATGTATTTTGTTCAGTCGCGATGATGAGTGCACCGTTTGCCGGTCCACCCCGTGTCTCCAGCAACTCAGGTACCCTGATCCACGACCAGCTAGCAACTCTTCAAAGGCCGCGCAAGCACTACCAGTGGTACTACTCGACTCCCGAGGCTAACGCTGACATGCACGCCTGTGCTCAGGGTGTACACGATTTTCTGAGGGCTTATTTTCACTATAAGAGTGCTGACTGGCCCGACAACAGGCCGTATCCGCTGGTAGCCTGGTCAGCTGAGGAACTGGCGAAGATGCCGACCTACTACATCATGGATCTTGATCAGAATATGGCCGAGACCGTCGCGCCGTACATGCCAGGCCTGAGCCAGATAGCACGATGCGAATGGCTGACTGACCAGGAGTTGCTGGTTTACAGCGGTGCCTTTGCTAAGACAGGCTTTCAGGGTGGTCTGAACTGGTATCGATGTGCTACCTCCGAGGCCTGCCAGCGGGAGCTGATGTTGTTTGCCGACCAGCGTATCGATGTGCCAGCCTGCTTTATTACAGGCAGCAGTGACTGGGGGGTTTACCAGAAACCCGGCGACTTCGAAAAGTTCAAGGCGGATGTCTGTTCGCAGGTGCCTGGTGTTCATTTGATCAGAGGTGCGGGTCACTGGGTCCAGCAGGAGCAACCCGCCGGGGTGGGCCAGTTGTTGATCGAGTTTCTTGAATCACACGGACACTCTAATCAATGAAGTCTCTGTTGGGTGGCAGCACACAAATGGCGGTGATAACGAGGCCCAAGGTTTTACTGCTCGCGAGTTGGCAACTGTGAAAGTTGCCGTAATCGGAGCCGGTGCCGCGGGTCTAGTCGCGGCGAGCGAACTTTCAAAAGCCGGTCACGAGGTCAACATACTTGAGCAGTCGTCCCGGCTAGGGGGTATCTGGATATATCAGGCCGCATCAGAGCCTGATCCATTAGGTCAGACCGGTCCGCGATTGCATGCATCTATGCATGCATCGTTACGCACCAATTTGCCACGTGACTTGATGGCATTTTTTGATTTTCCGTTTGATTCGTCAGGTGGCGGTGTCGACGAGTGGCCCCGGTATCCCGGTCACGCACAGGTGCTGTCTTACCTGGAAGAATTTGCAGATGCATTCTCGATACGACAACTGATTCGATTCAACACTAAAGTGGTGCAGGCGGTGCATGAAGACCGGTGGCTGTTGACAATAGATGGTGAGAACGGTTCGGTCACTGAGGTATTCGATGCATTGACGGTATGTAACGGGCACTATACCGAACCGCGGGTCCCTGACATTCCAGGATCAGATCACTTCCCCGCCCACTGCGTGCACAGTCATAACTACCGGTCACCCGATGGATTTGCCGGAATGCAGGTCGCAATAGTGGGTACTGCGTCATCTGGCGCAGACCTGAGTCAAGAGATCGCGGTTGCTGCCGAACGGGTCTATTGGTGTGGCAGCGACAAAGCAGCCCGCTCAAAAAAGACAGAACACCTGAAAAATGTTTCTTCGTGTGGACCAATCAGGCGCCTGATAGATGACGGTCGAATAGAACTTGAGGATCAGACGCTTATTGGGCCTGTTGATAGCCTCGTGTTTGCGACGGGTTACCATTATCGTTTTCGGTTTTTATCCNAGGAGCTGATCCGGGTCAGAGATAACTGGGTCACACCACTGTATCAGGATCTGCTTTGCATCACGCACCCGACACTGGCATTGATCGGNCTGCCGTTTAAAATCATACCGTTCCCTATTTTTCAGATCCAGGCACGATGGTTTNCCCGAATGTTGAATGGCNAATTCGATCTGCCGACTGTTTCTCGGATGCACGAAGTGAAGGATATACGTGNCGAACAACTCCGGTCAGCCGGTGTTCTCCGGAGAAATTTTCATGCACTTGACGACGAACAGTACAACTACTATGACCGTTTGGCCCAGGAATGTGGGGACCCACCCCTACCGGAATGGTANCGCGAACTCGGGCAGGCAGCTCGCCGGCATGTTGAACGCTGGCCGGGCTGTTTTCGTGACCAATTTCTGGACGTGCACGGGGCACCTACACGTTATCCGCAATCGTAGTCGCGACAGTGGTTTTAATCGTGGATTCCAGATAGATCGAGTCGGGTGCAGTGTTACCATAGTTGACAACATCTAAATAGACAGACCCGGTGTCCTGGGGGCTGACTGAATATTGAGAATCCCGTGCCAACCTCGACAACCGTGATCATGCACGCCGACATGGATGCGTTCTATGCCTCCGTCGAACAGCGCGATCATCCGGAATTCCGCGGTAAACCCCTTGCGGTAGGGGGCAGCAGCGCTCGTGGCGTGGTCGCAGCAGCCAGCTATGAGGCGAGGCAATTCGGTGTGCATTCAGCTATGCCCTCTTTTGAGGCGCGTCGCAAGTGCCCGGACCTGGTTTTTGTGAAAGGAAATATGCCGCTGTATAACCGGGAATCCCGGCGGGTATTTGAAATATTCAAGGAATTTTCACCCCTGGTCGAACGGCTGTCGCTGGATGAAGCTTTTATTGATCTGACAGGGACTGAGCGGCTGTTGGGTGATCCCGCAACGGCAGGTGAGAATCTCCGGCGCCGCATCCATTCAGAGTTGGGCCTACCGGTGTCAGTGGGTATTGGGCCGATCAAGATGGTGGCCAAGATTGCTAGTCAGGTTGCTAAGCCTGACGGGTTGAAGTGGGTTAAGGGGTGCGATGTCAGATCCTTTCTCGACCCTCTGCCGGTCAGTCGAATCTGGGGTGTCGGTCCAGTTTCTGCCGAGCGGCTCGAGGCGGCAGGGTTCCACACACTGGGTGATCTTGCCCGAACCTCAGATACAGTTCTGCGGGGACAGTTGGGTGACTGGGGTGTAGAAGTTGCACAACTTGCGCGGGGAGAGGACATTCGTGATGTAGAGCCCTATCGAGATGCCGTCTCCTACGGTGAAGAGCACACGTTTGCCGAGGATATTGCGGATCATACTCTGCTCGAGTCGATGATTCGCACACATGCTGAGTCGGTCGCCCGCCGATTAAGGCGTGACGGCATTCGGGCACGAACGGTGGTCCTCAAGTGGAAAGAAGGTCGGCGGACAGCNCCTGGTCCACGCGGATACCCGCTTCGCAGTCGACGCGTGACCCTGCCCGACCCCGTTGATGACGGGCAGGCCATCGCAATGGCCGCCTGCGGTCTATTGCAGCGTTCGGGTCCGACAGTGCCCATCCGTTTAATCGGTGTTGGCTGCACCAACCTTGAAGTCGCTACCGTCAGCCAGGTACAGTTGTTTTCCGAAGGATCCACACAGCGCAGGAAGGACCTGAATCAGGCGATTGACCGCATTGAAGACCGCTATGGGCACGGTACCCTGACCAGGGCTGGACAAAAGATCGTTAGGCAGGCCGGGCTTTCCATGCAGGTGAAGCGTGGCGAAAAAGATCAGGATTGACTGGCCACGTCCACGGATTCGTAGGGCTGAACCATGTGGTCGCCACATTCTTTGAATTGGAGTCAGTCCTGGTGTTAGCCTATGATTAGGCATATACACGCCACGAAAAGGCACGATGTGAAATTAAAGCGAGAGGTAGACTGATGCGTTTACAGAACAAGGTAGCGGTTATTACAGGTGCAGCGTCTGGATTTGGGGCAGGGACGGCACGTCTTTTTGCGACAGAAGGTGCGGCGGTTGTGGTTGCGGATATCAGTGACGAGGCAGGTGAATCAGTGGCTGACTCGATCAATTCAAGTGGCGGTAAGGCCGTGTATGTCCATGCTGATGTCACCTCCAGGGACGATACTCGAAACATGATAGATGCCGCCGAGAAACTGGGTGGTCGGCTCGATATCCTGATCAACAATGCTGGTTATTCGCACCCGAATAAGGAATTCGCAACGGTCACGGATCACGAGTTTGACCGTGTCTATGATGTCAATGTCAAAGCAGTCTTCATAGCAATTCAGGAAGCACTACCGGTTTTCCGCCGGAATGGGGGTGGCTGTATTATCAACACCTCTTCTACAGCAGCACTGAGGCCGCGTCCTGGACTTGCCGTCTACTGCAGTTCAAAAGGCGCAGTCAGCAATCTGACAAAGGCCCTCGCTGTCGAGTTGGCGCCGGATAAGATCAGGGTCAACGCGATTTGCCCGGTGATCGGTGAAACCGGCATGCTCGAGACTTTCATGGGTGTACCGGATACGCCTGAAAATCGAAAAAAATTTGAGGCGACGATCCCACTAGGCCGTTTCTCTACACCCAATGATATTGCACAGACCCTGCTTTTTCTTTCATCGGATGACGCAGAATTCCTGACCGGTGTAGCCCTCGAGGTTGACGGTGGGCGTTGTGTATGAACCCATCCATGACTTACGGATGGACATACGTGTGCCTACGTATGTCTTTAACAGCAATCACTTTCGACTTAGATAAGGAGGGCGCATGTCTGCAGTAGATGACCGTCT
Source organism: Acidiferrobacteraceae bacterium (assembly GCA_002731295.1). Taxonomy (GTDB): domain Bacteria; phylum Pseudomonadota; class Gammaproteobacteria; order Arenicellales; family UBA868; genus REDSEA-S09-B13. The sequence continues at coordinate 19,789 of PCBE01000098.1, read as the reverse complement.
GGCGGAACTTTCAATTGAGCTACCGGATCCCCCGGCGCCACTGGGCAATTATGTTGGTGCCCATACGGTTGGTAATCTGGTGTACTTGTCGGGCCATGGTACCAACAGGCCCGATGGATCTTTCATAGTTGGTAAGGTGCCGACGGTGTGTTCCGAGGAAGAGGCTTATCAAGCAGCGCGCTTAGTGGGTCTGAACCTGCTGGCAACCTTGAAAAACCATATTGGGGATCTCGATCGTGTACAGCGCGTGATCAAGGTATTGGGTATGGTCAACGCTGAGCCGGATTTCGGGAATCATCCGAGTATTATCAATGGCTTCTCCGATCTCATGGTAGAGGTGTTCGGCGATGCAGGACGAGCTGCCCGTTCGGCTGTCGGTATGAGCTCCTTACCGATGAATATTCCGGTTGAAGTCGAGATGATTGTCGAGATTCGTTGAGTTAAAGCCTATTTGCCTGGCTTTTTTTCGGGTACCCGCGCCACCGAGTGGATCAGGCAGCGCTTGACCGGCAGTTGGCAGTCGCTGCTTCGTCAAGCTGCAGCGCATTCGTGATGACCACACCGTAATCGTTTCGGGCTGTATCAATAGAGATCAGCTCATCGCGCACATCTTCAAGTACCTGCTTCATGTCCCGTTCTAGGGGATCGCCATAACCGCCACCGGCAGGCCCAACACAGATAAAACTGTCCCCGGCCTTGGCTGAGGTATGCGGCATTTTTGAAGGCAAAGATTCAGACTCACCCGTCGCGTGCCTCAGCATCAGGCCTGCCGTGTGGCCATCTGAACCACCCTGAAAACCCCACGGACGGTATTTGTGGCCTTCGCCTTCGATCGATCCACCACCGTCTTTGAGATATGTAAACTCCCGGATAGAGCCCAGTCCACCTCGCCACTTACCCGCACCGCAAACATCTTCGCGAAGTTCATAACGCGAAACCCGCAGTGGTAGGTGAGATTCAATGTCTTCGATCGGATTGTTGCGGGTGTTGGCATACAGCGTGTCGACAGCATCCATCCCATCCATACCTTCCCGCCCGCCGTAACTGCCTTCACAAATTTCCATGTGGACCCAATAGTCATCCCCATTCAATCCCGAAAATGCAATAACNCTGAGGTTTCCGATACCGGCGGAAACCTGCGCAGGGACGGCCTGGCCCAGCGCCTTCATGACAGTATCCGCGAGTTGGTTGCCCGGGCAAAAGCGAGCAATCGTGGGTGCGGGGAATATCGGGTTTGCAAGACAACCCTCCGGTGCGATGATCTTGATAGGCCGGCACAGGCCATCGTTGACCGGAATATGTCCATGGACTGCGGTATCCAGCAGTACGGAACGGATCGTCAGCCAGACCGCAATATCTACGGTACCTACAAAGGGCATGTTGATCGGCCTATCGGGTACCTGGTCCGCGGTTCCTGTGAGGTCGACAGTCATTGCATCATCNGTCACGGTGATCGTGGCGACAATTGGGAGGTCTTTTTTATTAGTTTCGTTGCTGTCCAGGAACCCATCAATGTAGGTTGTTGCCTGGTAAGTGCCGTCGGGNACTTTGGCGATTGCTGAGCGCATGAGGCGCTCTGCATGGTCCATGACCTGGTCGCAGGCGCGTTCGAGGGTATCTGCGCCGTAGCGCTGGACCAGCGCCAGGAAACGCTGGGCACCGATTTGGGACGCTGCGACCTGCGCTTCCATGTCACCAACCACCAGATCTGATGCGCGGATGTTGTCACGCAGCATGTGCCAAACAGCATCCNCTTTACGACCTTCGTCGTAGACCTTTATGGCTTTGAACTGAAGTCCCTCAGCATAGGCATCGATAGCGTCCACGATACCGCAGCTGCCNGGGGACAGGGCTCCNATATCCAGATGATGTGCNGTGGTGACCGAATAACCAATAAGATTGTCATCATCGAATACTGGCACGATAAACCCGACATCCGGCCCATGGCTGGCGCCGCCATAGGCATCGTTGTGCATGATGACGTCGCCGGGTCGAATCGTGTCGCCCCGATCCTTTAGCGTCTTCAGCATACCCCGCACATAACCCGGAATCGGGCCAGACTGCAGAGGCGTTGACTGTGTCGATTCGGCAAGCCCACGGCCACGAGCATCAACCAGCCCTGCACCGAAATCCTCAGATTCACGGATGATCGATGAGTACGACATGCGCATCAGTTTGTAACCCATTTCGACCGCAATGTTTTCCAGCGCACCCTGGATGACGCTTGCGGTTACCGGGTCGATATCCAGTTGCAGTTCTGCCGCCGCCGTGTCGTTCATGTTTGTTCTCCGATGCTAATAATCATATTGCCTGCCATGTCCGAGATAAATTCATTTTCAGGGGGTACAACAGTGGTGGAATCCCGCTGGATGATGATTGCAGGACCTGCNATNNGTTGTTCCAGAGGTAACTGCTCTCTTTGATAGAACGCTGTGTCAAATTCCTCGAGATGATTGTCGACCCGGAACATGCAGGNACCGGACTTGATCAGTGCTGATTCCCGGGAACCTGCATCGATACTGTCGGGTTGACGAATTTTCGGCATCTGTCCGATACCGGTTACGCGCGCGTTCACAATCTCAATCGCACTATCGGGAAAGTCGTGACCGTATTCGGCTCTGTGCTGGTTGTGGAACTGATCGAATATCTCCACGAGACTGTCATCGTCCAGTAACCCATTGGGGAAAGTGATTCGAAGTTCGTACCCCTGGCCGACATAGCGCAGGTCACCTGAGCGTAGGAAGCTGATGTCCGATCGATCCAGGCCATCCGTTATGAACTGGTCGGTCAGTTCCTCTTCCATCGCTGCAAGATCACTGTTGAGTCGTGGAACATCGGTCGCATCGCTGACCTGAAATTCTGTACGTATTGTGTCGTATTTAAGATCTGTTGTGAGTAGTCCCACTGCTGAAGTAATTCCAGGGTATCGCGGAATGATCACTTCTGACATGCCCAGTTCACGGGCGACATCCACTGCATGCAGCGGGCCGGCACCGCCAAANGCCACCAGAGCGAATTCTCTCGGATCGATTCCTTTCTGTACGGTACGGGAGCGAATTGCGTTTGCCATGTTCGCTGTAACCAGCGTTAGGATACCGTCCGCAGTAGTGGGCACGTCCAGGCCCAGGTCTGATGCCAGGTCAGTAATCGCGCGTTCAGCCGNCTGTTCATCCAGCGACATTTCTCCACCGAGAAAGTAATCTTTATCCAACCTGCCAAGCACAACGTTGGCGTCTGTNACGGTGGGTTGCTGCCCCCCCTGGCCGTAGGCTGCTGGACCGGGTACTGCTCCTGCACTTCGGGGCCCGACTCGNAAACCACCACCCGGATCAGCATAAGCAATAGAACCACCACCTGCACCGATCGTATGGATATCAATCATGGAGACCAGTAGTGGATAACCTGCGATCCATGTATCACGGGCTGAGGCTTGGGCAAAGGTACCATCGCTGACTATTCCGATGTCGGCGGAGGTGCCGCCCATATCAAAAGTGATCAGNTTGGTTCGGTCCGAAAGCTCACCGGTCCAGGCGCCGCCGAGTACGCCGGCTGCAGGTCCGGAAAGCAGCGTCATGACNGGTCGTTCAGACACCATCTTGGCTGTCGCGACACCACCGTTGGAACTCATTACGTGGAGGTCTGCGTCTATGCCGTCATCCCCAATTCGTGTGGCGAGGTGATTTACATAGTCTCTGACTTTGGGTCCAATAAAGGCATTCATGGTGGCCGTGGTGAAACGCTCGAATTCCCGGAACTGGGGAGACACCGACGAGGAAGTCGTCACAAAGCATTCAGGATATTGTTCCTCGATAAGTTGGCGTGCACGATCCTCATGTGCCGGGTTGAGATAGGAGAAAAGAAAGCACACTGCAATCGATTCAATACCGGCGTTTTTCAGTTCTTCTATCGCGGTGCGAACTTCATCTTCATTCAGTTCAGTAAGGACTTCACCGGTTGGTGGTGCAATCCGTTCAGAGGCGGTCAATCGGTGTTGGCGACGGACCAAAGCCCGATCCTGCCAGGGTACTTCCTGCATAATCGAGTAGTGTTCAGGGCGTTGGTGGCGACCGATGTGAAGGATGTCACGGTAGTTTTTTGTGGTGATCATCCCCGTCTTAGCGCCATCGTGCTGCAGAATAGCGTTGGTCGCGATAGTGGTGCCGTGCAGCAGATGATCGATTTCTGTCGGGGCTATAGCGTGTCTCTCACACAACCCGTGTATTGCGGCGCTGACACCGTCTGAGGGGTCGTCGGGTGTGGTTGGCACTTTGTGTATTTCAGTGCGTCCGGANTCCGTGTCGGCAAAAATGACATCCGTAAACGTACCTCCGACATCGACCCCGACGAGCTTCATGTACTGTCTCCTTGGTTGAATCACCCAACCTCGTTAAACAAGGTCATCTGAGTCTGAAAAGTTTGTANTTTGTGGGTTTGATGAGTGAGATTGCGNGTTGAACCTATCGCGACTCCACACATGCGCCCACGGTAACACCAGCACCTTACTGTGACAAATCGCGCTACGTCAAGATTGTGCGGTTGCGGGGATGAGCNGTCCTTCAGGTGCGATTCTGAGGCTGCACGATAAGACCGTAGTTTTCAGGTTCCCGATGCAGTGCAAAATTGAAGATGTTGTTCTGTATGGTCTGACACAGGTCGAGATCACAATCCCAGGTAATGAGTTCGTCGGCCAGTGTTTCACAGCGGGTCACAATTTCCCCGGANGGTGCGACGATACNGCTGCCACCGATCATGTCGCAGTTTTCTTCGCAGCCCGCCTTGGCCGCAGCCGCAACCCAGGTACCGTTCTGGTAAGCCCCGGCCTGAAGTGAGAGGTGATTGTGAAAGTCNTGCAGGTGATCGAGTTCGGGTGCGCGGGGATAGTGGACGGGTGTGTTGTAACCCAGCAGGACTATTTCGACACCCTGCAAACCCAGCATTCTGTACGTCTCTGGCCAGCGGCGATCGTTACAGATACACATCCCCAGTGTCGTGTTCAGTGTATTGAANACNGGAAACCCTAAATCACCGGTTTCGAAGTAGCGCTTTTCCAGATGTTGAAAAGGGAAGTCGGGTTCATGCTCACGGTGTCCCGGGAGGTGAATCTTGCGATACTTCCCCACGATCTCGCCAGCTTGGTCAACGAGTATCGAGGTGTTGAACCGCCTGGTCGTATCGTTGTTGTTNATTANTTCAGCATAACCGAGATAAAAAGCAATTCCAGCACGAGCGGCAGCGTCGAATAGCGGTTCGGTGTCGGCGTTAGGCATGTCTGTTTCAAAAAACGCATCGACATCTGCCTGATCNTCGAAATACCAGCGTGGAAAGAATGTCGTCAGTGCCAGTTCTGGGAATACCACCAATTTCGATCCGGCATCATNNGCCTTNNGCAACAGGGCAATCATGCGCTTTACNGCTGATGCGCGGGGTTCGTCNCGGGCAATCGGGCCCAGTTGAGCAACAGCGAGAGGTAACGAGCGAGTCATAGATTTAGCCTGATAGTTCCAATAAAACCTTCATCAGAACATCCATACCGGCAGCAATGTCCTGTTCAGAAGAAAATTCATTTATGTTGTGACTGATACCNTGTGTTGATGGAATAAAGATCATGCCGGTCGGGCAGTTTGGAGCGAACATCTGGGCATCATGTCCAGCGCCGGATGGAAGTCTCCGACAAGTGTGGTTTGAGGCCGCGGCCGCCTTTTCTACCATGTCGATGATGACGGTATCAAATTCGACAGGACTAAAACGGGCCAGCGTCCGCTTTTTTAGTGTTACTCCTTCAGCCGCAGCTGTATCCGTGGCAAAGCCGATCAATCTGGTTTCTGCCTGGGACAGTTTAGCATCAGATGTATTACGCAGATCGATCGTAACCCGGGCACGGTTGGCAATGACATTAATCAGGTTTGGAGTTAGCTCGGATACGCCGACAGTAGCAACCTGGTTATCTCCAAAATCGGTGGCAATAGCCCGGGCCTCAACAGCGATGGCTGCGGCCACATATCCCGCATCATGACGCAGGTGCATCGGCGTTGTGCCTGCATGATTAGAGACGCCTTGAAGTTCGAATTCGGTCCAGGATATTCCTTGCACACCTGTTACGGCGCCAATTGTGGTGTTTGTATTTTCCAATACGGGCCCTTGTTCTATGTGAAGCTCAAGATAGGCTTGGGGNNTCATGTTTTTGACAGGGGTGTCACCGGCGTAACCGATACGGATGAGTTCCGCTCCGACAGTTTGACCATCGGTGCCGACTGTTTCCAATGCCGTTTGCAGAGATAATGAACCTTGGTGTACAGCGCTNCCCATCATGTCAGGTGTAAAGCGTACACCTTCCTCGTTGGTGAAAAATCCCACAGCNATNGGGTATTGTGTCTTTAGNTCAGCCTCATTCAGNGTTTGNATNGCCTCTAGNCCNGCCAGAACACCGAGTGCACCNTCATAAAGNCCCCCGGTTGCAACGGAGTCGATATGAGANCCGATCATGACGGGCGGACTGTCCAAGATGCCGGCGCGTGTTCCNATTACATTTCCAATTNGGTCAACTTGGATTGACAGGCCAAGATCATTCATCCAGCGCACTACGAGATTGCGGCCCTCGAGGTCCTCATCGCTCAGGGCGAGACGGCAGACGCCGCCACCGGTGATGGCNCCGATCCGGCCNAGTTCCTCAATTCTGTTTTGCAGNCGCCGGATATCNNCAGAAAGNTNTGTTGATCGGGANGGANTGTCGTTCATTTACTGACAGTCTAGGTGTGTGAATAAGCCTAATCGGATAAACGTAACAGTCGCTTGTATCTCACTGACTCATAGGTCGATCTCTGCACCGAAATTTCTATTGANATCCATCTCCTTGACCAGTCGACCAAGCGGACGCGCAGCATCNGACANATANCGNGGTAGAAACTCNCCGCTNCCGCGTTCGACTTTTAACTCGCCGTCTTCTACGGCTACCCGTCCGCGGCTTAATACAGTCACCGGCCAGCCTGTAAGTTTTCGACCTTCGTAGGGGGTGTAGCCGACATTGTCATGGAGCAGATCCCAGGTGACGGTGATTTCTTTTTCAGGATCCCAGATTGCAATATCTGCATCTGAACCAATCGCAATGGTGCCCTTGCGCGGTAATAGTCCATAGATCCGAGCTGCATTGGTCGAGGTTAGTGCGACAAACTGCTGAATACTGATACGGCCTTTGCCGACGCCTTCGGAAAACAGCAACGGGAGTCGGAGTTCTATACCCGGTACGCCGTTTGCGATCTGCGGGAAAGTCGGATTCGGCCCGGCAGCCAGCTTGCCAGTTTCATCAAATCGATACGGAGCGTGATCAGAGGAAAATACCTGAAAGGTGCCGTTTGCCAGTCCACGCCAGATGACATCGTGATGGGCTGCATCACGCGGTGGTGGACTGCAGCAGAATTTTGCGCCTTCGGCGCCGTCGCGGTCGAGATCTGAAGCGGTCAGAAACAGGTACTGNGGGCAGGTCTCACCGTAGACTTTCAGGCCNGCGGTCTGTGCGTGGCGTATCTCGGCCATNGCTTCNCTGGCNGATACATGNACAATCAGGATCGGAACGTCGATCAGTTCGGAAAGNCGAATNGCGCGGTGCGTGGCNTCGTCTTCGGCAAGNTCTACATGACTGATGGCGTGATATTTTGGTGCAACGTAACCGCCCTGAAGCAGTCGTTCCTTGAGCCAGCGGATCATGTCGTGGTTTTCGGCATGGATCATCACCATCGCGCCATGTTGTCTGGCAGTGGCCAGTACGTCGAGCATCTGATGGTCGTCNAGCTTCAATGAGTCATAGGTCATGTAAACCTTGAACGACGTCATACCTTCACGAATCAGGGCAGGCAGGTCTTCGTGCATCGCCTGCTCAGTGGGATCAGATACGATCAGGTGAAAGCCATAATCAATGACGGCTTTCGTCGACGCACATTCATGGTAATCATCGACTGCTTTGCGCAGTGACTGGCCCTTCATCTGCGCAGCGAAGGATAGCGTTGTAGTAGTACCGCCAAACACGGCGGATCGAGTNCCGGTGTAAAAGTCGTCGGCACTCATGACATTGCCGACAGACGACGCTTGCTCAATATGGCAGTGACCCTCTACTCCGCCGGGCAGTACCAGCATNCCGGACGCATCGATCTCATGTTGGGCTCTGGGTAGATCCNGACCGAGTGCTGTGATGCGGCCATCACAAATGCCCACGTCACACAATGTGCTGTCGACTGCTGTGACGACAGTNCCGCCGCGGATGACTGTNTCNANTGAATCCATGTTGTTATTCCTTGGTTTCCATAACACCAAAAGCTGTTGGGTTCGATGATAACCNGGTTAGCACGGATTAATCGATGTATTAANAAGTAGCGATTCAGGAGATGAAGTTGCAGCCGGGAGGTTTCTGACTACATCGATACCGGTCGGATGGATTTCTGCAGCCATGCGCCGTAACCTGTTAAATCCCANTCGGTGTGCGGCTGACCGATAAGTTGTATACCCAGTGGCAGNCCACGGACCGCCGCCAGTGGCAGGGTAAGAGCGGGCGACCCAAGCGCAGAAGTTGCCGCATTGAANGCGGGGCTGCCGGTCTTGAACGCATAACCCGATTCACCNGAAGGTGTCAGTGCNCCCAGCTCTGGAGCAGGGCCGGGAGAAGACAGTGTGATCATCGCCGATGCGAGCCCCTTGAGCGTCGCTAGACTGNCTCTCATTTGCTCTCGTCGTTCGAGAGCCTTCCGATAGTCGTCCAAGGTGATTGCCTCGGCCATTTCCAGCCACAAGCTAAGGTCATCGCTCAGCAGTCCTGTGCTCTGGTAATGGCGTAGTGCCCAGCGCATTTCATAACTGCAAAGAATTCGGCAGAGCACCATGCTGTCGTCGATGTTCTGTTCAAATGCTTCAATTGCAGGAAGTTCATTACGTGTGACTAACTTGACGTCCAGCGATCCCAGTTGGTCGAGGATCGCCTCGAAAGCGTTGCGGGTGGTTTCATCGCACTGCGACCAGCCCTCGGTTTCCAGCACAATCAGCGTGTCGGGCCGAGTGGGAGGCGCCAGCTCGGGCGGGCCGTAGAGCCCGGGATAGCCTGGATCAGCACCGGCACGGTGCGCGATTTGGTAGGCGACCGACCACATGTCGACCAGGGAACCGGCATGAATACCCAGGTGCAGCTGACTCAGACTCAGCCCTTCACCACCATGNAGTGCGCCCAAAGTGGGTTTAATCGCGATATTGCCGCAGTAAGCTGCCGGGCGAATGATCGAGCCCACCACCTGGTTGCCCAATGCGGCTGGGACCATGCCGGCACCGACTGCAGCGGACGAACCACTGGACGATCCACCCGGCGTGCACTGGGCGTCAAAAGGATTGGTCGTGGGGCCGGGCAGCATAAAAGCGAATTCCGTGGTGACTGTTTTTCCCAGTATGATCGCGCCAGCAAGTCGAAGCGCGTCAACTGAGGCAGAATCCATGTGGGTCTGCCTACCCTCGTATATGACGCTGCCCAGTGCTGTGGGCATATCTTTAGTCTGAATTACATCCTTTATACCGATCGGCATGCCGTCAATCGCCGATAACGGTCGGCCAGCTTTGTAGCGTGCGGAGGATTCGTCTGCGGCAATGCGTGCATTTTCGGTATTCAAAACCACCCATGCGCGGACCAAGGGTTCTTTTTCTTCGATTGTCTCCAGACAACGCTCGAGGTAGCCCCTGGGGGTGTCACTACCATCTTTAAATTGAGCACTGGCCTCATAAAAGGTCCGAAGATGATAGTTCTCAGGGTCGTAGGTGCTTGTTNCAGACGTTGTCATAGGGGGTTTCTCCTTGAGAACCTCATTGCATGGTTACGGTGCAGCACNTATCTGATCAAAAAGGTAACTTGGGTCAGCACTAGGGTTCGCCGCAACGGATCGAAACCAGGTCTGCCCGTCAATTCTCCGACTGCTGGAGCAGAGCCGGGGACGAACAGNGTCAGCACTGCCAATGCTAGGTNCTCGACGGTCACAAAATTGGCTCTAATCCGTTCTCGCATTTCGAGTATCCGACGATATTTGTTCAGGGCGGCTGTCGGGATATACCGTGTCTATTCGCCCCAGACTTCGCGCAGGAACGACACCCAGTTCTCACCCAACACCTTACGAATTCGGGTCTCGGACCAGCCGCGGCGGACCATAGCGCCGGTTAAATTGGGAAACTCCGAGAGCCGCTGCAAACCGATCGGCTGCGGCGCCACATCCCAGTCTCGGACGATCAGCCTGCGTCCGTGGCCCTTGTCCAGGCTGAGCCAGTCAAAAAATGCAGCATCCTGCCCCTGGGTAAAATCTGTGCCGATACCAACCCGGTCCTCGCCCACCAGGTCAACCACATAGTCGATTGCCGCAACACAATCATCGACGCTCGACTCAGCACCAAGAGGCAAGAACGAAGGGTAGGTGGTGACGCCNACGAANCCGCCGTGCTCAACAATCAGTTTCAGCTGAGCATCGGTCTTGTTGCGTGGGTGATCGAGCAGAGCCGCCGGACAACAGTGGCTGTACGCCACCGGTGCCTTTGAATAGCGGATCGCGTCTTCACTGGTCTTTGCACCCACGTGCGACAGGTCGACCACCACACCGACCCGATTCATCTCATCGATNAAACCGCGCCCGTAATCTGAAAGGCCGCTGTCGTTGGTTTCATAACAGCCACTGCCGACGAGGTTCTGGGTGTTGTAAGTCAACTGCATTACTCCTACGCCAAGCGACTTGAATATGGCAACGAGTTCCAGCCTATCCTCAATGCCACTGGTGTTCTGCCAGCCGAGGATAATGCCAACCCGGTTCTCACGTTTGGCCTTTTCTATGTCGGTCGTCGTGTGTACTGGCAGCAGGATGTCTGCGTGCTCGTTGAACCATGACTTCCATTGGGCCACATTCACCAGTGTGTCGTGTAACCCTTCCCAGACGCTGCAGGTACAGTTNACNGCGGTGATGCCGCCGCTGTGCATGTCTTCGAAGACCTCTCGACTCCACTTTGAGATCACCAGGCCGTCAACGACGATAGCATTCCGATGAAGTTCTTCAGCATTCATGAATAATCGTTCTCAGGTAGTTCGGGGGTTCTTGAGCAGACGTCCCGTNCGGGAACCGGTACCAGCACCCGCCTGCCANGCGATGGCACCATTCACAATCACGCAGTCGATACCAGCGGCAGCGCGGGTCGGCTGTTCGAATGTTGCCGAATCTGCAATACGCGAACTGTCAAAGACGACAAGGTCACCAAAAGCCCCCGCCTGAACAACGCCGCGCCCGGCAAGCCCAAAAGTCTGGGCTGACAGCCCGGTCATCTTGCGCACCGCCTCTTCGAGTGGGAACAGCCGGCGGTCCCTGCTGTAATGGCCAAGAACACGGGGAAACGTCCCCCACAGTCGTGGATGAGGNTGCTTGTCGTGAGGGATACCGTCCGAACCAATCATACCCATGGGATGGGCAAGGATTCTCTCGACATCCTCTTCTTCCATACAAAAGTAGATACCGCCGCCCGGTTGTAGACGCGTCATGGCCTGGGCCAGGGAACAGTCCCATTCCGCGGCGATGTCTGCCAAATCACGCCCGCCCGCCTCAGGAACCGCAGTAGACCAGCTGACGATTATCCGGCGGGATGGTNCTATCAGCTCCTCCAGCAGCACAGTCGAGCCAGCGACATAGGGGTACACATCGAAGCCGACGGCCTGTTCAGCGGCCGCCGCTTCGATACGGGCCAAAGACTCGGCGCTGCGTCCCCACACCGCCTTGCTCTGGCACTTGTGATGAGAGACCACCACGGGACAGTCCGCCCGGCGGGCCGTGTCGAAAGTTTCATCGAGCGATTCGAACAGCTGGTCGCCCTCGTTTCGCATGTGGGTGGCGTAGACCCCCTGAAACGCAGGCAACTCTCGGGCCAGTGCTTCAACCTCTGCCGCTGGGGCTGCTTTGTTGGGTGGATAAAACAGCCCAGTGGAAAATCCACCTGCGCCAGCAGCAAGACTCTCACGAAGGAGNGTACGCATCTGCTTGATCTCGACCTGGGTCGCTGGTCGGTCCAGCCGATCCATCGCCCCACAGCGTAGAGTCGAATGCCCAATCAACGGCAGTGCATTGATCGCCGGTGGCCGGCGGGTGAGCTCGGTCGAATAAGAGTGGAATGTNGAAAACTGTGCACTATTATTTTTGTCTGAAATCACCAGGTCCAGCGGAGGAGGNGGCGCTTGGTCGCTGACCCAAGGTGACAGGCTGACTCCACAATTGCCAACCACCACAGTGGTTACACCCTGACTCAGCTTTGGCGTCACTTCCGGGTTAGACAGCAGNAGTCGATCATCGTGGGTGTGGACATCGATGAACCCTGGCGTGATCACCTTGTCTTTGGCATCGATCACTGCATCCGCTTTTTCCACGGTCAGGTCACCAACCGCAATAATACGATCGCCCTGTAGCGCAACATCGGCTGTTATCGCAGGACAGCCTGTCCCGTCTATGACTTGCCCACCGGTGATCAGGAGGTCGCACCGATCTAGTGTTTTGTTCATGTTGTGTCCATAGGTGATTACGTTATCTTTTACAACAGTCTCAACCGCGTAATGCAGTTCAGCGGCGCGGTCTCGGCTAGGTATAGGTTTCCGGCAGTGTCCCCGCCCACCCCGTGTGCGCCGAAGAGAACTGGCCGACAGCGTCCGATCAGGGTNCCGTCCGACGACAGCATGGAGAGTCTTGGNATCTGATCAGTCACAAAGACATTACCGGCGGGGTCTACGTAGATATCCATCGGGTGAAAGAAATCCGTCCAGGCCTCGATGAACTGGCCTTTCAGATCGAACAGCTGGACACGGTTGTTCTCTCGATCTGCGACTAGCACCCGCTCGGCTGGGTCGACCCAGACCGCATGTGGTGTGGTGAACTCCCCCGGACCGTCTCCAGGTTGACCCCAGGAAAAGCGAAACGATCCGTCGGCCGCAAAACAGTGCACCCGCGAGTTGCCATAACCATCCGAGACATAGTAATCACCGTTCGGTGCCTGGGCGATATCAGTCGGGTGGTTAAAAGGCTGGTTAAACTGCGGTCGATGTCTTTGACCCAGGCGGAAGCGCACCGCGCCTGAGGTCTCACAAGCCAGAATCTGGTGCGCATCACGGTCAACCAGCAGGACGAGATCATCGCGGTTGACAAAAATTCCGTGAGCATCAGAGAACTCACCCTCGCCCCAACTGTCGACCAGGGTTCCGTCCGAATCAAATACCAGCACTGGAGGATTCGAGCGCTGAAAGACGTACACCCGGTCCTGCGAATCGACAGCGAGCTGACTGACCGGGCCAAATTTCTGTCCGTCAGGCAATGCCCCCCAGGGACACTCGACGGCGTAGGTTTGACCTCCCAGGGTCACGACAAGATCGTCACGCATGGTTTTTTGATTACTGGCCTGCTCAGGGCATCGTCAGATTCAATAGTCCCAGGGCCTTGCTATACGAACTGGAGGGACTCTGCTGATATAAGTTGCACCTGAGCCTGCCGGTCGAGTATGGTCCGGTCTGTGAATCATCATCCATCCATGATAAAGCATAAACGCAGAATAAAACTCTCCTTTTCGCTGGCCTTTGAGCTGCTCACCTCCTGCGTAGATACATAAAAAGGCCACCATCTCCTTACAAGAGATGGTGGCCCGAATACAACCAATTCGCCAGCCTGTTGCCAGCAAATAATTTGGTTTCAGGTCAGGACCGCACTATTTCTCGATGTTCCAGAAAAAAGGCACCGGCGAGATCAGCACGCCCTTGAGGGATGAGCGATAGGCCGTTGGCTGGAACCACTGACCGTAGTTGACGTACGGTACGACTTCGTAGGCCCGTTTCTGCAATGCTATCCCGATCTCGACCTGCTTAGCGGGATCTCCTTCACGGCTGAACTGATCTCGCAGATCTTCCAGTGTCTTGTCGCAGGGCCAGCCAAACCAGGCCTCTTCGACGCAACCACCGGAAACGCCGATATTGGCGATCGGCGAGGCCACGTCAGCACCGGTGCTGTAGGTGTGGAAGATGTTCCAACCGCCGTCAGCGATGCTCTTAGTCTCGGCACGACGGGATGTCAGAGTACTCCAGTCCATCGCCTGCACCTCGACTTTGGCACCGATCTTGCGCAGCATTTGCGCGGTCACCAGTGAAGCACCGTGCAGTACCGGGATGTCGGTCGGATCCATTAGGATCAGCGTCTCGCCGTTGTAACCACCTTCTTTAAGCAACTTTCTTGCCGTTTCCAGGTCCTGGTTCATCAGTGGTCCAGCGCCCACATCGGAGTCCAGCGGCGTGTCACACATGAAATATGCTCCACAAGCTCGCCAGAACTTCTCATCGCCGATGATAGCCTGCAGATAGTGCTCCTGCTTAACCATGTGCAGCAAAGCCTGGCGCGCTTTTGCATTGTCGAACGGTGGATTCAGGTGATTCGGTCGTAACCAGCCCTGGGTTCCCAGGGGGTCGATCACCTTGATGGTGATATCGGGGTTGCCTTCCATACCCGGCATCAGGTCGGGAGACGGGCTCTCCCAGAAGTCGATCTCACCTGTAATCAGGGCGTTCATGGTGGTCGCCGGATCAGGGATATACAGCCACTCAACCGTGTCGAAGTGGACAACCTTACCGCCGGCGGCGTAACTGGCAGGCTCCGAGCGCGGCTTGTAGTTGGTGTTCTTCCGGTAGGTAACTTTGACGCCCGGTATATAGCCATCTTTGTCGAACACAAACGGTCCTGAACCAATTACCTCTGGCACCGCCTCGAATGCATCGGTTTTGGCCATTCGTTCGGGCATCATGAACGGCACATTGGACGAGATCTTACCGAGTGAATCGAGCACCAGGCCATAAGGCTCGTTGAGCTTGAGGGTGAAGGTCTTGTCGTTGTTGGCCGTCCAGGACTCGGTGAACTTGGCCAGTTTCTGTCCCATGCCATCGCGCTTGCCCCAGCGTTGAATACTGGCGATGCAGTCTGCCGATGTCACGGGCGCGCCGTCGTGCCAGGCGAGGCCATCACGCAAGGTAAACGTATAGGTCAAACCATCGTCACTAACCTTCCAGCCTTCGAGCATCTGCGGCTGTGGTTTCAAGTTCGAATCCATCGCGATCAGGGTGTCATACACCATGTAGCCATGGTTACGTGTGATGTAGGCTGTGGTCCAGATCGGATCTAGGTTCTTAAGATCCGCGTGCGGCGCAACACGGAGCACTTTCTCCGCCATTGCCGGTCCAACACTGAGACTCAGAACCATGCTCGCAAAGACCGAGCACACACCAACTTTTAAAAATTTTTTAAAATGTTTCGTCGACATGCTTTTTCCTCCTTTAGGTGTTTCCGGTGTGGGAACAGGCGTGAAGCGTTGAGATAACAACTTAGTCTTCCAACGTCAATCACCCAAACCATGTGGCTTTTCCCTCCTCGTTTGTATCATGATCACTAATGCTCATGCAAGCAAGCGATGCGTGCGTTTTCGGTATTTAACATCAACTATGCACGGACCAAGGTTTTTCCCCGATTATCTCCAGACAGCGCTGCAAGTAGGCCCTGGGGATGTCACTACTGTCCTCAAACCTTGCACTGGCATCAAAAAAGTCCGAAGACGAATGTTCTCAGGATCGTAGGTATTTGTTTCAGATGTTGTCATGGGGTTTGTCTCCTTGAGAACATCATTGCATGATTAAAGTGCAGCACTCACCTGATTAAAAAGATAACTTGGGTCGGCACTGGGGTTTGCCGCAACGGATCGAAACCAGGTCTGCCCGTCAACTTCGGTGAGTGACACCCAGCCGTTCTCCAGACGGTTGCGAACGTCGCTGGCCGCGGCGTCTACCGGTCGCCAGACCACAACACCGGTTTGGTTGGGACCCCACAGCAAAAATCTCGGGTCCGATTCGATCAACCCTGCCAGTTGGTCCGCTTTGGTCATGTCGGATTCAATCCGTTGGCCAAGGCCTGTTCGTCCCCATGACAGCAGCATTGCGGCTAGGGGTACCGCTGCGGCCGGTGTCGAGCCCAGCAGACCGATATTGGGTGTGGCGAGGTAACTGCCACCGTAGCTAAGAGCATCATGCGCTGCGTCGGAATTGCGAAACAACACCAATGCCGAGCCTTTGGGTTGATACAGCCATTTGTGCGCGGAAAAGCCAACCGAGTCCGCTGTCTCGATACCGTCGAGGCAGTGGGTAAATCGGTCGGTCAAACGCAAGGGGCCGCTCCAGGCCGCATCAACATGGACCCACGCCGCATCATCGGGCCGAATTAACGGGTCGATAACACCGGTTGCAACGGTACCGGCAGTGAGAACCAGTGCGGTTCGGTCCAGTTGAGTCAGTCCGGAGATATCCATTTCGTGCCGCGAATTGGTAGGCAGGGCGATGTATTTCAGGCCCAGAATCTCAGCTGATTTGCGAATTGAAAGGTGAGACTTTTCCGAGGCCGCAATACGGCTGACCTGTTTGAGCTGACGGGCGGCCCACAGTGCTGTCAGATTGGCAATTGTAGAACCAGGTACAAAATGGCCACCGGACATTCCAAATGACGGTGCCAGCCAGTTGACGACCTGTTCAGTGAGTGAGCGTGCGGCGGGCGCAGCGTCCGGATGCAGCAGATTCTGGTTGGTAGCCACCTGCCACAGTGAAGCGGCCCACGTGATCGCCGGTGTTGGCGGGTCCATATGGGCAAAGTAGCCCGGGTGATGGAGCTGCGCACTGGCGTCCAGGACGGTGGGTGCCAAGGTATCCAGAGCGGCGCTATCGCCAATACCTGTCTCAGGCAAACTGTCAGGAAGCATCAGGGATGGTGATTCCGGTACCGGTTGGGTGCGTGGGCGATAACTGTTTGCCAGTCTGTCCAGTGACTCAGCAATCAGTTCACCGTCAAATATATGGTCAGGGTGTGGGGGTGGCTGTGTGGTCATATTTCTGGAAGTGCTTGCTAGGGGTTAGTTCTCTGGGTTCGCCAGTCATTGTCACCAACCAGGCCATATGTGCCGATACTGAAAGTGCCTGTCAGTAGACCGATTTGATCATCTCAGACAGAGGATAACACCTCTATCCGGCTAAACAGGAAATGTTCGGGCGTGGTCGAGAACCGGGTCGTAACAGTCAACGCTAGTGGTGCAATGGCGGCAGCCGGTCTGGTGCAAACGGTGCAAGATCAATGCTGCTGGCTTGGCTGTCGCTGATCAACTCAGCCATTGCCAGGCCAGTGCCTGGTGCATTCAACATCCCCCAACAGTTATGGCCTGTGGCAACGTAAGCATCCCGAGTGCCTTGAATTTGACCCATGATGGGCATTGCATCTTCGCAGATCGGTCGATAGCAGGCCTGACGCTGAACGACGGTCGATTCCGCCAGCATCGTAGAGACACGGCCGGCAAGTACCCGCAGCCGATCGCAGGCTGTATCGTCGATTGAAACATCTTCCGGTGACAAAGGCAGGGGATCATCGCCTGAAAATCCACACAGATAAACCTCGCCGTCGGCACGCGAGATCAACTCCGGCCCATGACGCTCCCCAAACTGGTCCTCGTAGTCCAGGAAGAGTGCTTCGGCCGTGACGGGTGTGGTGGGGGCCAGCGTGATGCTGTAACCCTTTAGCCCATAAGTGGCAGGTAGAGAAAGCCACTGTGTGGCAAGGTGGCTCCAGGGGCCCATAGCGATGACAACAGCATCAGCGCTTAGAAACGTACCATCGACTGTGACACCGGTCACCTGATTTTTTACCAAGTCCCGCTCTACAGACCCCACAGTTCCGGGCCTGAGTTGTGCACCTGCTGTGCAGGCGGCCACCAGCAGGGCCCGTGTGAACCGTTCTGGATGCAGTTGGGCCGTGGTCGTCGTGTCGCCGAGCAGTTGATGGACCACGCCTTCATTGTTTAACCAGTTTACAGCTGTGCTGAGTCCATTGCTGCGTGAAAATGAGCGGCGATCCGATAATGCCATCGCATAGGTGTCTACACGGCGATAGCCATAGTCAGTTTCAAGTGCATCGGCGAGGTCGGTGTGTAGATCGAAGCTTAATTGGGCCAGCGGGTCCTGGGGTTGCCCGACGCACCAGTCACGCGCCAGAAAGCCACCAGATTTGCCCGATGCTGCACAGGCCGTATCGCAGCGTTCGATCACAGTCGCACCAATGCCTTTACGCGAGAGGTAATAGGCGATGGCGCTGCCGATGACACCAGCACCAATTATGATGACATTCATCTGTTACGCGGAAGGTCAGGCCACACGAACCGAAAGTTAAGACAGCACCGACTGATTCCAGTATCGTTGCGTAAGTTAACAAAATACCAAATATAATTGAACCGATGCATAAACTACTTCATCTCAGTAAACCAACCGTTGTATGAATAATGATTATCAGTCCGTGTGTCGGCATCTGTATTATTGACCCGGTGACTGGTTACTGTCGCGGTTGTCATCGGACTCTCGAGGAAATTTCAGACTGGCCGCACTACACCGATGAGCAGGCCCGCGCATTGTTACTACAGCTGGAACAACGGGATCCGCTCGCGCCTGAATCTGATTGAGTCTTGTCCAATTCTTCAGTGCCCATTCAACAGGGGCCACACTACGATATTGAACGTCAGTACTGACTGGTTAGCATTATAGATACCGACCAGTGGGGAATATGGCAAGCCTGAATGATCAGCTGAATCGGTTTTCCGGATCAGACGACCGGCGACATCCCACCATCAATATTGACTGATGTACCTGTGACATAGCTTGCTTTAGGCGAAGCCAGGAAGCAGATCACATCGCCTGCTTCATCGGCTTCCCCAACCCGGCCAAGCGGTACAACTTGGCTCAATTTCTGCCAATGGTCGTCCAGACTATAGTCAGGATTGTCTTCGTGCATTCGGGTCCAGGATGCACGGTGCTGGCCGCTCTTGATCAGGCCGATGCAGATGGTATTGACTCGGATATTGAACTCGGCAAATTCTTTAGACCAGGTTTTAGTCAGGGAGATCCCCGCAGCCCTTGATAGGGCAGTGGGCTGGGTACCCGCGGCGGGGGCTTTACCGCCCGGTGTGGTGGTATTGATGATCACGCCCGAATCAGACTTTTTCAGATAAGGCAGAGCATGTCTCGTGCCGTATACCGCGCCATAAACCTTGAGCTCAATGTCAGCAGTCATTATTTCGTTTGACATATCTTCAAGCCGCGATGTCGAAGAAGTGCCTGCATTGTTGACCAGAATATCAATACCTCCCCATTCGTCAACGACCTGAGAAATGAGTGACCGGACTGAGTCTTCATCCCGGACATCAGTAGAAATACCCAGAACACGATTCTGAGTCTGGTCTGAAATATCAGCGACGGCCGCATCT
This sequence comes from Acidiferrobacteraceae bacterium, assembly GCA_002731295.1. GTDB lineage: Bacteria > Pseudomonadota > Gammaproteobacteria > Arenicellales > UBA868 > REDSEA-S09-B13. The sequence continues at coordinate 442 of PCBE01000098.1, read as the reverse complement.
AGTTTGGATTGATCCCGGGCTGCAATCGCGACGCGTACACCTTCTCGTGACATGGATAGTGCCGCTGCCTTGCCGATGCCATCACTGCCGCCGGTAATGACGGCTACTTTCTCTTCAAGTCCAAGGTTCATGTGTCACGCTCCTCAAATGTCTGGTTGTTATGTTGGGGGGCTAGTTTGAACTTCGCACGCGCTAAGTTCTTGGGGTGGTCAACTCAACCCTTCAATCCTATAGGCAAAACTACTTGAGTCTAGCTGGGACTCTATTTTGATTATTACACGACTGAATGCGGGGATAGTGTGATTCGCACGTTGCTGATTCTGTTTGACTTACCAGTGGTCATGAACTTTAATGATATGTGCACACGGTACCGTCGTTAGACGGCTGTGGTCTGGGTAGCGACTGGATGCAGTAACCGTCCAGTCCATCCCAAAACGGGTTG
>PCBE01000097.1 GCA_002731295.1 Acidiferrobacteraceae bacterium | reverse complement strand
GTCAATGGAAATTACACCCGCTGCCCTAGAATCTACTCAGACAACTGGATCTGTTTTGGACCCAGCAACTGGCGCAGGAAATGATGTCACCGATGAGGACCGCCGAATTGAGTACTGAAGTAGCAGTCGATGTTAGAGCCGTTACAAAGGTTTTTGGCGCGCAAACCGACCAATCTGTCACAGCATTAGATCAGGTTTCAGTCTCGATCAACCAGAACGAGTTCTTTACGCTCCTTGGACCATCTGGTTGTGGAAAGACAACGCTATTACGACTGGTCGCTGGTTTCGAGCGCCCCACTGAGGGAGCAGCCGGGCGATGGTTTGAAAATTCAGCCAAACGGCCCCCGCTTTAACTTCGTCAACTAGTCAACGGCCACTACGCCATCTATTTCTCGAAGGGCATCCTCGTCAACCACTGCCGGGTCGACCTTCAGATAGACCAGATCCCGTCCCGGGAGGGTTACAGCTTCGCACACCCCTGGCGCCTGACTCAATCGCTGCAGGACATCTTTTGGTTCCTGCTCAACAGTATCGACCAGACGAAGTGTGAGGCTTTCCAGCAACGCCGGGGCCGAAGTACTTAAAGCCAACACCAACCATACGAACACCGCACACGCCGCAAACCCATAAACACCGGCCATACCCCACACGCCATAAATAAGTCCACCCACAATGCCGCCTGCAAATACCCCCGAAAACTGAAACGTGTTGTAGATACCCAGTGCAGTCCCTTTACCTGCCGCCGGGGCGAGCCGTGACATCAGTGACGGCAACATAGCCTCGAGCAAGTTAAAGCCCACAAAGAACAACCAAACGCCAGTGATGAGAAATGCAGTCTGATCCATCCCAATGATCAGGATCAGTTGTGCGACAAGCAGCAGCGCTATTGCGAGACGGAACACAACAAATGTTCTGTGCCGCCGCATCCCATAAATGAGTAACGGCACCATGCCGAGCACCGAACACACCAAGACTGGCACATAAAACTGCCAGTGACTCGCTGAACCCAGACCCAGGGTGTCACGCAAACCAATGGGCACAGCAACGAAAAGTGCCGTCAGCGTCATATGTAAAACAAATATTCCCAGATTTAAACCCTGCAGCTGGCGGTTGAACAATACCGTACTGATCTGGCTGCGAACCGGTAGGATCTCTACAGATGCCAACACACGAGTCGCAGTCGGTACCGTGAGCCATACAACCAACAGGGCCACACCGGCAAGACAGGCGGTGATCCAGAACAGTCCAGAAAGCCCTTGCCACTGACCCAGCAAGGGGCCCAACATCAGCGCGAGTAGAAATGAGAAGCCGATACTTACACCGACCACGGCCATCGCCTTGGTCCGCGTTTGCTCTCTGGTCAGATCCGACAGCGTGGCCAACACAACGGCTGATATCGCGCCGGCGCCCTGAATCGCGCGACCCAGGATTATGCCCTCGATACTGCTCGACAGCGCCGCGACAACACTGCCGAACAAAAATAGCAACAACCCTATACTCAGCATCCGCTTTCGCCCATAGCGGTCAGACAGCATCCCGAACGGCACCTGCAGCACGGCCTGCGTCAATCCATAGGCCCCCAATGCAATACCCACCGTTAATGGCGTCGCACCCTCAAGTAGCGGGGCGTAAAGCACAAATACCGGCAGGATCAGGAACAATCCAAACATCCTCAAACTCATAAGCGAGGAAAGCGCTACTACCGAACGCCTTTCCAACGCATTCATCGCGGTACTTTTATCTCGCTTCAGAGATCAATCTCCCAATTGTTTCAAGTGGTTTAAGCCCAGGGCACCATTTTGCAGGCACAAACGCTGTGTCCCTGGCTCAGATTACGAACAGCTTCTTGCGATTTACCCGGTCAACTGAGTAGAAAACAGAAATACTGGAAAAAGCTTTGAATCCCACGGCCTACGAGTCGTAATATTAACAGTTTGGCTTTTCACCGGTCCTTCGCATGCGAGCAATCCAGATTCGGGGTGCCCGAACACACAATCTCAGAAATATCGATCTGGATCTACCGAGAGACCAACTGATCGTTTTCACTGGACTGTCCGGGTCGGGAAAATCCTCTCTCGCATTTGATACGTTGTATGCCGAAGGGCAGCGGCGTTACGTGGAGTCACTGTCAGCCTATGCGCGGCAGTTCCTATCACTGATGGAAAAACCTGATGTCGATCTGATTGAGGGACTGTCACCGACAATCAGTATTGAACAGAAATCCTCTTCCCACAATCCACGCTCTACGGTAGGTACCGTCACCGAGATCTACGACTATCTGCGCCTGCTTTTTGCCCGGGTCGGAATACCCTACTGTCCAGAACATAACACCGTACTCAATGCGAGTACGGTCAGTGAGATGGTCGACCGGGTGATGTCTCTAAATGCCGGTACACGACTCCTGCTGATGGCCCCAGTGATACAGGATCGCAAGGGCGAAAACCAGCAACTTTTCAACACGCTCCAGAGCCAGGGATTTGTGCGTGTCCGGATCGATGGTGTTGTGTATGAAATGGATGAGATTCCATCACTGGACAAGAAACGGAAACACACCATTGACGTTGTGGTCGATCGCGTTATTGTCGGGCCGCAGTCGGCACAGCGTCTTGCGGAATCATTCGAAACCGCTCTGGCCCTGACCGATGGGCTGGCTTTGGTACAGGTGCTACCCGATGACGAACATACCGAAGGGGAGTCGCATCTTTTCTCTGCTCTTTTTGCCTGCCCTCATTGCGGCTACAGTCTAAGTGAACTCGAACCCCGATTATTTTCTTTCAACAATCCAGCCGGTGCCTGTCCCGATTGTGACGGCCTGGGTGTTCGCCAGTTCTTCGACCCTGACCGGGTAGTGCACGATAAGTCCCTCAGTCTTGCGGCAGGCGCAATTGCAGGGTGGGACCGACGTAATGCGTTCTACTTCAACCTCATCAGCTGCCTGGCAAGCCACTATGGTTTTGATACTGAAACACCGTATTCAAAGCTACCCAAAAGAATACGCGATGTACTTTTGTATGGCAGTGGCTCTGAAAAAATTCCGTTCACCTATCTTCGAGCTCACGGCCGCCGGCCACGGCGACGCAATCATGCATTCGAAGGCGTTCTGCCAAACATGGAGCGGCGTTACAAAGATTCGGAATCCAACCTGATCCGGGAAGAACTCAGTCGTTACCTGAACACCCAGTTCTGCAAGACCTGTGGCGGTTGCAGATTNCGAGAAAGCGCCCGGCATGTTTTCGTTGGAGAACATGCGATACATCAGATTACAGCGCTACCGGTTGAGCAATCACTGGAATTTTTTANACAGCTCAAACTGCCGGGGCGCCACGGCGACATCGCGGCACGCATCATCCGAGAGATTCAGGAGCGGCTGCGCTTCCTTTTTAATGTCGGCCTTGANTATCTGACGCTTGACCGGACAGCTGAAACACTGTCCGGCGGCGAAGCTCAGCGGATTCGGCTTGCGTCTCAGATCGGATCTGGGCTTGTCGGCGTGACTTACATCCTGGATGAGCCCTCAATTGGTCTCCATCAGCGCGACAACGGACGGCTTCTCGAAACCCTTTACCGGCTGCGTGACCTGGGAAACACCATCATTGTTGTCGAACATGACGAAGAGGCCATTCGCAGTGCGGATCATGTCGTCGACCTGGGCCCCGGCGCTGGCATTCACGGCGGAGAAATTGTCGCCGAAGGAAGACCTGAGGAGATCATCGCCAGTCCNGCTTCGCTGACCGGACGCTACCTCTCCGGTGACCTGCAGATCGAGGTACCTGGAAAACGTGTTCAAATAGATCCTCAAAAAACATTGAAAATCAATGGGGCCCACGGGAATAACCTGCAGACCATTGATGTAGAAATACCCGTTGGACTTTTGACTTGTGTTACGGGTGTCTCAGGATCCGGCAAATCCACGCTGATCAATAACACGCTTTATCCGGCGCTGGCCAGCGAGCTTTACCAGGGACGCCATCAGGCAGCACCACACCGCGGCATCAAGGGGCTTGAGAATTTCGACAAAATCATCGACATCGACCAGAGTCCTATCGGTAGGACGCCGCGTTCTAATCCTGCGACCTATACCGGGCTTTTTACGCCAATCCGGGAACTTTATGCTGCGGTGCCAGAGTCACGAGCACGGGGCTACAAGCCTGGACGCTTCTCGTTCAATGTCCGCGGCGGGCGTTGTGAAGCCTGTCAGGGCGATGGACTGATCAAAGTAGAGATGCATTTTCTACCCGACATCTATGTGCCTTGTGATCTATGTAAAGGGGGAAGGTATAACCGGGAAACACTCGACATTCGATACAAAGGTAAAACCATCAGTGAAGTACTTGCAATGACTGTTGCCGAGGCCTGTGATTTCTTCTCGGCTGTACCGGTCATCAAGCGCAAACTCGACACACTGATGGATGTTGGCCTGAGCTATATCTCTCTGGGCCAGAGTGCGACTACTCTTTCAGGGGGCGAAGCTCAGCGTATCAAGCTCGCTCGTGAACTCTCAAAACGAGATACCGGTCGCACACTGTATATACTGGATGAGCCCACAACTGGACTCCACTTCCACGATATTCGCCAGTTACTGCAGGTACTGCACCGACTCCGGGATGGCGGTAATACCGTGATCGTGATTGAACACAATCTGGACGTTGTTAAGACAGCCGACTGGATTATTGACCTCGGTCCTGAAGGGGGGCATCGCGGCGGGCAACTGGTGGCCTGCGGCACGCCGGAAACAGTGGCTGGGGTAAAGGATTCTTATACCGGGCGTTTTCTGGCCAAGATTCTGCAACCCGATGCACACGAAAAAAGACTGATCGCCTGATCCTCGTGGCGGTTTTCGAAGGACCTACTGGAAAAACGGCAACTACAAGCTGATTAACCACTCGAATTGCCAGCAACGTCCAGACCCGGGTCATACCAGTTTCAGCGCAGAAAATGATCGGGAATTCGGATGTGCTATGATTTAAATAATTGATGATAAGGAGATTTCCGCGGTGCTTCGACCTACCAAATCCACTTATCACAAGGCCGGGAGAACAACCCTCTGATCTCTTGCCACGCCTGACNNCCNATCTTTTCTCATGGTAGATAACACACGCCACGAAGACATCGACGCCCAAGAAACTGAAGAATGGCGTGATGCCCTGACTTCAGTTCTGGAGCGCGANGGGGAGGTCCGTGCGCACTATCTGCTNGAAGAACTGATCGACCTGGCGCGNCGNTCNGGTGTGTANNTACCCTATAGANCNACTACCGCCTACCTCAACACGATCTCTGCCGCCCAGGAAGAACGCAGCCCTGGAGATGCTTCGATTGAATGGCGAGTCAGATCGCTGATTCGATGGAATGCGCTAGCCATGGTTGTAAATGCCAATCGTGAAAGTCCCGAACTCGGCGGTCACATCGCAACTTTCGCGTCATCAGCCACGCTATACGATGTGGGTTTCAACCACTTCTGGCGTGCCCCCACTGAACAGCATGGTGGGGATCTCATCTTCTTTCAGGGTCACTCGGCACCCGGAATCTATGCGCGAGCTTTTCTGGAAGGTCGCATCACCGAAACGCAGATCAAACGGTTCCGCCAGGAGGTTGACGGTCAGGGGCTGTCCTCCTATCCGCATCCATGGTTGATGCCCGACTTCTGGCAGTTCCCAACAGTTTCCATGGGCCTGGGACCAATCCAGGCAATCTATCAAGCACGATTCATGCGATACCTGCAGCACCGCGAAGTCATACCAACACAGGACCGAAAGGTGTGGGCTTTTATTGGTGATGGCGAGATGGACGAGCCGGAATCAATGGGGGCTATCGGTGTCGCCGGTCGTGACCAACTGGACAACCTGATTTTTGTGGTCAACTGCAACCTGCAAAGGCTCGACGGGCCGGTGCGAGGCAACTCCAAGATCATCCAGGAGCTTGAAGGAGAATTTCGCGGCGCCGGCTGGAATGTTATCAAGCTGATCTGGGGTTCGTACTGGGACCCGCTTTTGATGCGGGATACCAAAGGATTACTGAAACAGCGGATGGAAGAAGCGGTTGACGGCGAATATCAGTCTTTTAAGGCGAAAGATGGTGCATTTGTACGCGAACGATTCTTTGGCAAGTACCCCGAACTGGCTGCAATGGTTGCCAACATGACCGATGAAGACATATGGCGACTCAATCGAGGTGGACACGATCCACACAAGGTATATGCCGCATACGCTGCTGCCGTTACGCACAAGGGCCAGCCTACTGTGATTCTTGCGAAAACGGTGAAGGGTTATGGCATGGGCGAAGCCGGCGAAGGTCAGAATACGACCCACCAGCAGAAGAAAATGGCCGACGAATCGCTGATTGCCTTCCGTGACAGGTTTCGGATACCACTGACGGATGAAGAAGTAATCCAGGCGCCTTTTTATCACCCGGGCGATGACAGCCCAGAGATCCAGTATCTGAAAGCTCGCCGGGAAGCACTGGGTGGCTACCTACCGGCCCGACAGGACCTGGCGGAACCGCTCCCAATTCCGCAATTGACGGCATTCCAGAATCAACTAGACGGCACGGGCGATCGGGAAATTTCGACCACCATGGCATTTGTACGTATTCTGTCAACACTGGTACGTGATCCCGACATTGGCCACAAGGTGGTGCCTATCGTGCCTGACGAGTCCCGAACCTTTGGTATGGAAGGTATGTTTCGCCAATTGGGCATTTACTCAGTCAAAGGGCAACTGTATGAACCCGAAGATGTCGATCAGTTGATGTACTATCGCGAAGACCAGCAAGGCCAGGTGCTACAGGAAGGGATCACCGAAGCGGGAGCGATGTCATCATGGATCGCCGCGGCGACGGCTTACGCCAATCACGGCACAGCTCTGATTCCCTTTTATATTTTCTACTCCATGTTCGGAATGCAGCGAATCGGCGATCTGGCCTGGGCTGCGGGAGACATTCAGGCCCGTGGCTTTCTGATTGGTGGCACTGCCGGGCGGACGACCCTGGCCGGTGAAGGGCTGCAACACCAGGATGGTCACAGCCTGTTGCACGCCTCTACCATCCCTAACTGTATCGCTTACGATCCGGCATACGGTTATGAACTTGCCGTCATAATCCAGGACGGCCTGCAGCGCATGTTTGTCAACAGGGAGAATATCTACTACTACATCACTGTCATGAACGAAAACTATCCCCAGCCTGCACTTCCCGATAAAGCGCAGGCCGGCATTTTGAAAGGCATGTACCGCTTGCGTAGTGCACGACGCAGTCGTAAGGCATCGCCAAGAGTTCAGCTGTTGGGCAGTGGCGCCATTCTAGGAGAATCGCTGGCCGCAGCAGATCTTCTGGAGGAAGACTTTGACATACAAGCCGATGTGTGGAGTGTGACCAGTTTCAATGAACTCAGCCGAGAAGGTCGAACCACGGTACGCTGGAACATGCTCCATCCGGAAGANAAACAGAAAACCAGCTACGTAACCCAGTGCCTGAAGGAAGAAAAAGGCCCCGTCATCGCTGCCACAGACTATGTCGCCAACTATGCTGAGCAGATCCGGCCATTTGTCCCTCAACATTATGTAGCTCTGGGTACAGATGGCTTTGGTCGAAGCGGCACACGAGCCCAGTTGCGCGAATTTTTTGAAGTGGATCGTTACTACATTGCTGTTGCAGCGATCAAGGCGCTCGCTGATGAAAACGCAGTNCCCTCATCTACAGTATCCGACGCCCTGTCACGATATGGCATAAACAGCAACAAACCCGATCCCTTCCATTCATGACACCGCTTCGAAACCCTTGCAGCAACACATGACTGATCCAAAAGAAATTGGCCTCCCTGATATCGGNGATTTCGAGTCTGTTGATGTCATAGAAATTCTGGTCGCTCCTGGTGATGAGATCAAAGCGGAGGATCCGCTGATCACGCTCGAAAGCGACAAAGCAACCATGGATGTGCCCGCNCCATTNGGNGGNATCNTNAGANAAGTTACAGTNAAGGTTGGCGACAAAGTGGCCCAAGGCGCTGTTATCGCACTGGTAGATGCCGAATCCGGTAGCACGGCAGCCACACTGGAACAACCGATCTCCGCACAAACACCAGACCCAGATCGGATCGCTACTGATTCGACGGATTCCCAGACGACACAAACCGTCGCTGAACTAGCTGCCCATCGATCGCCACCGTCCCTGCCGCCGCCGGTAGAACGCAGTGGCGGTGCCTTACCTCATGCGAGTCCTGCTGCCCGTCGATTTGCACGCGAACTGGGTGCGGACCTGCGTACGGTGCGGGGCTCAGGACCGAAGGGTCGAATTCTCAAACAAGACATTCAGGACTATGTCAAAAACGCCTTATCGGGCACCCCCGCTCAAACCGCAAATAGCGCGCCAACGTCTGGTATCCCAGCCGCCCTGCAGATTGACT
>PCBE01000096.1 GCA_002731295.1 Acidiferrobacteraceae bacterium | reverse complement strand
TTCAATCATTGGGGTCTGCATATTTCACCAGATCTCGATACCCTGATGTATACCTTGGCCGGTGTCGCAGATCCGGATCGAGGTTGGGGTAGAGCGCAGGAGTCGTGGACTGTGCTGGACACTTTGTCCGATCTTGGCGGTATTGACTGGTTTCGTCTGGGCGACCGGGACCTCGCGGTACATCTTGAACGCTCTGTTCGGATGGGTGAAGGAGAAACCTTATCGACGGTCACACGGCACCTGTGCCGAGCGTTCGGCGTTACTGCAACACTCGTACCACCGACCAATGATGAGGTTCGGACCATGGTAGATACTACCGACCGGACGTTGTCTTTCCAGGAATATTTTGTCCGTGAGCGATGTGAGCCGCTGGTAACCGGTCTTCTTTATCAAGGTGCATCCCAAGCCACGCTGTTGCCGGAAATCGGTCGATCGCTTGCAGGGGATCGACTGGAGGCAGTGATACTGTCTCCATCAAATCCCTATCTGAGTTTGGATCCTATCCTCGAGATCGCCGATTTGCGGCACCGTCTGGCAGCATCACCTGCACCGGTTGTTGCTGTATCACCGTTGATTCAATCTCATGCCTTCAAGGGTCCAACCGCAAAAATCATGATGGAATTAGGATTTGCGGTCTCAACCTTGACGGTGGCTCAACACTACGCTGATATTCTGGACGGTATTGTGATCGACCCAGCTGATCGGGAGTTATCAGGCGCGATCGCGGATTTAGGCATTAAGGTGTGGATTACAGATACCAACATGGCTAACGAACAGGATAAGCGACGTTTGGCTGCCGAAGTGATCTCGTTTTCTGAGACAATAGCCGGGTAGTGTCTATCGAATCCGCAGCGGGCAACGCAATGGCTGACTATTTTCCGTGGGCGATCCTGCCGTTGAAACCGGCTGCTGAGTCCAATACACGCCTGGGTCCTGTTTTGTCGCCGCATCACCGCCGGCAGTTATATGAGGTGATGCTGGCTGATGTGCTGTCTGCGCTGACCAGTGTCTCATCGATAGGAGGAGTTCTGGCGATCACCAGTTGTCCCGTAGCAATGTCACATCTCCGCCGCGCCGGTGCAGAAACTTTGCCAGACCCAGGTCATGGTGGGCTCAATGAAGCTATCGCCTACGGGTTAACTGAACTTGATCGACGAGAGATAACTGGCGCATTTACGATTCCCGGCGATATACCGGTTGTGACAAGTGATGAGATTACTGGTGTGATCAGGTCTATACAGGACAATGGTTCGGTCACGATCGTGCCTTCACACGATGGTCAGGGAACTAACAGCCTCGCAATGACACCGCCGACATTATTATCCCCTCGATTTGGACACAGCAGCAAAGATGCCCATATAGCCCTTGCCGGACAAAAGGATCTTTGTCTAGAGTTGATGCCATTGTCAGGATTCGGATTTGATATCGATACGCCGGCCGACCTCAATCGGATGGCTGCGTTAAAGGGTCCATCCCAAACCAAGCGCTTTCTGGATGAGATCGGATTCTTAAAGCGTAAAACACAATCACCGACGCCCTTGCAGTCCGGGTTGGGACTTTCTGGATGACAGGCCCCTCCGCTAATTTGGATCGCTTTTGGTCTCGACGACCTGAGCCAGAAGAAGCTCTGGCACTGGCTGAATTGCCGGTAGGGAGTTCTTTGCTGGAACTGGCAGCAGCGCTTCGGGATCAGGGTTTTGGTTCGCTGGTCACTTATTCACCCAAGGTATTTGTGCCGCTCACGGAACTCTGTCGTGATGTCTGTCATTACTGTACGTTTGCCAAGCGTCCACGACAGCTATCTAACGTGTACATGACAGAACATCAAGTGCTAGACATTGCGGGCAGAGGTGCAAGAGCGGGTTGCCACGAAGTGCTGTTTACGTTGGGCGACAAACCCGAGTCACGATATCGTGCTGCACGTGAGGCGCTGCAAGCACTGGGTTGTGAGAGCACAGTTGATTATCTCCTGCAGATGGCAGGACGTGTCGTGGAGCAGACGGGACTGTTGCCCCATATCAACGCCGGCATTCTGTCCGCCGATCAGATGCTTGCGTTGAAGGAGGTATCTGTTTCGCAGGGCATTATGCTGGAGTCTGCGTCTGCGCGTCTGGCAGCGTCTGGTGGTCCGCACCATGGTTCACCGGACAAAGATCCTGCTATTCGCTTGGCAAATATCGAGCTTGCAGGACAACTCAAGGTGCCCTTTACCACCGGAATTCTTGTCGGCATTGGCGAAACTCGCCAGGAGCGAATTGAATCGTTGCTTGCCTTGCGGGAACTACACGACCGATATGGCCATATTCAGGAGGTCATCATCCAGCCTTTCCGTCCTAAGCCTGGTACGCTAATGGCAGACCATATTGGGGCTGATGACGATGAGTTGAAATGGTCAATTGCGGTCACACGAATTATTTTCGGCCCGGAAATGAGTGTCCAGGCACCGCCAAATCTTTCGCCAGACACGGAGATTGAACTGATTGCCGCTGGGATTAATGATTTTGGTGGCGTCTCCCCGGTAACTTGCGATCATGTGAATCCGGAAGCGCCCTGGCCGCAGTTGGCGGTACTGAAAATCAATACAGAACAGGCAAGTAAACTGCTGGTAGCGCGCTTGCCGATCTATCCCAGGTACATATCAGCAGATTCGGGCTGGGTCTCGCCGTCTATCGCCAACGCGCTGTTGCGGCATGTAGACGCGTCAGGGTTAGCTCGAACAGACAACTGGGTACCTGGAGAACTTACCAAAGCGCCCTTTAGCGTGGGCCAATTTATGAAGGCCCACAAAGGAAGTCATATTGGGCGTATTGAAAAGCAGCTAGATCAGGGTCTGGAGTTGTCGGAGACCGATATCGTTCAACTGTTCAACGCGCGCGGTTCAGAGTTTGATGAAGTCTGTCAATTGGCGGACGAGCTCAGGCGCAGTGCGGTCGGTGACACCGTCACTTATGTGGTCAACCGCAACATTAACTATACGAATATCTGCTCTTATCGATGTGGATTCTGTGCGTTCTCAAAAAGTTCTACGCTTAAGGGTTTACGCGACAAGGCCTATGTTCTTGATATTGCTGAGATTGTCCGTAGAGCAGAGGAGGCCTGGGAACGAGGCGCAACGGAGGTCTGTCTTCAGGGTGGTATTCATCCTGATTTTACCGGCGAGACCTATCTGGAGATCTGCAGGGCAATTCGTTCTGCGCTGCCGGCTCTGCACATCCATGCGTTTTCACCGCTTGAAATTCAACAGGGGGCGGCTACGCTCAATATCTCTGTTCGTTCTTTCCTCGAAAAACTTAAGGAATCCGGGCTTTCTACGTTACCCGGCACCGCAGCAGAAATACTCGATGACGAGGTTCGCCGAATAATTTGTCCAGATAAGTTGACCACAAGTGAGTGGTTAGAAGTCGTGGAAACAGCGCACCAGTTGAAATTGCCAACCACAGCGACAATTATGTTTGGTCATGTCGATCAGCCATACCACTGGGCAAGACATCTTCGCCGGATACGTGATCTGCAGGTCAGAACAAACGGGTTTACTGAGTTCGTGCCCCTTCCCTTTATTCACCAGGAGGCGCCGTTGTACCGTCGCGATAGTTGTCGACAGGGACCAACATTTCGAGAAAGTATCCTGATGCACGCGGTTTCTAGAATTGTTTTGCACGGCCACATTTCAAATATTCAGGCTTCCTGGACAAAAATGGGACGCAGCGGTATTACCCAGCTACTTAACGCCGGTGTCAATGATCTTGGCGGCACGCTGATGAATGAATCGATTTCCCGTGCGGCGGGCACGCGCAACGGCCAGGAACTGCCGCCGCAGGAGATGGATCAGTTGATTGCCAGTGTTGGTCGAGAGCCGTTACAGAGGACTACGGCGTACGGGCGTCCGGTTGGTGATCGCGTTCAGCGTTCTTATCGGGCTGAACCGCTGAAGGAACTTTATGTTGGGGCAGTATCGCGCAGCACCACTACGCCACAACCGACTGCCTGAACAATCTCGGGTCGGCTTAATATCTTGATCGATTATTCCGGGATAGGCGTATGAGCCGATTGAACCGGTTGTTTGTTCTGACCCGTTTCATTGGATCACAATGTCAGATAAGATGATGACCACAGTACCGTTCGTTAATTGATTCAGGGGAGAGTACAACGTGACCAGCGCAGCTGAGAGGAGTTTGATCGATAGAGATATCGCCCATCTAGTTCATCCGCTTCACAACCAGGCCGCACACGAATCCGCCAAAGTCTGGGTCGGTGGCAAGGGAGCTTATATTGTAGATTCCGAAGGTAACGAGTACATCGATTGCCTGTCGGGGTTGTGGAACAACACCGCCGGTAATGGTCGGCCTGAACTCGCCGATGCAGCAGCCGCCCAAATGCGTCAAATGGGATTTGTCTCGGGTTATGCAGGCAGTTCAAACCCTCGTGCAATTGAATTATCGGAACGACTGGCTCATCTGACCTATCCGAGTATCAATCATTTCTATCTGACTTCGGGTGGGGGTGAATCTACTGATAGTAATATCAAACTGGCCCGGTATTACTGGAAACTCAAAGGCAAGCCGGATAAGACTAAAGTTATATCCAGGATCTGGGGATATCACGGCGTGACGCTGGCGGCGATGTGCGCAACGGGTATACCCGCCTACTGGCCAATGTTCGAACCGAGAATCCCCGGGTTTTCACATATACCCTCTCCTTACCCTTATCTTTATGAAGCGCCAGAAGGTGCAAGCCAGGGTATTGCCGCCGCTGACGAACTCGAGAAGCAGATACTTGAAGAAGGACCAGACACGGTAGCTATGTTTATCGCAGAACCGGTTCAGGGTGCCGGTGGTGTCATTGTGCCGCAGGAGGATTATTTCAAGCGGATTCGGGAGATCTGTGACCAGTATGAGGTGTTGCTGGTCGCCGATGAGGTGATCACCGGGTTTGGTCGTACTGGGAAAATGTTTGGACTCGAACACTGGGGAATTGAGCCCGACCTGATGCAGTTCGCAAAAGCTATCACCTCAGGCTATTTTCCGCTCGGGGGTATAGGGATCAGCGATGAAATTGCCAGTGTGATGAATGACAGTGGCTCCCCGTGGATGCACGCGTATACCTACAGTTCACATCCCGTCGGTTGTGCGGTCGCCCTGGCGATGATGGATATCATCGAAAATGAGGATTTCGTCGGACAAGCTCAGACCAAAGGAAAACACCTGCTGGTTAAGTTAAAAGAGGCCCTCGCCGATCACCCGCATGTGGGTGAGGTACGTGGCCTGGGTATGATGTGTGGGGTTGAGCTAGTGAAGGATAAAGCGACTAAGGAGATGTTTGACGCCAGCGACGGCATTGGTGCAAAGGTTCACGCTGAAACTGTTAAACGCGGCATGTTCAGTCGGGTCAGGGGCGATTGCTATTGTGTGGCTCCCCCGATAGTCACTTCAGAATCCACCATTGACGATATTGCGAGCATACTGGGTGATTCCGTGGAAGCCGTGCTCGGTTAAGTTCATTCAGCTAAGTCGGGTTTGCGTGGGGGTCTCGGCGTAGCGGTTACGATAACGTTGGGCCATGTGGGAGCGAGAGTAAAAGCCTATCGCGGCTGCGATGTCTGACAGCGCCATGGTGGGTTCCAGGATTAAAGAGTGTGCCCGTTGAAGCCGGATGTCCAAGCCAAATAGTGACTTTTTGTGGATGTGTCCGTTTCATTGCTGCGCTATTATATGTCTGAAATATGGGTTTCATTGTCTGAATCATGATAACGCCGAATTCGATTTTCGCCTTTAATCACGAATTCAGTTACGACCGGTAGGGTGGGATTCTGGACAGGAGAGCACCATGAGACGGGGTGCACGAACTTCCAAGCGGGAAGTGCGTAAAGCTATCCGCAGTGCCGAGTCCACACTGAACCAGTTAGTGCCTCAGGTTCTGGACAACCCCTACCCGCCGTTGTGTCCGCTGACATCCGATCAGCTTGAAGAAATTCATAACGCATCGATGACTGTGCTCGAATCATTGGGCATGGAGGTAACCAGTGATCGGGTAAGAGCCATGTTTCAGTCTCTCGGCGGGAGCGTCGATGATGCGACACAGATCGTCCGGATAGACGGTGAGACGATCATGGCGCTGATCGCCAAAGCGCCGCATCACTTTACACTGACGCCACGGAATGCTGCCAATCAGCTAGTGATAGGTGGTCGCCGAATCAACTGTGGTTTGGTTTCCGGTCCGCCAAATGTACACGATCGAATTAATGGAAGACGGCCGGGAAACTTTTTTGATTACCAAAGCCTGATCAAACTCGGCCAAACCTTTAATGTGATTAACTTTTTTGGGAATCAGAGTATTGCACCCACCGACTTGCCAGCAAATACCCGTCACCTAGACACCTACCGGGAAAACATTATGTTATCCGACAAGGTGTTCTCAGCGGTACCCATCGGCAAGGGCAGGATTCAGGACGCAGTGCGCATGGTCGCGTTAAGTCGCGGAATAACCACGGGCGAGTTATCCGAGGATCCATCATTATTCGGCAACATTAATGTCAATTCACCGAGAAAGCTCGACGAGGCCATGTCTGATGCGGCACTGGAACTCGCGTACTACGGGCAGGCCGTGATCGTGACTCCGTTCACTCTCTTGGGAGCGATGACGCCAGTGACGCTGGCCGCCGGACTGGTACAGCAGAATGCGGAGGCGCTTTTCGGGTTGGCAATGATACAAGCGTTTTATCCCGGTGCCCCCGTCGTCTACGGTGGTTTCACATCCAACGTCGATATGCGTTCGGGTGCGCCAGTGTTCGGCACACCGGAGAACGCCAAGGCCAACCTAGCTGGTGGGCAGCTCGCACGGCGCTACGGGCTGCCGTATAGAACCAGCGCCTGTAATGCTTCTAACACGACAGATGCCCAGGCGGTCTATGAGACCCAGATGTCCATGTGGAGTGCTGTTCTGGGTCACGGCAATCTGCTGTATCATGCGGCTGGCTGGCTTGAAGGCGGGCTGGTGGCTTCATTTGAGAAACTGATCATTGATGTCGAGATGTTGCAGAATTTGATCAGCATGCTGTCCCCAATCCGAACCAGCGAAGAAGAACTGGGTATCGACGCTATCGAAGCGGTTGCTCCCGGGGGGCATTTTTTCGGTACAGAACACACCATGGCGCGTTATGAGACTGCTTTCTATACTCCACTGGTGAGTGACTGGCAGAACAATGAGAACTGGCAGGCGGCTGGTGGAAAAGATGCAACGGAACGTGCCACGTCACTTTGGCAACAGGCCATCGAGACATTTGAAGCGCCACTGATTGATGGTGCCCGGCGTGAGGCTATAGATGAATATGTGGATAGGCGTAAAACGCAAATCGGTACCAGCGAGCCGTAGCCGAATTGAAAATCCTGATAGAAACCCTAACAGATAAGTAAGGAACCGTCTCATCATGCAATCACACGCACAGGCTGTAGTTATAGGTGGTGGAGTGGTCGGATGTTCAGTGTTGTATCACTTGACGAAAGCTGGCTGGACCGACGTTGTGCTCCTGGAGCGTTCAGAACTGACCTCAGGCTCAACCTGGCACGCGGCAGGTGGCATGCATACCATCAACGGCGACCCCAATGTAGCCAAGCTGCAGCAATACACTATTGAGCTGTACGACGAGATTGAGGAACTGTCTGAGCAGTCGATCGGACTTCACTTGACGGGTGGTGTTTTTCTGGCGGCGACTAACGAGCGTTTCGACTGGCTTAAAAGCATGCATGCGAAGGGACTCTATCTTGGTATGGATACCGAGATCATCAGCCCTAAAGAGGCGGCTGATATTTTTCCGCTGCTGGACCCGGATAAGTTTGTGGGTGCGATGAGTGATCCGTTAGAAGGTCACCTGGATCCTTCGGGCACAACGTGGGCCTACGCCAAGGCCGCTCGCAAGAATGGTGCCGTCATCCACCAACAGACGCGGGTAACGGATCTTCAACAAAACCAGGATGGCAGTTGGCTTGTCATTACGGAACAAGGTGAGATTCAAACCGAGCATGTTGTCAATGCTGGTGGACTGTGGGCTCGCGAAGTCGGTCGGATGGTAGGACTCGAACTACCTGTTCTCGCGATGGAACATATGTATCTGCTAACCGAAGACATGCCTGAGGTTGTTACCTTCAATGAGTCATCAGGGCTGGAAGTGCCNCACTGTGTTGATTTTGATGGTGAGTTGTATTTAAGNCAGGAGCGTAAAGGGATGTTGATGGGGACCTATGAAAAAGCCTGTAAGCCCTGGTCGCCAAAAGAGACGCCGTGGGATTTTGGACATGAGCTATTGCCAGAGGATATCGACCGGATTGCACCCTCTCTGGAAGTCGGGTTTGAACATTTTCCAGCCTTTCAAAATGCCGGAATCAAGCAGATTATCAACGGACCATTTACCTTCGCACCTGATGGCAATCCCCTGATCGGCCCCATCAAGGGGTTGCGTGGCTACTGGTGCGCTTGTGGGGTGATGGCAGGCTTTAGCCAGGGTGGTGGTGTGGGATACGCGCTTTCAAATTGGATGGTGGAAGGAGATCCCGGATTTGATGTCTGGGCTATGGATGTCGCCCGCTACGGAGACTGGGCGACTCTCGCTTATACCAACAAGAAGGTTCAAGAGAACTATTCCCGACGTTTTTCCATCCGATTTCCCAACGAGGAGCTACCCGCAGGTCGTCCTTTACGAACCACACCGGTCTATGATCGTTTGCTGGCTGCTGGTGCCCAGATGGGGGAGGCTTATGGCCTGGAACAGGCGTTATGGTTTGCCCCAGAAGGTGTTGTCGATGATTTTTCCTGGCGACGGTCGACCGACTTTGAGTACGTGGCTGAGGAGGCCAATGCCGTACGAGCCGCTGTGGGTATGATGGAAATATCGAGTTTTGCCAAGTATGCGATCCGAGGATCGGGTGCTTCCGATTGGTTGGATGGTCTGCTGGCTTGCNGATTNCCCGTGGAAGGCCGGATGACGCTAGCACCGATGTTGAATCANGCCGGTAAGCTGATTGGTGATTTTAGTCTNGCGAATCTGGGTGATGGGGAGTATTTCATAGCCGGATCAGGACTAGCTGAGAACTACCATATGCGTTGGTTTANGCAGAACCTACCTGANGATGGCAGCGTCGAGATCATTGCGCNCGGGGCTGGANTGGTCGGTCTATCCATCGCCGGTCCAAAATCTAGAGAATTACTTCAGCGCATGGTAGACGATGATGTCAGCAACCAGGCCTTTCGATTTTTAGATATCCGCAAGCTGGACGTTGGTATGGCGCCTTGTCTCGTGGGTCGGGTCAGTTTCACTGGAGACCTGGGCTACGAAATATGGATGAAGCCTGAATTCCAGCGTTATGTTTTCGATCTTATTCAAAGTCAGGGGGAGGATTTGGGTCTTCGCTTATTTGGTTCCCGCGCGCTGAATTCTTTGCGGNTTGAGAAGAACTTCGGTTCCTGGGCGAGGGAATACCGTCCCNTTTATGGCCCCTATGAGGCGGGTATGGGGCGATTTGTAGCTCTAAAGAAGGAAGCCGACTTTATCGGCAAAGCGGCTGCTGCAGCCGAAAAAGAGAACGGTGGCAAGTTACGGTTACGGGTGTTTGTCGTCGAGGCTAACGATGCCGACGCNATTGGTGATGAACCGATTCGCTACGAGGGTGAGGTAAAAGGGTGGGTCACATCTGGAGGTTACGCACACGCATCGGGGGTATCGGTTGCGATGGGCTACGTAGCNAAAGAAATTGCTGATAAACAATATGGATGGTCAATCGATATACTGGGTGAAACCCTGCCTGCGGCACCACAGACTGAGCCACTTTTTGATCCTTCAGCTGAACGCATGCGGGGTTAAGCACTATTTACATTTGCTATTTGTCTTAAAGGTAGATGGCGCAGACAGCTAGAATGACTCTCAGTCGAAAAATTGACCCGGCCGTGTGGTATCGCGCGGACTGGGAGCAGTGTGACGACTGGATTATTGAGCTGACTGATAAGGAAATCCGGGAACTAAAGAATGCCGTCACTCTCAGCCAGGCGGTACCCATCGCGAATNTGTGTGCGGGTTCTTTCACTCTGCCGACGTTTGCTTCACGTATTCGCGAACTGCGGGACGAACTTATCCATGGGCGCGGATTTGCCGTGTTACGCGGACTACCGGTCTACGAATGGGATCGTGAATCTTTAGCTCGCGCCTATTATGGAATCGGCTGTCATCTGGGCGTGCCCGTTTCACAGAATGCGCAGGGCCATCTGCTCGGTCATGTTTATGATCTGGGCCTGGATCCTATGGATCCCGTGAACCGGGTTTATCAAACCAACTATCGGCAACTCTTTCACACCGATTCGACTGACATCGTTGGTCTGTTGTGTCTGCAACCCGCGCGTATGGGCGGTCAGAGTTCGATCTGTTCATCATCGACGATTTATTATGAAATTGCCGAGCGCCGACCAGATCTACTGAAAGTGCTCTGCCGGCGGTTCCATATAGACCGCAAAGGTGAGATCCCCCAAGGCGACGACGAAACCTATGAGATGGCTGTGTTTTACCCCGACGAGGAGCGGGTTACCTGTATTTACGCACGTGATTTTATTGATGCAGCACAACGTCATTCGCACATAGCACCATTGACTACAGAGCAGGTGGACGCCTTGAATTTGATGGATGAGCTGGCAGAAAGTGATGACTTGCGTCTGGACATTGATTTTCTGCCNGGCGATATACAGTTTCTGCACAATCATCANATACTACATGCCCGAACCAGCTACGAAGACTGGCCCGAACCGGAACGAAGGAGACATCTTCTAAGGCTCTGGCTGTCAGCCGCAGATGGTCGTTCGTTGCCTGCTGATTTTGAAGCGCGTTACGGAACAATCGAGCCGGGACAACCCCGTGGTGGTATCAGGGTACCCGGTGCAACGTTGCAGGCACCTCTGGAGCCTTGATTAGGCGCTGCTCGATTTACCGACCGATCGCATAGGTATCCCGGCGCGGGTCAGCACCTGCACGAATTAGGCCGGTATCCGTATCCACAGTGATGGCGCCCATAACACCCATGTACATTGAATCCCAGTCTTCGGAAAGCACGACGTCGTGACCAAGTTGTTTGAGCTGTTCAATCAACTCTGGGTCCAGACGACTTTCGAGGCTAAGTCGGCCTGGCAGGTATTCGTGCGGCCAGAACGAATTCGGAAAGTTCCATGTGGCAAATCGAGGTTGTTCGACGGCGACCTGTGGCGCCATCCCAAATTCGACGATATTAAGAAACACCTGCACCATGGCCTGACACTGAGCATCTCCACCCGGGCAGCCAAAGGGCATGAAGAGCTTTCCATCTTTGAGTGCAATGGCCGGATTGGGCGTCAGTCGGGGTCGTTTCCAGGGCTCTAGACTTGAAGCGTGAGCAGGGTCGAGCCAGCTTTGATAGCCCCTGCATGAGAGACTGAAACCAAGTTCGGGAATAATCGGGTTGGGTGTGTTCTGATCACTGGGCGTTGCTGAAAACGCGTTGCCCCATCTATCGACGGTACAGGTATAGCTGGTGTCGGTCGTTGCCCCAGTGTTGGGTTGTGCAGCGACTAGAGACTGAGTTGGGTGGTGGGGTTCAATTTCAGTTTCACCCGGTGGGGGCATCTCGCCAAAAGCTTTGTCAGGGTTGATTTCTGCCCGACGGGTTTGGGTATAGGCCAAAGACAGCAGAGTCGATATCGGCACATCGACAAAGTCAGGGTCGCCGAAATAATGCTCTCGATCAGAAAAGGCCACGTTCAGCGCCTCGGAGATGAGGTGTATGTACGAACTGCTGTTGTGGCCCATTTCCTTGAGATTGTCATTGGCCAACATCTGAAGCACTTGTGCCACGACAGGCCCCTGACACCATGGTCCGCAGGTATAGATTGAGTAATTCTTGAATTGCCCGCTCACAGGTGCTTCGTGCCCAACTGAAAAATCATTCAGGTCTTCGTAGCGAAGCAGGCCACCTTCGGATTCGCTGAAGGCGGCAATTTCTCGAGCCAGTTCGCCCTTATAGAAATAATCTCGTGCGGCTCTTATCGCAGCTGAACGCCCACAGTCTCTGGCGCGTTGCTCAACAGTAATCAGGCGCCTAAAGGTATCGGCCAATGCAGATTGTACGATCCGATCACCCACTTGCGGCAGGCGCCCCCCTGGCTTGAATATCTTGCCGTTGGCTTCCCAAACCGGACCCGTGGTGAATTGTTTCACTATCTCGTTTTGTACCACTTGTGAAAGTGGAAAACCTTCTTCAGCCAATTCCAGCGCGGGAGTAATGACTTGTTCTAGGCTGAGTGTGCCGTATCTTTCGAGCGCAGTCAGCCAGGCATCAGGCGCTGACGGCACCACGGCTCTTAGAATGCCTAGGGGTAGGTCTCCACCGTGTTCTTGGTTGAAATAATCGACTGATGCGGCGCGCGGCCAGCGACCCAGACCACTGATGGTCACAATAGAATCGGTCTCTGCAAGATAGACCATGATGGGCGCCACGCCCCCAAAATTGGTGTTTTCAGGTAGGACCACGTTGATCGCGATACCCGCAGCGACACCGGCATCAATGGCGTTACCGCCTTGTTCAAGGATACGGTAACCTGCTGCCGCGGCCAGATTGTGCCCAGCGCAGACCATGTGGGTCGTGCCCATAATCGTCGGTCGGTGGGCTCGATAATCAACCATGGGATAGGGTCAATTCGTAGGATGTGATAACACGATAGTACTGCATCTTTGGTAGTGTCTCTTGTTATGTTGAGAAGATGGATTTAGCTTATCACGGCATCTTTATGGGAATACTCCCAAAAGTTGTTTCGACATGCTAAAGTGATCGTCATGGGAAGAGCCCTAGTCTATTCCCTAATAGGCAACAAACTGTCTGAGCACCTAGAAACGGATTCAGGTGCAAACTGAAAGATGAGGAGGAAATTATGGATCGTAGAAAATTTATAACCACGGCTGGCGTGGCGGGCACAGCGGCAGCTACCGCAACCGTTGTCGCTCCGGCCATTGCTGCATCGTCAAGGGAAATGACCATCGTCTCGAGTTGGCCCCGGGATTTTCCCGGTCTTGGTATCAGTGCCCAGCGGCTGGCGGCACGAATCACAGAGGTGAGTGAAGGACGGATCAACACCACCTATTTTGCCTCTGGTGAAAGGGTGGGTGGTTTCGATGTTTTTGATGAAGTTGCATCGGGCAACTCCCAAGCATTTATCTCTGCTGCTTATTATTGGAAAGGCAAGCACCCTGCGTTTGCTTACTTTTGTTCGGTACCGTTTGGTATGACCACGATCGAGTGGAACGCGTGGATCAAGTTCAAGGGTGGCCAGGAGCTTTGGGATGAACTCAATAGCGATTACGGCCTGAAGTCGTTACCCGCCGGTGCAACTGGCACCCAGATGGGTGGTTGGTTCAATAAGGAAATCAATTCGACCGATGATCTCAAAGGCCTGAAGATGCGTATCCCGGGTCTGGGTGGCGACGTGATGGCGCTACTTGGGGCGTCACCGGTGTCCCTGCCGGGTGGTCAGATCTACGAAAATCTGGTGTCCGGTGCCATCGACGCAACCGAATGGGTGGGTCCGTACAATGATTACTTCATGAAGTTTTATGAAGCGGCCAAGTACTACTACTATCCTGGGTTTCATGAGCCAGGCGGCGGCGTTGAAATGTGCTTCAATAAATCATGGTGGAGTTCCCTCTCTGACTGGGAACGGGCTGTCATTACCACGTGCTGTATGGAAGAGCATGCGGCGCAATACGAGGAGTGCCAGGCCAACAATGGCGCCTACCTGGTCAAACTGGTAGAAGAGCACGGTGTTGAGCTAAAACAGTTTGGCGAAGATATTTACGAAGGTTTCGGAGAGGCTTCCGCAGAAATGTATGAAGGTGTGCGGGATCACAGCCCCTTGGCCAAGAAAATTAATGATCATTTTCAGGCGACCCTTCGTGAGATTGGCGGCTGGCAGGCCAAAGCCGAGGCGGCATACGCTCCGTTACGAAACCGTGTTCTTGGAATCGGATAACTGATTCTGGAATAACCAAATCTGTTCGGGACGGGGCGCAAGCCCCGTCTCTTCTTTCTGCCTGGTGTTATGGCCGTAGCCCAAGAATCAACTGTAAGTATCAGTGATGTGGCTACCTTCTGGGTCCGTGTATTCAGTTGGTGCATGATCGCTGTTCTGGTCGCGTTTCTTGCCAATAACTATCTGGTGACAACGCGGGACTGGCCAGGTATTGCGGGTATCTTGGCACAAGAAAATACCGGGCCTTTGGCTTGGATTCAGCTCGCGGCTTACTTTGCCGGATTTGCGGCGGCGGTGATCTATGTGTTGTCTAGCCGGGCGCAGACCTTGCGCGCAGATAGCTCGCTTATTTCCGATGTCAATATTTTCCTGGTCCGGGCATTCTTCTGGGCCGTCCTATTAATTGGCTTGGTCGATATGGTGGTCTCATTTCTACGTGTTGAAGGCCTGCTGACTGGAGTGGTTGGCGAAGAGATGACCAAAAGGCTAGGTCGACCACAATTTCGTGGCACTTATTTGCACATGCCGCTGATGGGCGCGGGTCTCGTGATTGCAGCATTCACGCGTACTCTGGGCTTTATCTGGTTGAGTCTGCTCATCGTGGTGGCGGAGCTTGCCATAGTAATTACGCGATTTGTCTTTTCCTACGAGCAGGCTTTTATGGGTGATCTCGTGCGTTTCTGGTACGGCGCGTTATTCCTGTTCGCAAGCGCTTATACCCTGCTGGAAGAAGGCCACGTTCGGGTCGATGTCTTTTATACGAATTTTACATCAAAGAAAAAGGGACTCGTCAATGCGTTCGGGTCCATTCTTCTCGGCCTATCATTTTCTTGGACTATTATTTTGATTGGCATGGGAAGTAAGTCGGCGATGATTAACATGCCCATCGCAAAATTTGAAGTCTCTCAGTCCGGATATGGTTTGTATGTGAAATACCTGTTGGCAGCTTTTCTCGCCATTTTTGCGATTACGATGGCGATTCAGTTTGTCAGCTATTTCCTCGCCGCTGTGGCTGACTACCGGGGGGAACCCGGCAAACGACAGCCCGAAGCGCCACCCGCACACTAGATCGGCCAAACGTCTGTGGAACTTATCTTTCTCGCTTTATTGATTGTCTTGATGGCCTGGGCACTGGGGTCTGGTTTCCCAGTGGCCTTCGCGTTGCCCGGGTCAGCCATCATCACAATCGTTGTGGCGGCAGCGTTTGGGTACTTTTTCGCGGGCGATGCCAGCGCATATTTTGCCCAAGGTGGGCCGCAGGAGTGGCTTACATCTGGCGTGACCAATCTTCGTGGCGTGTACTGGGAGGTTGAACGTGACACGCTGATTGCGATTCCACTGTTTATATTTATGGGTATCATGCTTCAGCGATCCCGGATCGCCGAAGATTTGCTGGTGACAATGGCGCAGTTGTTTGGCCCGGTCCCTGGGGGTCTTGGAATTTCGGTCGTATTCGTCGGCGCGTTGCTGGCGGCGACGACGGGCATTGTGGGTGCAACAGTGGTGGCGATGGGACTCATCTCGCTGCCGGCCATGCTGAACAATAACTACTCCCGGCCACTGGCGACGGGCACCATTGCAGCATCGGGCACCCTGGGGCAGATCATTCCACCGTCAATCGTTTTGATCATACTTGCCGATCAACTGGCAAGTGCTACGGACCAGGCGGGTACTGGTCGCAAGTCGATGTTCAAGGAAGCGACCGGTGAGCTATCGATGCCGTCGGAATTTGGTGTAGCCTCGACCAGTGCCGGGGAGATGTTTTTGGGAGCGTTCGTGCCAGGTTTGGTACTGGTGGCGCTTTACATGGTGTTTATTCTCGTCTGGGCACAGCTGCGACCAAAATCGGCCCCTGCGGTCCGATATGACGGCTCGTTTGATTTGCAGTTTCTCATCAAGGTGGTTCTGATCCTAGTGCCCCCTTTGGGACTCATTTTCCTGGTACTGGGGTCGATCATTTCCGGTATAGCGACGGTCAATCAGGCTGGTGCGATAGGTGCCTCAGGCGCGCTGTTCATGGCGGGCTACCGGCTCAAAGCGGGGCAGAAAGGCGCCTACTGGCCCGCAATTTTGGGTTTGGTTTCGTTAGTGGTGATTTTTGTTCTGCTAGCTAAATATGAGATTAACGTCAAACATATCCGCGATGCTCAGGATGTTCAGGTTATTACGCTGGCCGCCGTCGCGACCGTTGGCTTGCTCTGTGCACTGTTCTGGAGCGCTTGGCGCGCCTACAGGATCGACAACACNCTGCAGGGTGTGATGGTTGAGACAGCCAAGACGACGTCACTGGTGTTCATAATTTTGCTGGGTGCTGCGATGCTGACCGCTGCGTTCAGGGCATTNGGTGGAGAAGATCTGGTGCGCGATTTTCTTAACGGTATGCCTGGCGGGTTCTGGGCCAAGTTCATCATCGTAATGGCAGTGATTTTTATTCTGGGATTTTTCCTGGATTTCATCGAGATCGCGGTGGTGGTTGTGCCGATTATTGCCCCGATTCTATTGACAGATCCCTCCGCTAATGTCACTGCCGTGTGGCTGGGCGTAATGATCGGACTGAACGTACAAACGTCGTTTCTGACACCCCCATTCGGCTTTGCCTTGTTCTATTTACGAGGTGTTGCGCCACCGATTGTCAAGACAATCGAAATGTACAAAGGTGTTATCGCTTTTATTCTGTTGCAGTTGGTCGCGATAGGCATTGTTGCTGCAAATCCCAGTTTGGTGAATTATTTACCGAACAGGGTGTCTATGACCTCTCCCACTGCGCCGCCTCCCCGCAACCCGAAACTGCAGTACTGTATCGAAGAGTATGTCAACGAAGAATTTATCCGTAATGGCGCGACTATTCGTCAGGCAGTCGAGGCGGCACGTAATCTCGACATGGTCTATCTGCCTAAGAAACTATCAGGTGCTGTTGATCAGAGTTTTGACCANGCTGACAACGCAGCTTCTTTCCTTACTGAGGCACGTAGAGCAGAGGCAAGGGTTAATGATGGTGCGACGTTGTACCGCCCCGTACAGCGAAAGGTTCGCAGGATTGAAATNAAGATTAGGGAGCTTGGCGAGGAACTCCATAAGCTGAATGTCGTCAAAAACCGACTCGACCCGAATGAAGATGCGGATACGAAAGCCAAAATGGAGACACAGATGTCGGCGCTCGAGAGGGANCAACAGCAATTGACAGCAGGGATACCGGCAGATTGGAATCAAGTCTATAAANAATTCGCTGTGCTGACCAAAGCGGAACTAACGGCCCGCAAAAAGTACCGTCGCACGGTCGACAATGCCTATTCACCGGTAACCGATTTAATCGAACTGATTGAAGCAACAGATGACTTCAGCAAGCTTGAGNGNNAGTTGANTNNCCTGCACAATCAGGTTGTAAATGGCGTTAGNCCAGAGGATATGATCGACCCGCTNAANTNACTTGCNAAGCAATTTGGGTCGATCAAAGGTGCCAGTAAGATTAAGTCCCAGATTAGTAAGGCAAGACGCGCACTAAGTAAGAAATCTCCTAAGATCGAGAAAGCTATTTCACATCTAGACAAAGCAACCGTGATGTACGATCAGCAACGTATTTGGCGAGAACGGGCATTAATTGAATTGTTGCCAGGCATCAAAGCTTATGAGCAGGCTATCCGCGGCACCATCGGCTTGCGTTTGCAGAAAAGACTGGCTAAGTCCGAAGCACTGTATGTCGCCGCCTGTACATCCGGGCACCGTGANATTTCGCTTCACTTTTGAGGTNATGAACTTAGATTTGTTTCAACAGGAGACAGATGATGGCATCGACAGCACCGTTAGAGAGCACTCATGAGGAGCGAGCTGATAATAGCCTGGAGCAGTACCGGGTCGACCTGGCAGCGGCATTACGCTGGGCTNCACGTCTTGGATTATCAGAGGGTGTAGATAACCATTTTTCGATGGCTGTGCCGGGTCCAGATGGAGAGATCCAAGGTGACCGCTTTCTCATTAATCCCTATGGGTGGCATTGGTCTGAAATCACGGCGTCGTCTTTGGTGTTAGCAGATGACAAGGGAAACGTGTTGGAGGGTAGTAACNNTGTGGAGGACACTGCGTTCTTTATTCATAGCCGGGTTCATCTCAACGTACCTAGCGCTAGAGTTGTACTTCACAACCATATGCCTTACACCACCGCGTTGACCTTGCTTGAAGATGGTCGCCTCGAAATGTGTGAGCAAAATGCACTGCAGTTTGATGGGCGNATNGCNTATGACGATGAATACAACGGTCTCGCACTAGACAGTGATGAAGGTGACCGGGTTGCCAGTAAGATGGGCGCGGCCAGTATTNTATTTATGGCCTGTCACGGTGTCGTTGTCACCGGTGAATCCGTTGCTCGTGCATTTACGGATCTGTACTACCTGGAACGAGCGTCGATGTTTCAGGTTCTGGCTCGGTCCACAGGTGGCAAGCTACGCCAGATTTCAGCGCCGGTAAGGGAAGCGACGCGAGGGCAGATGGATAAAGAACTCCCGTTGATCGCAGAGCGTCACTTCAGTGCGCTACGACGAATACTGGATCGGGAAGAACCCGACTACCGCAGTTGACCCAGGGTTTGCCAGATGTCTGACTATCAGCACATTCGGGTGGCGCCTATTTCCGCCGCATTGGGTGCCGTGATTCATGGAGTTGATTGCAGGAGTGACCTGCCCAGTCCAGTTATTGACGAAATCCGAAAAGCCTGGTTAGAGCATCTGGTGGTGTTTTTCCCTGAACAGAATCTTGAGCCTGCTGAACAACTGGCATTTGCCCGACGGTTTGGTGTGCCTGTGAAATATCCAATGATTCAGGGGATGGAAGAATTTCCGGAAGTTGTAGAGGTAATCAAACTGCCGCACGAAAAACATAATTTTGGTGGGATCTGGCACTCCGATACCACATATCTTGAGTCCCCGCCCACAGGGGCGCTGTTATTGGCCCAGGAATTGCCACCGGTCGGCGGGGATACCTTGTTCGCAAACATGTATCTGGCTTACGAAGCCTTGTCGGAGGGTATGAGAAAAATATTGGATGGCTTGATTGTTGTTCAAAGTTCCGCAAAGTCAGGTGCGGCGAAGAGTCGGGAGGCCCGGTTGTCAGATGCGTCGGTGGGAGCGGCGCAGGTGCTAGAAGCTGAACACCCAGTCGTGCGTATCCACCCAGAAACTGGTAGGAAGGCACTGTTCGTCAATTATGGTCACTCGATCCGTTTTAAGAATATGACCGAAGCGGAAAGCAAACCGCTGCTTGATTATCTTTTTGTCCACCAGATACAGTCTGAATTTACTTGTCGGCTCCAATGGGCTGTGGGATCTATGGCCATGTGGGACAACCGGTGTACCCAGCACAACCCGATCAATGACTATCACGGGTTCAAGCGGGTCATGCACCGAATCTCAATTAATTAGGGTGTTACGATCAAGCATAGTTCGTCCCGGCGATGGCAATCGCTGCGACACGATGCATCTCCAAAACCGGTGTCTTGTTATCTAATCGAATAAAAATGTAATCCCAGATGAGTCGAAGAAAAATATTTTACGGTCATTACATCGTTGGAGCCTGCATGGTGACGCAGATGATGTACCTAGGTCTGTTTTTTACCTTTGGTGTGCTGTTCCCCGAATTCGAAAAAGAGTTTGGTTGGACTAGGGCCCAGATATCGGGTGCCTCTTC
>PCBE01000095.1 GCA_002731295.1 Acidiferrobacteraceae bacterium | reverse complement strand
GTCTGACAAACCGATCGAACGATTTACAAAGAAGGGTATTGTCGCCAACGATATTGAGTATGAATTTGATAGCGTTGTCTGCGCGACTGGATTTGCCGCGATGACCGGATCATTCGACAAAATTCAAATTACGGGGCGTGATGGTTTGACCCTAAAGGAAAAATGGAGGGCTGGGCCTCGCACCTATCTCGGTCTGGCATCAAACGGATTTCCGAATTTGTTCATGATTACTGGCCCCGGTAGCCCGTCTGTACTCGCGAGTATGATCCAGGCAATCGAGCAGCACGTCGACTGGATTGCTGACTGTATCGGACATATGAAAGATGTGGGAGCAAGCACAATAGAAGCCACAGTTCGTGACGAGAATGATTGGGTAGACCATGTCAACGAAGTCTCTCAAGTTTCGCTTCGGTCGACTTGTAGTTCCTGGTATGTGGCTGCGAATATTCCTGGACGACCAAGAGTGTTTATGCCCTACATCGGTGGATTTCCGATTTATGTAGACAAGTGCAACAGCATCATGATGGGCGGCTACGAGGGTTTCGTTATGGCAGGCTCCGACAAACCGACTGCACCGCCTCAAGTGCGCTGCACCGAAAGATGGCACGTCGAGATAGACATGGAGGTCATCTCGCCGGCGGCAATTGCTGCCAAACAGGTGCCGATAGTGTGATCTGAGTCTTTACAACCGGGCTTCAAGTATCAGGCCACAGATTCCAGATCAGGCTACCCCGAGCCAGAAGGCAAGGGTTGGCGCAATTCGACCAGTGCCCGCGTGATCACGGCTACGACAACCAGACTGCCCCCCAACAATGTCCAGCGCGAAGGGATCTCGTTCACGAACAACCACACCCAGACCGGNCCNAGGGCAAATTCCAANAGCATAAACAGCGTCAACTCTGCTGCTGCCAGGTGGCGAGATGCGACGATGAAACAGACGCTGGTAAACCCNGACAGTACNCCACCCCAGANAANACACAACANCAGGTCATCCATGGGGATCGTGAGACTGCCGTAACGAGTCACCCCGGCGACAAGAACGATCANTACNGTTGAGACCAGCAGTGCCGGCAACATGTTAACGTGACGGTTACGCCGCACGATCACCGTATAAACAGAAAAACAGATCGCCGTACCCATTGCCATCAGATTTCCGTAGGCCGATCCCGAGCCGAATCCCTCGCCCAGCATGACCGTAATCCCGGCAAAGGCGATCACCATCGCCCACAATGTCGCCTGCGCGGGCCGTTCTCTCAGGAAAACCCAGGCCAGCGCGGCAGTAAAAAAAGGTATGGCCCCCAGAATAAACAGCGTGTTGGCAACGGTCGTATGCGTCATCGACTGCAGGAAACAAATCGCTGCCACCGTCAGCATCACTCCACCAGCAATACCCGGCCAGCCAATCCGAATCACATGGGTAATGGCCATACGGCGATACTGAATNGCCAGAATAAGGGTGACGGCGACCATGAGTGACAGGGCACGATAGAAATTCATGACCATGGGGTCAGCGTCCACATGACGGACAATCAAGCCGGTAAAACTGATCACCACCGAACTCGCAACCATCAATCCAATAGCATACCCACGGCGCTCGGCCGTGTCGGTGTGCTCAGAACCTGAAGTCCTATGCGGTTCAGACAAAGTCGTCGCGGTCGCGCGCTTTATGGAGCATCGGTAAGATTGGAACTATTGACTGGAAAACTATTTTTTCTACGAATGTTGTAATCTGTCAACCTTAACACTGAACCGGGAGCATTAGTGAAGATCATCGTTTATCCGGATGCCAGTGAGGGCATTGAAGAAATGCTTGCTGGTCGTCGCCGCGAAAGTCTCGAGAAACTGGGCGAGCTGAAGATTTTCTACGACGCACCGTTAGATCACCAGGAATTTCTGCGACGGGTCGACGGTGCAAACGCNCTGTTGGTCGGCTGGGCACTGCCGGTAGAAGTGATGGTCCAGACCCAGACGCTTGAAATTCTTTCGTTTACGGGCATCGGTGCCAGTAATTTTATCGACCTGCCAGCTGCTGCTGCCCANGGTATCACCGTCTGTAACTGCCCGGGTTATGCCGACAATACTGTTGCTGAACACACCCTAGCGCTACTCCTTGCTGCGGCACGGCATCTACCACAACTCGATGCAGAACTGCATAACGGTCGCTGGAATCAGTCGCTTGATGGGATGGAGTTACGCGGTAAACAGCTGGGCATAATTGGATTTGGCGGTATCGGTCGCCGGGTCTTTGAGCTGGCCCGCGCGTTCGGCATGACTGTGAAGGTCTGGACCCGAAACCCCAGTGAAGCCCGCGCCCGCGAACACGGTGTCGAATTCGTATCTCTTGACAACCTATTACAAACCTCTGATGTGATCTCTCTGCATGTAGCACTGACTGATGATACGAAAGGCCTTATTGACGCAGGAAGAATCAAGCAGATGAAACCGGGNTCCATTCTCATCAACACTGCCCGTGGNGAGATTGTTGACGANNCGGCNCTCGTNGATGCGTTAANGGAACNTCACTTAAAAGCAGCNGGACTCGATGTTTACCAGCAAGATCCTTTACCGGTCGAACACCCATTGCTCAAACTCGACAATGTGGTGCTGAGCCCNCANGTGGCCTACAACACGCCCGAAGCGAGTGATGCGATCTACGAGATCGCTGTGGAGAACATCNTCAAATACTACGAAGGAACCCCGATTAACGTCGTCGCCAGTCCCAGTCAGGAATAAAGNNCTNGATCTGTCGANATTCACTCGAACGCGGCTGGTAGCACATTGTCAGCCTGGTTACGCGCCTCAACGAGAGGTAATCAGGGNTACATCTCGCCGGGATCAGATCAGCCTTTTGGCCAGCTTACCACCGGAGTGTGCAGAAATATCATCAACGATCATATTGATCGAGATAGTTAACGACGCAATGGCAAAAGCTGGCNCCATAGGGGCTAGAGCGCCATAAGCCAAGCCCGACAGGTTTTCCTTCACCATACTGCCCCAGTCAGCCATCGGCGGCTGAACACCAAGCCCGAGAAAACTCAGACTGGAGATAAATAAAATAACAAACACCAGGCGCAGTCCGAAATCTGTTGCCAATGGCATAGCCACATTAGGTAGAACTTCGCGGGTGATCACCCACCACAATCCCTCGCCTCGTACCCTGGCCGCCTCAACATAGTCACTGACAAAAATCTCCTGCCCGAGAGAGCGTGCGATTCGGAATACACTGGTGGCATAGATCAATCCCGACATAATGATCAGGATCGGAATGGTACTGCCAACAGCAGCAATCACGATCAGACCCANCATAATNTGGGGAATAGAAAGAAAGGCATCGTTGACTCGACTGAGCATCGCATCGAGCCTGCTACCNCCNGCAGCGGCGGCGATGCCGAGCGTGACACCCACGAAGTAAGCCAACAATGTCGCAGCCAGAGAGATTCCGATGGTTGTTCTGGCACCCCACATAATGCGGGACAAGGTATCTCGGCCAAGATAGTCTGTGCCCAGCAACGTNATCTTGCTGATACCCTGAAACTCCACTTCTGGGTATTCGTCACTGCCCGCCACCCTAAANAGATCTTCTTCCAGNAATTCCGCTTCGTGNTACGGCGAGATATACGGNCCAATAAACGCAATGACGATCCAGAAGGAAACNACACAGACCGCGAGCTTGCCNCTCCAGGACAACTTGAGCCTTCGCTTGGGCGGGGCATCGGGCAGTTCNTCNAACTGCGNNNTNNNNGNGATNGNTTCNGNCATNTGNNTTCAGACCTTATTTGGGNTGNCGCANNCGNGGGTTNGANANCATCGCNGNAAGNTCNGCAANAAANATCANAACAACATAAGTCGNACAGAANATCATGGCNCANGTCTGNACCANNGGCATATCNCGNGTNTGCACNCCGTCNANCATNAANTTNGCCAGNCCNGGNTAGGCAAANATNGTCTCAACAATCACNACNCCNCTGACNAGATANGCNAGNTTNAGCGCGANGANATTNACNATNGGNCCGATCGCATTGAACAGCGCATGGCGTAGAATNATTCGCTTGCGGGGTACACCCTTCAGTATCGCCATCTCGATATACGGCGAACTCATCACATTAAGCACTGTGGCCCGGGTCATTCGAATAATTTGTGCGGCAATCACGATACACAGCGTCAAAATCGGCATGGCCAGCGATCTAAGCAGCTGCCAGACCGATTCAAACTCTGTTATGTAGGCAATTGCCGGCAACCAGTTCAGCTGAATCGCAAGAATCAGCACCAGCAGTGTTGCAATAAAGAATTCAGGAACGGATATCAGACACAGTGTGGCGCTCGTAATGATTCGATCCAGCCGGCTACCCGGAAACATGGCAGCCACTAACCCGAGGATCAGAGAGACCGGTACGGCGATAGCTGCAACAATTGCGCTGAGAAGCATCGTGTTGTACAACCGGCTGCCAATCAGCTTGTCAATTGACGTGCCACCAGCTTGTGACATGCCCAGGTCGGCCGTCGCCATGTCCTGAAGCCATTCCAGGTAGCGCACTGGGGCAGGTTTATTGAGTCCAAGTTTCTCTCGAAGATTTTCGAGCGCGACTGGTGTTGCTTCCTGCCCGAGCATCACCTCGGCCACGTCACCGGGTAAGATTTCCGTACCCGCAAACACCAGCACTGAGACCACCCAAAGCGTGACCAGGCCAATGCCCGCTCGCCGAAGAATCATTTGCCCCATCATAGTTCTACGCCTGCGTAGTCCATCTAGACGAGCACCAAAAGATAGCCATTGATAAACAAAACACGGGCTCACGCCTGAAAGCGCAAGCCCGTGTTAATTGGATTACCTTAGCTATCGATCCAGGCGTACTCTGGCCACTCACCACCACCTGTTGCAGCCAGCGGAACCTTGGGCATACCTTTGACCTTACTTGAAATGGCATCCAGGTAAGCTGCGTGCAATGGAATGACGTTCCCACCGTCATCGCTGACCAGCTTTTGCATTTCACAGTACAGTTCCTGTGATTTCGCAGGATCAGCTTCGGCCCGGGAGGCAAGCAACAATTCATCGAAGCGCTCGTTCTTCCAGTGAACTTCATTCCACGGTGCATCACTCTTGTAAGCCAGCGTCAGCATGACGTTGGCGGTCGGACGCATGTTCCAGGATGACACGCATGATCGGCNNCTTCATCCAGACNGCACCCCAGTACCCATCATTCGGGACNCGTTTCACNTTCANCTTAAGACCGATNTTCGATGCCTCACGTTGCAGGAGCAGNCACATGTCCGTAATACCGCCTTTAATCTCGGCAACGNNNATTTCNGCTTCNGTGATNCCNGATTTTTTCAGATGANACTTCGCTTTNTCAGGATCGAANGGGCGNTGTGGNANATCTGCNCAGTGCTTCANNTAGGCCGANCCAATCGGATGGTCGTTACCCATGGNACCCATCCCCTTGAAGATNCCTTTGAGGATTTTCTCGCGGCGCTGCAGGTACTTCAGTGCCAGTACAAAGTCCAAATTGTCACCGGGATGACGATCNCGCATAACACAGATNGTTGGATATCCGCCCGANGGCACCATGTAAATTTCGGTNCCATTGTTCCCTTCGATTTGCTTGATCGCCTTCGGATCGAGGTTTCCACANATCTGAATATCGCCGGCGACGAGTGCGTTGGTCCGCGCAACAGCNTCGGTGATAGCAAATGTCTCTACNTCGTCGAGGTAAGGCCCATCACGGAAATAGTTGGGATTTCTCTTCCCGACAGAACGCACGCCCGGGACAAATTCTTCAACTGTAAACGGNCCAGTCGCATTGGGTTTTTGAAAGTATTCCCCTTCAGCGCCATTCTGAACGATGTTGAAGTGAAAAGTACCCAGGATAGAAGCAAGATCAGCATTGGGTGAACTCAAGATTGCCTTGATGGTGTACTTGTCAATCTTCTTCCACTCACTGACCATACTGACCAGCGATGATGCTTTGGAGATCGAATCTGCCCCCAAGTGACGATTCATGGCATAGAGCGCGTCATCGGCCGTGAAATCTGCACCNTCATGGAANGTCACGCCNTTACGNANCTTAAAGGTGAANTCTGTGGCGTTGGAATTAACACTCCACTCTTCNGCNAAATCNCCTCNTAGNGANAGGTCAGGATTAAACTGCGTGAGNCTGTTGTAGTAACAACGGCCACGAACATAGTCGATCGTCGCNGTATTCAACGCTGGNTCNAGCGTATCTGCTGGACCATGTTGATCCCAAGCAAATCTGAGTCGACCACCTTTCTTCGGNGTCTCNGCCANNGCACTGGCNGACGTCAATANACCGCCNGCNGTNGTCGCGGTAAANCCCAANGCNCCCATNGCNGCNAGGAANTCNCGACGATNCATNCGNCCATCNCGAAACATCTGNTGNAATTTNTTNATATCCTTCATNAGNTANCCNCCATTCANNTNANTGTNNAAANTTCAAGCNAANNAGCNNANGNACTGCNAGAACNACNCGAACAGTGAAACATGANNTAAGNCNGTCCGTCAAACNNACNTNNAANANGNTTATGNAANNANGTATATTTNNTNNNAANNNCNNATATATCANAGNNNNAACACCCTGNTGACTNCACTGNANGACTACTTCTCANCAAGCACACAGCCGTTGTGNGACTTAANNTTTNTTGTTCTCAACCCACTGAGCAATGGNCCTGCTGGGTGGGGCATANACGTCGATGAAAACGACAGGTTCGNCACCTAAAATCTCACCGCCATGTTTCACATTCGCCGGCGCGTACCACATGTCACCAGGACCAATATCACGGACCTCATCTCCGACCGTAAGGCGCATGCGGCCGGAAACGACCACACTCATTTGTTCATGCAGGTGGCTATGGGGTTCGTAGGTTCCACCAGGTTCAAATTTCGCCCAAATCAACTGACAGCTCCCTCCAGTGGCGGGAATTGCCGTATGCACTTTGCAATCGCTAATAAACTCAGAATTCGCTTCGACATCGGCCGCCGTAAAAATGTATGACATCAATTGTCACCTCGCAGATAGATTGCATTTCACATCAAAAATACAGGACTTTGCAATTGGTCTCAACAACCTAGCCCTTCTCTATTGTTACCAAGACCGCTACGCCGAGGCGTGGATACGGCAGGTTACTACTTGGTGTCACACGACATCAAAAGTCCAATTACAGCCTTCACATCGTGGCAACTTCGTCCATGTTCATTGAGCAGTTGCTGTCTCATCAGACTATCAGCCACGACATTGCTAAATCGCGTGAGGGAAATTCATCGATGTTTTTGCAGACTTCTCTAGAAGCGGGCCGCCCAATAGCTAGCAACAACATTTTATAAAACCAGCCTACACCCGATTCCGGTCAAGTTCAGTGCACAAACTCTTCCTTACTGCGATGGCATTCGATCAGGTGACTATTGCCAAGATCCCGCATGGGGGCAGTCTCACGATCGCAGGTTCCCTCGATCGCTAGAGGACATCGATCAAAGAATGGGCAGCCGATTTCGGTCAGCTGCACGACCCGGTCGATACCGGCCTGCGCTTCTTGCGTCTGCATTGTCTCTTCCAGCCAGCCGACACGAAGCTCCGGCACAGAACTGATCAGCAGACGGGTGTAGGGATGATAGGGAGGTGATAGCACCTGGTCCGCCGGCCCCTGTTCAACCACCCGACCGGCGTAGAGCACCACAATCTCATCTGCAAAGGAAGCAACCGTCGAAAGATCATGACTGATAAACACAAACGATACGCCGGTTTGTTTGCGTAACCGTTTTAATAATTCAATGACATTGGCGCCTACGATCGAATCAAGAGCAGAAATCACCTCGTCACAGAGCAGCACCTCGGGAGATGCAGCCAGCGCCCTGGCAAGATTAACACGCTGCTTCTGCCCGCCCGAGAGTTCCTCGGGATACCGGCCGGCAAAGTCCTGAGGCAGTTCGACCATGTCGAGCAGTTCCATGATCCGCCGACGCTTCTCCTTACCTTTTAGGCCCAGGTAAAACTCTAGGGGCCGGCCCAGAATGTGATCGATCCGTTGACGCGGATTAAGCGCGGTATCGGCCATCTGAAAAACAAACTGAATTTTCTGTAACTCACCGCGGTCGCGCTTTTGAAGCGCCGGTTGCAAGTCGTTTCCGTCCAGCAACACCTGCCCATGTACGGCAGGCAATAATCCGGCCATCACCCGCGCCAGGGTCGATTTCCCGCAACCGGATTCCCCTATCACGCCCACGGTATGGCCGCGTTCAATGGACACATTGACGTCCCGCAAGACTGTAATCTCAGGTACGCCATTGCGTTTCCTGCCATAACCCGCGGTAATGTCTTTCACCTTTAACGCCGGTACGTCTCGCTTGTGCTCACCCAACATTTCATCACCCTGACCGGCTGCAGGTGGCGGCCGTACCGCANGCATCAAGCGTCGGGTGTAATCGTGGNNNGGNTNATTTACNACNTGTTCGGCGCTGCCATGCTCCTGGACCTCACCCGCATAGAGCACCACGATATGATCTGCAANCTGCGCCACTACAGACAGATCGTGTGTCACATAAATGGCGGCAGAGCCTTCTTGCTTAATTACCGATTTGAATGCCTTAAGCACTTCTATCTGGGTGGTTACATCGAGGGCAGTAGTCGGCTCGTCGAGCACGAGAAGATCCGGCTTGCCGCACAGTGCCATTGCAGCCATTAGCCGTTGCAACTGACCCCCTGACACCTGGTGTGGATATCGTTTGCCTAATCGATCAGGATCTGGCAATTCCAGNGCACGGTAGAGTGTCTCAGCACGTTCATTGGCCNGTNCTTGGTCCAATATTCCGTGTAGAACGCAAGATTCTGTCACTTGTTCACCGATCGTCAGCGCCGGNTTGAACGTTGCCGCTGCGCTCTGTGCTAAGTAAGCGACCCGCTGGCCACGCAGGGCTCGCAACTGATCTGGCTCCATGGTAATAACATCTTCATTTTCCAGGCGGACCTCACCGCCGGCAAATTCCAGGCCCGGCTTGGTATACCCCAGAGCCGACAACGCTATGGTGGTCTTGCCCGACCCAGACTCGCCGATCAGCGCCACCACCTCACCGCGGGCCACGTTGAAACTGACCCCTTTAACAATCGGCAGCAGGCTGTCATCGTCCCTGCGGGCACTNATTTTGAGATCGTCGACCTCGAGCAGGACNCTCATGAAATCATCCTCTTGGACAGCTTGCCGCCGGTAAATGCAGAGATATCATCCACAATCATGTTCACCGATATCGTGAGGGTTGCNATAGCAAGCGATGGCAATATCGGTGCCATCGATCCATAGATCAGGCCTGGAAGATTTTCCTTCACCATACTGCCCCAATCCGACATTGGTGGCTGCACACCTAATCCCAGAAAACTCAATGCGGAGATAAACAGGATGATCCAAACGAAACGCAATCCAAAGTCAGTCGCCAACGGCATCGCGATGTTGGGTAGTATTTCGCGGGTGATAATCCACCATAAACCCTCNCCTCGTACTCGAGCCGCTTCAACAAAATCACTGACCATNACCTCCTGCCCCAGAGAACGCGCAATGCGAAACACACTGGCCGCGTAAATTATNCCNGTNAGTAGGATCAGCAANGGAATCGNGCTGCCCAAAGCAGCAATCATAACNAGCGCCATCATNAATGAGGGTAAAGAAAGCAGTGCGTCGTTTAGCCGNCTCAGAATCGTGTCGAGCACTTTGCTACCGACGGCCGCTGCAATGCCCAATGTGACCCCGATGAGATACGCCAACAGGGTTGAAATAAACGAAATTCCGATGGTCGTTCTTGCTCCGTAGAGNATGCGGGATAGAGTGTCCCGACCCAAATAGTCCGTCCCAAGCAACACAATTTTACTGGGTGGTTGGAAATCGGTATCCGGATACTCGTCTCCGCCTGGCACAACAAAAAGTTCCTCGTCAAGAATGTCTGCCTCGTGATAAGGAGAGATCGTTGGTCCGATGGCCACTATGATCGCCCAGAAAATGAGGACTACAACACCGATTTTACCTGCCAGACTGAGTTTGATTTTTCGCTTGGGCGGTGCATCAGGCAGCTCTTCGAACTGCGTTGTCGGACTAGCGTTTTGAGTTATCTCTGACATCGCCAGCTCTCTTACTTGGGATGACGCAGGCGCGGATTGGACAGGATTGAAGCCATGTCAGCCAAAAAGATTAGGACGACATAAGTGCCACAGAAAATCATTGCACAAGCCTGAACCAGCGGTAAGTCCCTCAAAAGAACGGCTTCGACCATCAATTTAGCCAATCCGGGATAGGCAAAAATTATCTCGACCACGACGACCCCACCGACAAGCCACGCCAGATTCAGCACAATCACATTAACGATCGGACCGATCGCATTTAACAATGCATGCCGCAAGATAATTTTCTTGCGTGGCACACCTTTCAGTATGGCCATTTCAATGTATGGGGAACTCATCACATTCAGAACTGTTGCCCGCGTCATTCGAATAATCTGCGACGACGCAACTATAATCAAAGTCAAGGTTGGCATCGCTAAGGTCTTAATTAGCACCCAGCCAGTTTCGTTACCTCTCAGGAAAACGATAGAGGGTAACCATCCTAAATA
>PCBE01000094.1 GCA_002731295.1 Acidiferrobacteraceae bacterium | reverse complement strand
CACACTTGGCCATCCGGCGACTTGATTTAGGCCAGCGGTATCTGAAGGGCAGTGTTCGCTACAGCAGTCTAGCGTTGCTCCTGGCTCTTCCTTTGCTGCTCACTGGTTGCGCTACCCCCCAAAATGCCGGCTCTAGCAGCCTTTCGCTGCCCCCACTGTCTGACCCCCTTGAGCCTGTGAACCGTATGGTCTTTGGTTTCAATGATGGGCTGGACCGTTTTTTCATTCGCCCCGTCGCTGTTGTTTACGCCCATACCGTCCCCTCAGCGGTCCGGTTGTCGGTCAGCAATTTCTTTAGCAACCTGCAACTGCCCGCAACTATTGCCAACGATTTATTACAGGGGCGGTTTACTCAAGGCCGCCTCGACTTTGAACGACTGGTTATCAACAGCACCCTCGGGGTTGCCGGCCTTTTTGACGTCGCTGGCGCTGTTGGCAGGCCGCGACACGAAGAAGACTATGGTCAGACTCTGGCCCGGTGGCGACTGCCCGCCGGGCCCTACTTGGTGTTGCCGTTGCTGGGGCCCAGCAATGTCCGCGACGCCGTCGCGCTTGTCCCGGCATTTATCTACGCCGACCCCGTGTCGTATGACGCTAGTGATCGTGACCTCGCCCTGGGCTACGCCCTGCGCACGTTCAATGCGCGGGCTGAACTGCTCATGGCAGACCATGTCCTAAAACTTCAGCTCGACCCCTACTTGTTTATCCGTGAATCCTACTGGCAGCGACGTCTCGATGCGATCTACGACGACCTCTCACCCACAGAGCGCCGGGCGAGGGGTTTCGAACCGCTCAATGACTGAGCAGGCCTAAGCCAAACTTTGGCCACCTGGGCCATCGGTGACGTTCAGGGCTGTATGTCTTGTCTTGAGCGTTTGCTTGATAAAATCCGCTACACCCCGGCCACTGATTGCCTTTGGTTCGTGGGAGACCTAATCAGCCGTGGCCCCGACTCCGAAGCGGTGCTCCGATTTATCAAATCGTTAAAGGACCAGGCCACAGTGGTGCTGGGAAATCACGACCTTCATTTCTTGGCCCTATCGGCAGGGCTGCATCAAAATAAGTCGGCCAACCGGCTTGATCGTCTACTGCAAGCCCCTGATCTGGATGAACTGACCGATTTTGTCCGGCACCTGCCCCTGGCTCATTTCGACTCCGACTTAAATGCTGCGATGTTTCACGCCGGGCTTTATCCAGGCTGGTCACTGCCCCAAGGGTTGTTGTTGGCCCGCGAAGTCGAAAACATACTACGCTCAGACCAGTGGCTGGATTTTCTTGCCCACATGTACGGAAACACCCCGGCCCGTTGGAGTGATCAATTAACCGGTTGGGGCCGCCTGCGNTTNATTACTAACGCACTCACCCGGATGCGTTACTGTACGCCGGACCTTAGCCTNGAGCTGNAATTCAAGGGGTTGCCCGCAGCAGCGCCGGCTCCGCTTANGCCCTGGTTTGATCTGAACAGGCANTCGCTGGGTAATACGCGGNTAATCTTTGGCCACTGGTCGGATCTTGGCATTTNCAACCAGCGTACGCTCTACGGCCTAGATGGTGGCTGTGTCTGGGGTCGACAACTGGCAGCTATGCATCTGCAATCAGAAAACGGTAACATCGTCACNGTCAGTTGTGACCGTTAGAACAGGAGCGCCAACATTATGGAAAACCAGTACGACATCGACGTTCAGGTNGAAACCGCCTATGTCTCGGAACACTCTGAGCCCGATGAAGACCGGTTTGTTTTTGCCTATACCATCACCTTGGTAAACCGTGGTTCTGTCNCCGCGCAACTAATTTCTCGGCACTGGTTCATCACCGATGCCGACAACCGAACCGAAGAGGTCGAAGGCGAGGGTGTCGTTGGTGAGCAGCCCGTGCTCAAGCCTGGGGAGGGTTTTCGCTATACGTCCGGGGCCGTCATTGAAACGCCCGTGGGCACCATGCACGGCACTTACCAGATGGTGGCTGAAGACGGCCGAACGTTCGACGCCACTATTCCNCGTTTTATACTTTCAGCGCCTCGTACACTTCACTGATAAGTTATTGATTTTATTATATATCTAGGTGGTTCACGGCAAAAGCGTTGCGCTCGATGAACGCGCGGCGAGGCTCTACATCATCACCCATCAGNACGCTAAAGATCTCATCGGCACCAACGGCGTCTTCAATCTGTACTCGGGAAAGTGTCCGCTGACTCGCGTCCATTGTTGTTTCCCACAATTGGTCGGCATTCATCTCGCCCAANCCTTTATAGCGTTGCACCGTCAGGCCACGCCTGACTTCGGACATCAGCCACTCAATGGCACCGGCAAAATCCTCTACTGCAGTCTGCTTATCGCCTCGAACCACCGTCGGTTGCGAACCCACTAATGCGTCCAGTCGCTGGCCTAACGCTATCATCGATCCATATTCTTGGGTATCGAAAAACTCAGCGGGTANTCGCGTCTGACGATACTGCCCGTGGTGNTCGCTTTCAACCACCAGCGACCATTGCCCCGCGTCATCGGCGTTATCGAAGTAAACGCGATACTGGGGGCCGCCCTGACTTACAGTCCCAGATAGCCTAGCACTCAATAGTTGTGCAAATTCGGCTTGGTCTTGCTCGGTTGGCTGGCCCGTCTGACCTAATGGCGCCAGGNCGCTGAGCGCCCACAGCACCTCGGCCTGGTAGCGTCGGGCCAACCGGTTAATCGCAGACCTAATCGCGAAAAATTCGGTACACAGCGCCCTGAGCTCGGGCCCAGCCAGCGCCACACTGGGTTCATCTCGTCGCTGGAGTTTCGCCCCTTCCAGCGCCAATCCCAAGAGATAACGATTCATCTCGTCGTCATCCTTCAGGTATGTCTCTTTCTTGCGCAGGGAGACCTTGTACAGTGGCGGTTGCGCGATGAATACATGGCCTCTTTCTAACAGTTCGGGCATCTGGCGGTAGAAGAATGTCAGCAGCAGCGTTCGGATATGCGACCCGTCGACATCTGCATCGGTCATGATGATGATCCGGTGATAACGTAGTTTGCTGACATCAAAATCATCCTTGCCTATTCCGGTTCCCAATGCTGTGATAAGCGTCGCGACTTCATCTGACGCGATCATTCGGTCAAATCGCGCCTTTTCCACGTTCAGAATCTTGCCTTTAAGGGGGAGAATNGCCTGGTAGCGCCGGTCGCGCGCCTGCTTGGCCGACCCGCCAGCCGAGTCTCCTTCGACCAGGTAAATCTCNCTCTGTGCCGGGTCTTTTTCTTGGCAATCCGCGAGCTTGCCGGGTAAGCCGCCCATTTCTAGGGCATTTTTTCGGCGGGTCATCTCNCGCGCNCGCCGCGCGGCCTCTCTTGACCGCGCAGAATCGGCGATTTTATCGACGATCGCTTTGGCCTCTGTCGGTCGCTCCANCAAAAAAGCCCCGAGATGCTCGCTGATCAGCGATTCGACCGGGCCNCTGACAGCTGAAGAAACCAGTTTTTCCTTGGTTTGAGACGAGAACTTCGGGTCCGCGACTTTCACCGACAGCACAGCAGTCAGGCCCTCTCGACAGTCTTCCCCTTTTACATCGATCCGGGCGCGCTTCGTGGCCCCGCTTTCGTCCATATAACGACCCAGCGTTCTGGTCATGGCGGCGCGCAGCCCCTCAAGATGGGTGCCCCCATCGCCCTGTGGGATGGTGTTGGTGTAGCAAAAAACATTTTCCTGATAGCCGTCGTTCCACTGCAGCGCGAGATCGAGCTGAACGCCATCCCGTTCCGCACTAACTGCTAATACCGTTGGGTGAAGCTTGTTTTTCTTGCTCCCCAGGTGTTCGACAAACGCCTTTATTCCACCTTTATATTCATAAATTTCCTCGGTGCCGACCCGTTCGTCCAACAATCTGTTCCGAACACCCGAATTCAAAAAAGCCAACTCCCGGAGCCGCTTCGCCAGAATATCGTGGTGTAACACGAGGTCTGTGAATACCAGCGGGTCGGGTCTAAAATGCACTTCCGTGCCCGTGCGGGTAGTGTCACCGATGTCAGTCAGCGGTTCAGTCGGTACGCCCCCTTGGTAATCTTGGCGGTAGGTTTTACCACCCCGATGAATTATTAACCTGAGGCTGGATGACAACGCGTTAACCACCGAAACGCCGACGCCGTGCAAACCACCAGACACTTTATAGGAATCTTGGTCAAATTTTCCCCCCGCGTGTAGTTGGGTCATGATGACTTCCGCCGCAGAGCGCCCTTCTTCTGTGATCAACCCGGTCGGAATACCCCGACCGTCGTCCACTACCGACACCGTCTCGTCAGCGTGTATCGTCACGGTAATTTCTTGGCAGTGGCCCGCGAGTGCTTCGTCTATGGAGTTGTCGACCACCTCAAAAACCATATGATGAAG
This sequence comes from Acidiferrobacteraceae bacterium, assembly GCA_002731295.1. Lineage (GTDB taxonomy): Bacteria > Pseudomonadota > Gammaproteobacteria > Arenicellales > UBA868 > REDSEA-S09-B13. The sequence continues at coordinate 4,138 of PCBE01000094.1, read as the reverse complement.
GCCAGTACCGTCATCGGTGTCACCGATATACATGCCGGGTCGTTTGCGGACCGCTTCCAACCCCTTGAGGACCTTAATACTGCTTTCGTCGTAGACCGGTTGAGCGCTCATAAATACTCCTCGTGGCGGGCTTTTATTATATCACGAACAAGGGTTACTGAGCCGGGAAAACGGCGGTTTTATGGGGTTTTTGTTGTTTCACGTGAAACAACGTGTCTTCCAAACCCCTGGGGTTCAATCCCCTGGTTTCACGTGAAACAACGACGTCCGGGGGCTGTTTTTGGGTACAGCTTCTCTACAATCGCATGGGCATAATCAGGTACAACGTATCATCATCATCGGGTTCGTGGAGCATGCACCCACTGTTCCCGTCCTGCAGCTCCGCTTCCACGGTCTTTGTCGACATGGCCCGAAGCGCATCCATCAGGTAAGTCACGTTGAATCCTATCTCCAGGCTGTCACCTTCATACTCCACACTCACCTCGTCATTAGCTTCTTCTTGGTCAGGGTTGTGGGCCGACAGCTTTAATGAACCCTTGGATAAATCCAACCGAATACCCCGATATTTTTCGTTTGTCAGCACCGAGGTTCTCGCCAGCACTTCGTGAAGCAGTTCTCGGTCGGCGACCATTTTCTGTGACAGGACCTGCGACATGACCGCTTTGTAATCGGGGAACTTTCCATCTATCAGTTTGCTGGTCAGTTGCGCGCCGGGTCGGCTGAATCGCACATGGTTTGGATTGAGTTCCAGCGTTATCTCGTCTCCGCCGTCGGCCAGGAATCGCCCGAGTTCCAGAACGGCCTTTCGGGGGATTATCGCTTGGCGCAGCGACCCGGCAGCACTGGGCAGTTTTGTTCGGCTGCGTGCCAACCGGTGCCCATCCGTCGCTACGGAGTTGATCGTGTCGCCATCCAACTCAATCAGCACACCATTTAAAAAATACCGCACGTCTTGTTGCGCCATCGAAAAAGCTGTTTTGTCGAAAAGGCCCCGCAGTGCTGATTGCTCCAGGCGCACTCGCTCTTCCCAGTTCTCAGTCTCAAGCCGCGGGAAATCGGCGGCCGGTAGAGTTTGTAGGCTGAAGCGGCTCTGGCCTGACTTGATCTTGAGCTTGCCCCCGGCCGCGCTGAATTCCAGTTTCGCGTTATCAGGAAGCGCGCGACAAATATCGAGGAGTTTGCGAGCTGTCGCAGTACACTGACCATCACTACCTTCCAGAACAGTGGTTTGAATGCTGGTTTCCACTTCCAGGTCAGTACCAACTAAAGTGAGGGTATTGTTCTCTAGTTGCATCAACACGTTTCCCAGTATGGGTAGGGTTTGCCTGCGCTCTACAACACTGGTGACGGTGTTAAGTGGCGTTAGTAGTTGTTCTCGCTCTATTAATAATTTCATAAGTAATCTGTTTACTGCTTTAATTAGGGCTGTTGATAAACTGAAAAAGTATATTTATATAATAAAAACAATTAGTTATTAGAATTACGGGGTGTGTGTAATGTTGTGAATTAGATTGTGTATAGGGTAACAAGGTACCGCGAAAACCGCGTTAAAGGAAATCATGCCACAGTTTTTCACTGGAAACGCACACGTTATCCACCTAGAAGTCGATGGAGGTTCTGGTAGTCTTCGCTGATCTTGGGATCTGTCTTGACCAACTCGGCGATCTTACGCTGAGCGTGCAACACCGTTGTGTGGTCTCTACCCCCGAACGCATCGCCGATTTCTGGCAAGCTCATGGTGGTGAGTTCTTTTGCTAGCGCCATGGCGATTTGGCGCGGTCGGGTAATCTGGCGGTTCCGTCGCTTGGAATGAAGGTCCGAGATCCGCATCTTGAAGTATTCCGCCACTACTTTCTGAATATTCTGTATGGTGACCTGTCGTTCCTGAAAGACCAACAGATCGCGCAGGGCTTCCCGAGCAAGCCCGGTGTTGATACTGCGCCCGGTAAAGTTGGCGCTGGCGATAATCCGGTGCAGCGCGCCCTCGAGTTCCCGAACATTGGATCGAATCTGTTTGGCCACAAAGAAACACACATCCTCAGGTAGGTCTACGCCTTTTTGTTGGGCCTTGTTTTTTAAGATGGCCATTCGGGTCTCGAGCTCGGGTGGGTCGATCGGGACAGTCAAGCCGCTGCCAAACCGGGAAATTAGACGTTCCTGGACGCCGGAAATCTCACGCGGAAAGCGGTCACTGGTAATGACGACTTGCCGCTGGCCCTCCAGTAACGTATTGAAAGTATGGAAAAATTCTTCCTGCGAGTGCTCTTTCCCCGAAAAGAACTGAATATCGTCAATCAGCAGTGCATCCAAAGATCGATAAAAACGCTTGAACTCGTTGATCGCATTATGCTGTAAAGCCTTGACCATATCAGCCACAAACCTTTCCGAGTGTACGTACAGGACTTTGGCATCTGGCCTAAGTTGCCGGGTCAGATTGCCGGCAGCCTGCATCAGGTGTGTTTTGCCCAGACCGACACCCCCGTAAAGAAACAATGGGTTATAGGCTTGCCCCGGGTTTTCTCCGACCTGGCTGGCAGCCGCCCGGGCGAGTTGGTTGGATTTACCCTCGACGTGGGTCTCAAATGTAAACGCTGGGTTGAGACGGCCTTCAAAACCCAGAGCACCTAAACCTTTGTTTCGGACCGCCGGTTGCTGATCGGCGGTGACCGAAGCAGCGTTACCTGCTTGTTCGCTGCCAATATCCAGTCTGACCGCAGCAGGTTTGGGGCTAAAGTTTGTTGCCAGGCTAGAAATTAGGCCAAGATATTCTTTGTGTACGAAGTCGCGCACAAATCGATTGGGTGCGAGCAGTGTTAGACCGTTGGCATGTTCAACGGCGTGTAGCGGCCGGATCCAGGTGTTGAACTGTTGTGCGGAGAGGTCGTCTTCGAGACGACTTAAGCAAAGTTTCCAAAGCGTGGTAGACACGGTTGTAGTGGTGGAGTCTGTGGCTAGCGCTTCTGGCGCGGTTTAGGTTTAATGGGGCGAGTGGGCGGCGACTGTCTTAGGGGCCAGTGTAAACGATAATTTTAAAGTTATCCACAGCAATTATCCTAATATTATTTATCCACAGAACACAGGAGACTACCTAAAAACATTGACATTACGCCATAATTACGAGTAAAGTCCGACGCCTTTTTCGAGAGCCGACCAAAGAATTCGGGATACGCCTTATGAAGCGCACTTTCCAGCCCAGTGAAGTCAAACGAAAACGACGACATGGTTTCAGGGCGCGAATGAAAACACGCGCAGGACGAGCCGTGATCAACGCGCGCCGGTCGAAAGGCCGGGCGCAGCTCAGCGCCTGAGAGCCGGGCGACGTTAGCCACCGGTAGTGAGTAATGCCCGCTTCATGCGAAGCGAACGCCTCCTACACAGCGAGGATTACCGCACGACGATCGCAAAACGATGCCGTAGCGATGATCAACTGTTTACTGTTTATGCGGCGAAACGACCAACAGGCGGCGCGCGGCTAGGCATCACAGTCTCCCGGCGAGTGTCCACTAAAGCGGTGCGGCGCAATCGACTGAAGCGCCGGGTACGAGAATCCTTTCGTTATCATAAACAACCACTGGCTGGTTTGGACTTGGTGGTAATCGCTCGGCAGGAAGCCAATGAAACCGGGTGCTTACAGGTCGATCGAAGTCTTTTTGGTCACTGGATACGGGTGAAAGAAAAATGCGGCAAGTAGTCACAGCAGCGCTGCGCGGATATCGCTACCTGATCAGTCCGTTATTGGGGCCGACTTGCCGTTTCTATCCCACGTGTTCGTCCTACGCCATAGAGGCAATCGAGCGTCACGGCATAACCCGCGGCATCTGGCTGACACTGCGTCGGCTGATCCGCTGCAACCCCTGGCACCCAGGTGGTGTGGACATGGTGCCGGGCGAGAACACAGGCAACTCCGGTTGTTTGCACCACTGACGCGCTAAAAGTGGATTTCCAGAGACTCATCCTGTTTACCGGCTTAGCGCTGGTGCTGGTCCTGATTTGGCAGGCCTGGGTCGAACATAACGTAACACCCGTAGTGCCGACGATGTCCCAAACGGCTCAGCAATCCGGGCAGGGCCAAGCCATCGCAGTGAACACGGAAGATGTTCCCAGCGCGCCGACTGTCGCAAACACAATCACCAGCACA